>MGTI01000151.1 GCA_001799365.1 Desulfobacterales bacterium GWB2_56_26 | reverse complement strand
CCATATCATCCGCCCTTTGCGCTTCATTTTGCCGCATCATGAGGGGTTGCGCCCGGCCTGGCTGATCCGCCTGGGCCTCTTTCTCTACGACCATATCGGCGGCCGCAAGCTCCTCCCCGGCACTACCTCCGTCAACCTCAAGAAAGACATCGCCGGACAGGGCCTGAAAAAGAACTTCGTGAAGGGCTTCGAATATTCCGACTGCTGGGTCATGGACAGCCGGCTGGTGGTGCTGAATGCCATGGATGCCGCGGCGCATGGCGCGACGATCCGCACCCGCACGAAACTCCTGTCGGCGACCCGCAGCGGCAAGCTGTGGACCCTGAACCTCAGAGATCAGACGAACAACAGGGACTTTACCGTCTCCGCCCGAGTGCTGATAAACGCCTCCGGTCCCTGGCTCGACGAGTTGCTCACCCACATTTCCCACAGCGAGACCAAAGAACATATCCGCATGGTGAAAGGCAGCCACATCGTGGTGCCGAAAATGTTCGACCACGCCCGCGCCTATATCTTCCAGAATAAAGACGGCCGGATCGTCTTCGCCATCCCCTATGAAGAAGACTTCACCCTGATCGGCACCACCGACCTCGACTTCCACGGCGATCCGGGCCAGGTAGCCATCTCGGAGGACGAGATCGCCTACCTGTGCCGGGCTGCCTCCGAGTATTTCGTCCGGGAACTCGCACCCGCCGATGTGGTCTCCAGCTTTTCCGGCATCCGGCCGCTCTTTGACGACGGCAAAAGCGAGGCGAAAGCCGCCACCCGCGACTATGTTTTAAAACTCGATACCGGCCGGGACGAGGCGCCGCTCCTTTCCATCTACGGCGGCAAGCTCACCACCTACCGCAAACTCGCGGAATCGGTGCTGGCGAAACTCGCGCCCTTGCTGCCGCGGATGTCCGAGCCGTGGACTGAGGCGGCGCATCTGCCCGGCGGCGATTTCCCCACCGACGGTCATGCCCGGGAAATCGACCGTCTTCTTGGCGGCTGTCCGGTATTAAGCAAAAGCCTTGCCGCCCGTCTGGTCAGAACCTACGGCACCTGTGCGCAGGCAATGACCGCGAAAGTCCGCGATGGCCAGGATCTCGGCCCTTCCTTTGGCGCCGAGCTCTACGGCTTCGAAGTCGACTACCTGATCGAAAAGGAATGGGCGAGAAACGCCGCGGACGTCCTGTGGCGGCGGACCAGACTGGGTCTCTACCTTACCCGCCGGGAAGCGGAAAAACTGGACGAATACATCAAAGAGAAGGTTTCGGCCGGGCCACCCGCGTTCGAAACCGAGGAGTGAGAAAGGAAAATGCAGCTCGAGCTACGCAATGTCTGTAAGAAAGTCGGCAGGGAATTTCACATCAGCGACGTGTCCCTCACCTTTACTGCAGGATCCCTCAATATCCTGCTCGGCCCGACGCTCTCCGGCAAGACCTCGCTGATGCGGCTGATGGCGGGCCTCGACCAGCCCACTTCAGGCACCATCCACGTCGACAACCGCGACGTGACCGGCGTCCCGGTGCAGAAACGCAACGTGGCCATGGTCTACCAGCAGTTCATCAATTACCCCAATCTCACCGTTTTCGAGAACATTGCCTCGCCGCTGCGCATTGCCAAGGTGCCGGCGGCGGAGATCAAGGAACGGGTGGCCAAGGTCGCGGCTCTCCTCAAACTGGAAAAGCTTCTCCGCCGCAGCCCCCAGGAGCTTTCCGGCGGCCAGCAGCAGCGCACGGCCCTTGCCCGGGCGCTTGTCAAGGGCGCCGAACTGGTGCTCCTCGACGAGCCGCTCGCCAACCTCGATTATAAACTGCGCGAAGAACTGCGCGAGGAACTGCCCCGGATCTTTTCAGCCACCGGCGCCATTTTCGTCTATGCCACCACCGAACCCTCCGAGGCCCTGCTGCTCGGCGGCAATACCGCCTCGCTGCACCAGGGGCGGGTCACCCAGTTCGGTCCGACCATCGAGGTTTTTTCCCGGCCGCGAAACCTCATCACCGCCCAGACCCTCTCCGACCCGCCGATGAATCTTTTGCCGGTGACGAAACTGAACAACACCATGCTCTACAAGAGCCACGTGGAGGTGCCGCTGCTGGGCCCCCTGCCGCACTTGCCCGACGACGATTACACCATCGCCTTCCGGCCCCACCACCTTTCGCTGAACCGCCATTCCGACCGTGACATCGCCGTCAAGGCCAAGGTGGCGGTGACCGAAATCACCGGCTCGGAGAGCTACGTCCATGTTGACGTGGCCGGGGTCCGCTGGGTCCTTCTGGCCCGTGGCATCCACAACATCGATATCGACGAAACCATCGAGATCTTTCTCGATCCAAGCAAATTTTACGTCTACGACCGCAACGGGGCCCTGGTGGTCACGCCGGAAGCGGTAGCCGGCGCTTAGCCCCGATAAACGGGATAAGTACCTTCACGAAATTCATTTCAAAAAACAAGAAATGGATTTCGTGAAGGTACTAAAAGGAGAATGCATGGCCAAAGTAACCTTGAATGATATCGCCCATTCCTATAACGGTCCTTCGGATAATCCGGACGACTACGCCCTGAAAAAGCTCGACCTCGTCTGGCGCGACGGCGGCGCCTATGCCCTCCTCGGTCCCTCGGGCTGCGGTAAGACGACGCTCCTGAATATCATCTCCGGCCTGCTCATTCCGACCAGGGGACAGGTGCTGTTCAACGACCAGGATGTCACCAGGCTCCCGACCGAGCAGCGCAACATCGCCCAGATCTTCCAGTTTCCGGTAATCTACGACACCATGACGGTCTTCGAGAACCTCGCCTTCCCCCTGAAAAACCGGGGTCGGACCAAAGAAGAGATCGAGCCGCGGGTGATCGAACTAGCGGGAATGCTTGGCCTTTCACGAAATCTCTACACCAAGGCCCAGCATCTCACCGCGGACGCCAAGCAGAAAATTTCGCTCGGCCGCGGGCTGATCAGAAAGAGCGTCAACGCCATCCTCTTCGACGAGCCGCTCACCGTCATCGATCCGCAGCTCAAGTGGGAACTTCGCTCGCAGTTGAAATATCTGCACAAGCAGTTCCAATTCACCATGATCTACGTGACCCACGACCAGACCGAGGCCCTTACCTTCGCCGACGAGGTGATCGTCATGTATGAGGGCAAGATCGTCCAGGTCGGTACCCCTGAGGCTCTTTTCGAGCGGCCGGAGCACACCTTCGTCGGTTATTTCATCGGTTCGCCTGGGATGAATATCGCCCCCTGCACCTTGCAAGGCAACCGGGCGGTGGTCGAAGGCCACGACATCGTCCTCGGCCGAACCTATCGGGATATCCCGGCCGGCGCCAAGATCGAACTCGGCATCCGGCCCGAATACCTCGCCCTCAACCCGCCGGAGGGACAAGGCGTGCCGGTGCGCATCGTCAAGGTGGACGATATCGGCCGCCATAAGATCGTCCGGGTCGGCCTGAACGGCCGGGAGCTGAACGTCGTCATGCCGGAGCTTTCCGGAATGACCGGCAACAACGCCCGGCTGGTCTTCGATATCGACCACACCAATATTTATGTCAACGACCAACTGGTCCCGGGAGAGCCGCGATGATCGTCAAACAAACCAACCAAAAGGCCTGGTTCATGGTCCTGCCGGTTTTCCTGGTGGTGGCCTTCAGCGCCGTCATTCCGCTGATGACCGTGGTCAACTACTCGGTCCAGGATACCTTCGGCAACAACGTCTTTTTCTGGGTGGGCATGGACTGGTTCAAGGAACTCATCCATTCAGACCGCTTCCACGCGGCCTTTCTCAGGCAACTGCTCTTCTCCGGCATTATCCTGGCGATCGAGGTGCCGCTCGGCATCGTCATTGCCCTGGCCATGCCGAGAAAGGGCTGGGGCGTGCCGGTCTGCCTGATCAGCATGGCCCTGCCCCTGCTCATCCCCTGGAACGTGGTCGGAACCATCTGGCAGATCTTCGGCCGGGTCGATATAGGCCTTCTCGGCCACAGTCTCGCCTCGCTCGGGATTGACTACAATTACACCCAGGATCCGATTGCCGCCTGGCTGACCGTCATCGTCATGGATGTCTGGCACTGGACCAGCCTGGTCGTCCTGCTCTGTTACGCCGGACTCTGCTCGATCCCCGACGCCTACTATCAGGCGGCGAAGATTGACGGCGCCTCGCGCTGGTCGGTATTCCGCTACATCCAGCTGCCAAAGATGCAGCGGGTGCTGCTGATCGCCATCCTGCTTCGCTTCATGGACAGCTTCATGATCTATACCGAGCCCTTCGTCATCACCGGCGGCGGCCCCGGCAACTCGACCACCTTCATGTCCATCGACCTGGTGAAAATGGCCGTCGGCCAGTTCGACCTAGGCCCCGCCGCCGCCATGTCTTTGGTCTATTTCCTCGTCATCCTGCTGCTCTCCTGGGTGTTCTACACAGTAATGAGCAACATCGGCGAAAACAGCAGCAACGGAGGTGGTCGATAATGCGCCTGAAGAACTTTATTCCCGTTCTCTATATCGTCTTTCTGCTCCTGCCGATCTACTGGCTGGTCAACATGAGTTTCAAAACCAACGACGAGATCCTGTCGGTCTTTACCCTGTGGCCGCAGAACCTGACCCTGCACAACTACCGGGTGATTTTCACCGACGCCTCGTGGTACTCGGGCTATATCAATTCGATGATCTACGTTTCGATCAACGTGGTCATCTCAGTCACCTTCGCCCTTCCCGCGGCCTACGCCTTTTCGCGCTATTCGTTTGTCGGCGACAAGCACCTGTTCTTCTGGCTGCTGACCAACCGCATGGCGCCGCCCGCCGTCTTTGCCCTGCCGTTCTTCCAGCTCTACTCGTCTATCGGTCTCTTCGATACCCATATCGCCGTGGCCGTCGCCCATTGTCTCTTCAACCTGCCGCTGGCGGTCTGGATCCTGGAAGGATTCATGTCGGGCATCCCGAAAGAGATTGACGAGACCGCCTTCGTCGACGGCTACTCCTGGCCGAGATTCTTCGTCAAGATCTTCATCCCCAATATCGCCTCGGGCATCGGCGTCACCGCCTTCTTCTGCTTCATGTTTTCGTGGGTGGAACTGCTGCTGGCGCGGACGCTGACCGCGGTCAACGCCAAACCGATCTCGGCCATCATGACCCGGACCGTCTCCGCCTCGGGCCTCGACTGGGGGGTGCTGGCCGCGGCCGGCGTGCTCACCATCCTGCCGGGGGCGCTGGTCATCTGGTTCGTCCGAAATCATATCGCCAAGGGATTTGCCCTTGGTCGGGTCTAAGGAGGAAAGCTATGAATTTCGACTGGATGGCGTGGACCGCGCCTACCGCCGCATTCTTTCTCATCATCTTCTGCCTGCTCGTCACTCTGACCGTCTGGGAGATCAGAAATCCCGGCGGCTCGCCGCGGCTGGGCATTCTTCGCTTTGAAACCACCCGGGGGGACCGGCTGTTCGTCTCCCTGCTCGGCGCAGCCTTTATCCACATTATCTGGCTGGCCTTGTTCGGCGACGCCCTCAGCCTGTGGTGGGCCTTCGCCATAGCCTGTGTCTACGCAGTTGGCGTCTTCAGATGGGTATAACGGGAGGAGTTGCATCGTTTTTGACGTGTTTCTGGTGTTACGGCCTGCCCCAAAGCATCCCGGTGGCAGGATAATCGCAAAACAATAGAGGAGAAATTCGATGATCAAAAAGCTCGTAACGGCAACAGCATTGGTCGCCCTGATGGCGGGTCCTGCGGCAGCGGGGATGGATGAGGCGAAGAAGTGGGTGGACGGCGAATTCCAACCTTCGACTCTGTCGAAAGATGATCAGCTGAAAGAGATGGAATGGTTCGTCAAAGCCGCCGCACCCTTCAAGGGCATGGACATCAAGGTGGTTTCGGAGACCATCACCACCCATGAGTACGAATCGAAGACGCTTGCCAAGGCCTTTTCGGAGATCACCGGGATAAACCTCACCCACGACCTGATCGGCGAGGGTGACGTTATCGAAAAACTGCAGACCCAGATGCAATCCAACAAGAATATTTACGACGCTTATATCAACGACTCCGACCTGATCGGCACTCACTTCCGCTATCAGCAGGTCGTGCCGCTCACCGACTGGATGACCGGCGAGGGCAAGGATGTCACCGACCCGATGCTCGATGTCGACGACTTTATCGGCAAGTCCTTCACCACCGGCCCGGACGGCAAACTCTACCAGATCCCCGACCAGCAGTTCGCCAACCTTTACTGGTTCCGCTACGACTGGTTCAAGCGACCGGACTTGAGGGCCAAGTTCAAGGAACTCTACGGCTATGAACTGGGCGTACCGGTCAACTGGTCGGCCTACGAGGACATCGCCGAATTTTTCTCGGAAAAAGTCAAGGAAATCGACGGTAAACGGGTCTACGGCCATATGGATTACGGCAAGAAGGATCCGTCGCTCGGCTGGCGCTTCACCGATGCCTGGCTGTCCATGGCCGGCGCGGGCGATGCGGGCATCCCGAACGGTATTCCGGTCGACGAGTGGGGCATCCGGGTCGACGGCTGCCGTCCGGTCGGCTCCTCGGTCTCCCGCGGCGGCGCGACTAACGGCCCGGCCGCAGTCTATGCCCTGACCAAATACATCGACTGGCTGAAAAAATACGCCCCGCCCGAGGCCGCCGGCATGACCTTCTCCGAGGCAGGCCCGGTACCCGCCCAAGGCGCCATCGCCCAGCAGATCTTCTGGTACACGGCCTTTACCGCCGACATGGCCAAACCCGGGACGCCTGTCGTCGACGAAAAAGACAACCCGAAATGGCGCATGGCCCCGTCCCCCCACGGCCCCTACTGGTCTGAAGGGATGAAACTGGGCTATCAGGACGCCGGTTCCTGGACCCTGATGAAATCCACCCCGACCGATCGCCGCAAGGCCGCCTGGCTGTATGCCCAGTTCGTCATCTCCAAGAGCGTGAGCCTCAAGAAAACCCATGTCGGCCTCACCCCGATCCGCGAGAGCGACATCTGGCATGCATCCTTTACCGAGCGCGCACCGAAACTGGGCGGTCTGGTGGAATTCTACCGCAGCCCGGCCCGTGTCCAGTGGACTCCGACCGGCACCAACGTGCCCGACTATCCGAAACTCGCCCAGCTCTGGTGGCAGAACGTAGCCGATGCAGTCACTGGCGACAAGACCCCCCAAGAGGCTATGGATTCGCTGGCCATGCAGCAGGATAAAGTCCTTGAGCGTCTGGAGAAGGCCGGCATCCAGGGCGAATGCGGGCCGAAGCTGAACAAGGAGCAGGATCCCTCTTACTGGCTGAACCTGCCCGGTTCGCCCAAGGCGAAAGTGGCCAACGAGAAGCCGAAAGGCGAGACCGTCGACTATGACGAGCTGGTCAAGAGTTGGGCGGCTGCGAAGAAGTGATGAAAAAGAGAGCTGTCAGCGGTCAGCTTTCAGCTCTCAGCTTGTGGCGGCCCGGAAGGGCCGCCGAGGAACTGCCCCAAATCCTCAATTGTAAGTAAAGCTCCAAAAGATTTACACTGTACCAGCTGACAGCTTCTCCCAAGGAGACCCCCAATGCCTTCACACATCCTCGCCATCGACCAGGGAACCACTTCAAGCAGGGCCATCGTCTTCAACGATAAACTCGAGATCGTCGCCGTCGCCCAGCTGGAATTCCAGCAGTTTTTCCCCCAATCGGGCTGGGTGGAACATGATCCCGAGGAAATTTGGAGTTCGACGCTTGGCACCTGCCGCAAGGCCCTGGACAAGGCGGGGCTCGCCGCAACCGAGATCGCAGCGATCGGCATCACCAACCAGCGGGAAACCACGGTCGTCTGGGACAAGGATACCGGCAAGGCCATTCACAAGGCCATCGTCTGGCAGGACCGCAGGACTTCGGAATATTGCAACAAACTCCGCGAAGCCGGCCATGATCCGATGATCACCGAGAAGACCGGCCTCCTGCTCGATTCCTATTTTTCCGGCACCAAGATCAAGTGGCTGCTGGATAATGTCGAAGGCGCACGGGAGAAGGCCAATGCCGGCAAGCTCCGCTTCGGCACCATCGACACCTTCCTGCTCTGGCGCCTCACCGGCGGCCGCGAACATGCGACGGATGCCACCAACGCCTCCCGGACCATGCTCTTCAATATCCATGACAACTGCTGGGATAAGGAACTGCTCGAATTGCTCGACATCCCCGCCTCGCTTTTACCCGAGGTGAAAGATTCCTCCGCCGACTACGGTATAACCGATGCGGCCCTTCTCGGCGCAGCCATCCCCGTCGGCGGCATCGCCGGAGACCAGCAGGCGGCGCTTGTCGGCCAGGCCTGTTTTCAGCCCGGCATGATCAAATCGACCTACGGCACCGGCTGCTTCATCGTCCTCAACACCGGCGACCAGGCTGTCCGCTCGCACAACCGGCTGCTCACCACCATCGGCTACCGGCTAAACGGCAAAACCACCTACGCCCTGGAAGGCTCGATCTTCGTCGCCGGCGCCGCGGTCCAGTGGATGCGCGACGCCATGGGCCTCATCGAATCCGCCTCCGACACCGGCAAACTCGCCCGTAAGGCCGACATCAACCAGGACGTCTACCTCGTCCCGGCCTTCACCGGCCTCGGCGCCCCACACTGGGACCCTGATGCCCGCGGCGCCATCTTCGGCATAACCCGCGCAACAGGCCCCGCCGAACTCTCCAAGGCCGCCCTCGAATCGGTCTGCTTCCAGACCCGCGACCTCCTCGAAGCCATGCGAGGCGACTGGCCGGATATGGGCGAAACGGTACTGCGCGTCGACGGCGGCATGGTCGCCTCCAACTACACCATGCAGTTCCTCGCCGACATCCTCAGCGCCCCCGTCGACCGCCCGGTCATCCTCGAAACCACCGCCCTGGGAGCTGCATACCTGGCAGGCCTCCACAAAGGAATCTATCCGCCGCCCGAGCAGTTCGCAGACTCATGGAAACGGGACAAAAGATTTACCCCGTCACTCGCCGAAGAGATTCGCATCAGGAAATATAACGGCTGGAAGGATGCGGTAAGCAGAACACTCAGCAAATAGTTGTACCGGGACATGCCCATCGGCATGTCCCGTTCATCCCCCGCCGCACCCCGCTGATCTCTCATTCTTCTCAAAACAGGGAATCTCAATCGAAGCGAAAAACAAAAATCCCTATTTTTGCAAGCGCTCCGTCCGATCCTGCCCATAAGTCCGGCGCACTCTCTTCTCTCTTATTGACATCAACACGTCTATCATGATTATAATCCCATGATATTATGATATTTTTCTAGAAACACCTTTCGAAGCTTTCTTGTATAACTCATTTTCGCCCGTATCCAGAGAACTACTTAATTACTTGTAGGCGCTTTAAACAAAGGACCGAACACAGATGGCAAACAATTAAAGCAATGGAAAATCCCTCGAATCCTGGATCTGGGATGCGGCATGTTCCAACCGTGGTGCCAAAGATGCACCGAAATATAAAGATTTCATCCTGCCGCTGATCTTTACCAAGCGGTTGACCTTGACGAAGACAAGATCAACCGTTTTCTCGTGTTTGCCCGACGCGGCCGCAATTCCCCTTGCCGGGAGATACGCCGCCTCATGAGGTGCTGGTGCATCTCAACCTGCTCGACAAGGGCCGGCCGACCAATGGTGACATCTTGTTGTTCGGCAAACAGCCGCAACGTTTTCTGATCACCTCCGAGGTGAAATGCGCCAATTTTCACGGCTATGAAGTGGCAAAACCCATTCCTTCGTATCAGGTGTACAAAGGCACGGTTTTCGATCTCGTCGATCAGGCCAAGGATTTCGTGCTCTCCAAGATAGACCTCTGGGTGGGAACACGGGCGGAAAGCACCCAGGCGCCGACGAAATACGAAATTCCCCAGGAAGTGGTTGCCGAAGCCATCGTCAATGTCGTCGTTCATCGCGACTACACCAGCAATGCCAGCGTCCAGGTCATGCTCTTTCGTGATCGGCTTGAAATCTAGAATCCCGGCACCCTGCCGCCGACCCTGACTCTTGAAAAGCTGCGCGGCCCGCATGCATCCGTCCCTCATAACCCGCTGCTTGCCGAGCCCATGTACCTGACCAAGTACATCGAACGCATGGGAACCGTATCCGCGATATGATCCGGCGATGCAGGGACGCCGGGCTTGCCGAACCTGAAATCAGGCTTGATGGTGGTTTTTTTGTGCTGACGATCCGGAGGAAAACGTCTGAGCCTGGGGTCCAGTCGTCGGAACCAAGTCGGGACCAAGTTGCCGGACAAGTTGCCGGACAAGTCACCGGACAAGTCGATCCCTTGCTCATCCGAGCCACCGCCTGTGCGGCCAGACCACTCTGGAGAAGCTCAGGGTATGAGTTTGATTCAAACAGATATAGAGAAAACAGATTATCCGCGACGTCCGGATGCCGGTCCAGGAAGCAGCTGATTCCGACGATCGGAATTTCCACGTAAAAAGGGGGTCGAGCAGGCAGGCGGCCACTCCGTAGTGCCGCAGCGCCTTCTCCAGGATCGCAAGATGGATGTGTGCCGCTGACGGGATCCGTCGAATTTCCAGAGCGAGCAGCCCTAGGTCCCTGATGGAAGTCGATCAACGGTTTTAGTAATTGTGCAGACACATCCACAGCGCTATAATTACCTGGAGATGTTAAAAACACAGGTAAAACGCACTATTTTGCGTGACTCGACATCATCAACGGTGAAAACTCGATCCGAGATGCATATCCAGAAGTCGGCAAACCATTTAGCGCGTTATCTCTTGAGTTCGCTTTTTAATTTTAAACTAACTAAGGTACACTAAGATAATCCTATCCCCAGCATCGTTAAGGTTTGCTGAGGATGGAGATGATTAGACAGTTAAATACTTGAAGTGTAGGGAACGTTTTGCGACAAGCTAAAATTATTGTTCATTATCAGAGTTCGAGTTCTCATCATTTGTCTAAGGCGCCTGCCGAAGCAGGTCGGGCTGAAGATGTCGTCCGTTGCGTGGCGAATCTCGACCATAAAGGAATAGTCGGCAACATTTCCTTTGATAGTTCTCATGTTTTGTATAAAAAAGGCAAAGGATATACCTATGAAGTAAAATTTATGGGATTGGGCAAAGCAAAAAGAAAACGTTTTACTGTTTATAAATTGAGTGGAATTAACGCTAAAAGTGAATGTTATCAAGTAACAGATCCTGGAGGAAAATATATTGTAGTTAAAATTCCTCCACAACCTATAACTGAAATTAATGCTTATTTGGATGCTGTTGTTCATGAACGTATGCTCGCCAAGAAATTACTAGAACTTGGAATTAAAGTAGTGGTTCCTTGTGTGAGTTCAGCGATGAAACATCTGCATAAATTTAATTCTGCTAAAAGCATGTCTTCTTGTGAAATAGAAGATGCTTATATGAAAATTTTGCGGAATTCCGAGAATAAATTTATTAAACATTTTAAAATTGGGAATAGCTTTGTATTTTTTATGGAATTTCTTGACGAACCGTTTTTAGGGAAAGTTGTTCGAGAATTTTATCACGAAGAACTGTTGGTCAAAATAAAAAAAGACATTGTTGAAAGAGATTTAAATTTAATACATAAAGACGACAGACTTACTTTTCTCAGTGATTATAAAAATATTGGCCCGAAACAAAGTCTTAATGAAATATACAGTGGTTTAAGAGAAACGTATGAAAGTTTCTGTATCAGAGTTGATTCTCTGTTAAAAGAATTTTCTCTGTCGCTTGATCATTCCAAAAGAAGAGATTTCTTTATCGCTAATACCCTTGGAGAATTGATTGATGAATCTTCATTTTTGGAAATTAGCAATTTTGACAAGAATTTTTTATTAAGTAGGCTTAACAGCTTGATTAATACAACAGTTTGGAGTTCAGCATCATTTAAACGATATTCGGAAATACTTGATCGGGAAGTGAATTGGCTTGCCTTTAAATACAGTTCACGAAAGATGAAAATGATCGGAAACAATCTGTTGGCATTATTGGTGAAATTAAAAGAAATGGGTTTGGTTTTAAGGGATCTGAAAGTTGATAATCTTTTTATTACTGACCTGGAGAACATGGAATTAGGAGTAATTGATCTAGAAACAGGAGGAGATATCGGTTCGGAAAATATTGAAGGAATTGTACCGGCAGGAATGCCAAGCAACATGACAGTATCAAACCTATTATTCGTCAGCCAATTAAAAGAGATCTATGGAGAAAGTAATGTTGGGGAAATTTTACATATACAGGACTGGTATGCAACGATTGCAATGATGTTTGAAGCTAATATCGGTTTAACTTTATTTGATGATGCGCGAGATTATATTTTAAATTTAAATATGGAAATTGATACGAGGGTAGCCAATAATTATTGTGATTTCGTACGTAACCACCCTGGCGCAGAAGTAACACCAGAAATGATTGAGAAATTTTTTTATCTTTCAGACGAAGAAATTAAAGGTCATTCATGGCAGTTTTGGGCTTTGGCAAAAAGAGACTTAAAGAAAAAAAGCTTGGAATATCGCATCAAATTAAAGGAAATCAAATATTGCATGCCCGATACTCTAAAAATGAAAATTTCTGATAAAATCGAAATGAAACTTAAGCGAATTCAAGATGATTATCGAAACTATAAACTGAGCGATACGTCGATCGAATACTTGAACAAGTCCACAATTGATATTTTGAAGCAAAATTTGGCTTTAAAAGAAC
Organism: Desulfobacterales bacterium GWB2_56_26; assembly: GCA_001799365.1. Classification (GTDB taxonomy): domain Bacteria; phylum Desulfobacterota; class Desulfobulbia; order Desulfobulbales; family Desulfocapsaceae; genus Desulforhopalus_A. Next base: position 3,530 of record MGTI01000151.1, on the reverse strand, counting down.
GATTATATATTGCTAAAAAGGCCAATAATTCAATTAAAGATAAAAAGAAATTAAAGTTGGCTGTTGAAATAGAAATTTACAAGAATTGCATTAGATTAAAACAAAAAGAAAAATCACTGAATAAAAAAATACATCTATTGACTCAGGAACAAATTTCGGCGTTCGATTTATTTCCCATTATGCTGGATTATATTATTGAGGTGATGTGTCAAGATGAATGGCACAAGTATCGTCAAAAATTTACTGGCTCATTTATGGGAAGGGAAGGTAAGAACACGCAGAGAATAGATTTCGCAGGAGGCTGGAAATCAACAATCATTCCAACCAAGGAAGAGTTGGCGCAATGGGCAAGAAAGTCCAGGGAATTTGGATTGAAGACTAGAGGATTTGGTCCCTCAGTCATGCTATCGTTTGATGCCAGGAGGAACGATGATGAAAAGACACTGAAGATATCAATTTGACTTAGTTTTAAGCCAGCGGCAGGCCCACGGAAAACCGTGTAGGTGCCGGTCCGCAACCCATATCACCTCATTTGTTCACTGCCTGGAGTACTTGTAATGCCGAAAATTACCCTTTGCTTCAAAGATGTTAAAATTCGCGAATACCCGATAGCAGAAAGGCAACCCTTGACTATCGGACGAAGACACAGCAACGATATCGTCATTGATAATCCGGCCGTTTCCGGCAACCATGCACGGATCGAACCAGTTGCAACAACCTTTATCTTGAAGGATCTGGACAGTACCAATGGCACCTTCGTCAACGAGGAAAAAATCGCCATTCATATCCTCAGGCACAACGATGTGATTCTGATAGGCAATCATAAACTTATCTTCGATTGCTCAGATCATTTAAAGGCGTCATCAAAGGTCCGCGATGATTATGACGTCGGCAAGACCCGGGTCCTTAATGTCAAGTCATACCATGACCTGAACAAGAAAAGTGCGGATAGTTTACCATCAGAAGTTCATCATGGGCACGATTCGGAGGGACAAAAAGCGAATAAACTGTCATTTTTTTCAAGATTGTTGAGAAAAATATTGGGCTGAAATGTGGAAGAGGCAATCAAGTTTCTCGTCCAACATCTGGAATATTCTTATTAATCTCGCATATTATAACAAGAAACCGCATTACTCCAACATGCCGGCAATTATCCGACCGAGCGCCTGAATCATCTTTTCCGATCTCTCGGTGAACGGATGACCGCAACTGATTCGAATACAGTTTTTCGAGCCGTCGCTGTTGGTGGTGATCGCTCCGGGGACGACACATATCCTTTGCTCCCAGGCCAGGTTGAAGAGCTCCATGCCATCGATCCTGCTGTCGAGTTCCACCCACAGGATATACCCCCCGGACGGCGCCGAGAGCTTTGTCCCCTCGGGAAAGGACCGGCCGATGGCCTGGATGGTGCAGCACACCTGATTCTTGAAGGCAGTCCTGATCTTCCGCAAGTGTCTGTCATAGTGTCCGTTTTTTAGAAAATCGGCGAGAATGAGCTGGGGAAGCTTGGAGAGAACGGTATAAGCATTGGTCTTCAGGCGATCGACTCGATCCTTGAACCGTCCGGGCAAAACCCAGCCCACCCGAAAATCCGGGGCCAAGGTCTTGGAAAAGGAAGAACAGCAGAGGACCAGCCCCGCCGTATCGAAATATTTGAGGGAGAGAGGACGGGTAGCGCCGAAGTACAGCTCGCCGAAGATATCATCCTCAATGATGGGGATCTCTTTTTTCCCAAGCATCCGCACCAGTTGTTCCTTCCGCTCTGCCGGCATGTCGAACCCCACTGGATTCTGGAAAGTCGGGTTGAGCAGGCAGGCTGACACCCGGTTGTGCCGCAGTGCCTTCTCCAGGGCCTTAAGATCGATGCCGCTGACAGGATCCGTCGGAATTTCCAGGGCGAGCAGTCCCAGGTCCCTGATCAGCTGCAGATAGCAGGTAAACGTCGGAGATTCGGTGACGACGATATCGCCTGCCCTGGTAACCGCCCTAAGGCAAAGCTGGATGGCATCCATGCAGCCATGGGTGACAACGACGTCCTCCTCGTCGATATGCCGGCCGATGCCGATGGTCCGGCCAGCTATCTGTCTCTTCAACTCGGGGACACCGCTCACGGTCCCGCAATCGAGCCCCGATCCCCTGAAATACCTGGCGGAAATCTTCTGCGCGGACTGGGCCAGTTGCTTTACCGGCAGGAGCTGACCTGACGGCAGGGCGGCCCCGAAGGGAGTCACATCCTCGTTTTGCAGGATCGCCAGGATTGCTTCGTTCTCCGAGCCGATCGTTACCGGGCGGGGTCGGCCGGCCGTCGTCGGGATTGCCTTCGACGGCGGCGGAAAGTTCTTCAGCAAAGGGCGGACGTAGAATCCCGACTTCTCGCGCGGTTCAACCAGACCCCGTTTCTCCATCTCGATATAGGCCTGGTTGATGGTCGATACGGAGAGACCTGTCCGCGACTGCAGCGTGCGCAAGGAGGGCAGGCGATCGCCGGCTTTGTAGAGACCGCCATTGATCTGGTTTTCCAGTTCAGTGGCGAGCAGTTGATAGCGAAAACATGCCGAAGGTGCCTGGTCGCTCATTGCCTTCGATCTGTTATGGTCGTAAATGTGATTATCTGCATCTGTTAGTTCTTTAGCAGAGCGGGTAATCTTCTGCAACCATGAAAACACACAATATATCACCCCAACAATCGACCGGTTTCTTCAGGCTCCTTTTCGATTACGTTGTCTTCCTCCTGAGTCCGGAGGATTCTTCGGATTTGCCGGACCTGGTGAAAAGACAGCCGGCTTCCAGATTCGACAGCCGTTTCCACGGCGCGATGAAGATCTTCTTCTGGCTCGGTTTTACGGCGTTCTTCTGGATCGGCCTGGTGCTTCTTTTTAGAATATTACGTTGAAAAGTATCCGCGCCGGGGAATGAGGAAGATCCTCCTCCCCTCCCCCAACCGATTACACAGCAGATAAAAAGAGCGAACAGGCAATGATCGAAAAGATAACTCCCGCCGCATCCGCCGTCAGAGCGGCAGCCAGGGTATGGCGCACCCGGCGGATCTGGATGGCGCCGTAATAAACCGCCAGCACATAGAAAGTAGTTTCCGTGGAACCCTGCAGGGTAGATACCAGATAGCCGGTATAACTGTCGGGACCGATTGCCGGATCATTTATAACGGAAGCGAGGATGGCATATGCTCCCGAACCGGAGAGAGGGCGCATCAAGGCCATGGGAAGAGCCTCGGCCGGCAACCCGACTGCAGTGGTAAAAGTTGCCAGGGTGCGGACCATCACATCCAGTCCGCCACTTGCCTTGAGCATGCCTATGGCCACAAGTATTGCCACCATGTACGGAATGATGCGGAGGGCAACTTGAAAACCGTCCTTGGCACCTTCGACAAAGACCTCGTAAATGGGGACTTTTCGCATCAGGCCGAAGGCCAGGAATGCCACTATCAGCCCCGGCAGAATCCAGGGTGACGCCGTTTGTCCGAAGAAGACAGCGCAAGGTATCGACAGGGCCAGCAGCGCCAATGCGGAGTA
>MGTI01000150.1 GCA_001799365.1 Desulfobacterales bacterium GWB2_56_26 | reverse complement strand
TCATCAACACGATCCCGCTGCTGGGCCAGGTGCTGGACAACTTGTTTTTTTCAATATCCGGCAGTGGCTTGAGAAAGGTGTATGTGCACCATGTTATAACATTTGATTTTTCTCTTTTGCTCTGCGCATGGAGCCATTTGCGGATATACAGGGTAAACGTCCAGGACCATAAAGTCCTGATTGCCGCAATGCTCATTTTTTCGATTTTTGTCTCCGCGCCCCTTGAACCGGAACATCTCGGCACTACATACATTGCCGGCCCCTGGTTTTTCCTCGGACTGCAGGAACTGCTGCGTTACATCCACCCATTTCTGGCCGGCGTGGCAATGCCCGGAATTTTCCTGATCGCTTTATTCGCAGCCCATCCCGGAGGAAGTAAAAAATCGATTTTTTTGGCGGTTATGGCTTTTTTGTTGGGAGTTAATGCCGTTCTTTCCTGCGTTGCCTGGCTCCGTTGAATCGCAAAAAAGAAAGGGCTGCCTCCGCGTTCTCGGAAGACAGCCCCTAAGTGACCTGGGTGAACTATTGTCAGGGTTGGTTTTTCTACCTGCCTTTCAGCTCGCTTCGCAATTCAGCGATTTCCTGCTGCAGGGTCTTGCGCAACGTTGCGATTTCCTGTTTCAGCTCGGCGGCAACCGATTCCCTGCCGAGGCCGGTCTGATGCCCGCTATTAACCTCAAGCGGCTCATTGGCTGAAGGCCTGACTTCTTCGTCTTCTTGATACTCCTCCAGCAATTGATCGAAATCCTGCTGGGCATCGACGGCAACACTGCCGACTTCCTCCACTTCCGTTCGGACGGGCGCGGCAAACATCAATTGGGAGCCTTTCTGCATTGCCTGGCGTGTCAACATTCCCTGCTGCCATTCCAGCACCTTGAGGGATTCCACCAGAAGCAGTTCCTGATTGTAGTGCATGTCATCCTCCCGTCTGGCCGATAGGGCCGTAAAGACGGAGTGCAGAAGATTATGCGCGTCCGAACTGGCCTCAAATCGATACCGATCGATATGCTGGGTGATCGTCGACAACAGCTGCAGGAAGGTCTTCTCCAGAGGCCTGTTCGACCATTTCTGCCGCAAGTCGTTGATTTCCTGAAAGAGGCCATTGATTATTGTATCATTGAGTTCTATGCCGAGAGACTCGATGCAACCACGCAGGCCGGCCAGCGGATCGATGGGCACTTCACCTGGAACACCAGTGAACGACATAGCGGTAAAGGATACGCTTTCCTCCGCCTGAACAGGTTCAGGAAATGCCGGCGACAGATCTTCTGTAACTTCATCGGTGAAGGCAAATTCTGGTTCTTCCGGAGCGGCAGCAACCGTTGGAGCAGGAACAGGTTCAGCTTCTGCTTCCACCAGTTGGAATACGACTTCCTCTTCCTCCACTTCTTTTTCCGGGAGAGTTGTTGCGGCAAGGGAAGAAATCTCTTCGGCGGGATAAGGTGACGGTTCAGAATCGGTTTCCGGCAAGGATTCATCAATTAATTGCTCAGTATCAGAAGACATTTCTTCCGCAATCGGAGAGATCTCGACTGCAGGCGAAGTCTCCTCTTCGAGTAACGAGATCTCTTCTGTGAGAGTTGTTTCCTCCTCGGACGGGACAATCTCTTCCTCGACTGAGAAATCTTCTTCGCCCGGAGCAACTTCCTCTTCAATCTGATAAATTTCCTCTTCAGCGGCTGAGATTTCAGAAAAAGAAATTTCTTCTTCAACAGGAAAGTCCGTATCCTTGTCGGCAAACAGTTCTTCAGCTACAGGAGGCTCCTCAACCAGAGCAATCTCTTCTTCAGCGGCTGGAATTTCTTCTTTAATTATCGAGAAGTCTTCTTCACCAAGGTCACCCTCTACCTCAAAAAGAGAAATTTCCTCTTCGGCTGGGGAAATCTCTTCCTCAACGAGAGTAATCTCTTCTTCAGCAGGCGAGACCTCTTCCTGCAGTAAAGGTGCCCCTTCTTCGGAGAGCGTGACTTCAGCGGCAAATGCCGGAAATTCCCTGCCTGCTTCTTCAGGATGTTCTTCCTGTACAAAAAGCGGTTCTGCCGGCGTATCGATTTCAGCAGAAGCTGGCTCCTCTTCATTCTCATCGATGAGGTCAGCCTCCAGACTTTCAAAAAGAGAATCGACTGCAGCACTCTCTTCGGCACTTTGTTCGAGATCGCTTCCCGTGAAGAACAGACTCAGATCCTCCTCTTCCTGGATTGCCGGAATCTCAGGGTTCTCAGTATCGACCTCCTCGACCGATTCTTGATCCTCTACATGGATCGATTCGACGTCAGTTTCCTCAAGTGCTTCTTCCCGGATCGGCTCATCTATGAAATCTTCCTTGACAGCAGTTTCAAGCGCTATGAAAGCAGGGACCTTTTCGTCCAGGAACAGGTCATCCAAAGTTCCCGCGATTTCCTCATTTAAGTCTCCCGCAATATTGCTTTCCAGGGTTGTGGCACTAAAGAGGCTTTCTTCTTCACTCGCCACCAGAGCCGGAGCGACTTGTTCGCCGTCCATGGGTAAGGAAATTTCATCGGAATCCTCATCCGCCTCGGTCTCGACATTCACTCCCTGAAGTGCAACTTCTCTGTCTATACCGCCATACTCTTTCCCTGATGATGGCACTTCAGCATCCGGGAAAAGCGAATCGGTTGCTTTGGCGATATCTTCATCGGAGGTGGGGATTGCAAGGTGCTCGTCATCTACTGCCAGGGCCAATTCCCCTTCTGCGTCATCGGACGTTTCTTTCCATTCGGAAACCGCATCATCTTCCGCGTCTGCAAGGGCTGCTACCGCAGGTTTATACCCTTTGGCATCTTCTTCTTCGTCATCTGCTTCGACATCGACACCCTGCAGCGCAAAATCCCTCTCGACCGAGGTTGTAACAGCTGCATCATGCACCCCTGCCGCGGACGTCTTCTTTTTAGCCGCTAATTCACTGGAATCGCCTATAGAAAAATCCACGCGATCCGCACCAGGTGGCGGAACACTCTCGCCAAAGAAACTATCAATATGGCCGGCTACTCCTTCCGTACTGTCTATCCCTAATGATTTGGCCTCTTCGTCGGCCTGGAATCCTATTTCCTCGTCAGAAACATCGGCCAGGGCAGGTGCTATTTCGCCCGAACCGCTCTCCTCAAATTCTTCATCCTCCTCTTCGTCCTCCTCCCTGCCGATCGCTTCGGGTGAGATGGTTGGACCAAGAAGTGCTTTGAAATCATTAAATTTACCAACTGCAGGGAAAAGAATCGCTTTTTCTTCTTCATGACTCATCGGCGTCTTCACGATCTTCTCAAGGCTCTCATAAAAGAGATGCAAGACCTTGAACGCATCGGCATGAGCATTGCTCTTCTTGGTTTTGATGTAGGCGCCGAGTGTGCCAATGCCTTGTAAAAGTATGAGCTTTGGCTTACTCGCGGCAAATTGTTGTTCGAGACGGATAACTTCCCGACGAAGATTGTTCAAATCTTGATCGGTGATTTCCCAGTCAATGCCAAGCACAATTGCCTTGAGGTGTAAAAGCTTATCTTCGGGCGCATCTTCCTTTGTGACTTTTGCGGCTTGCGGACGGACAGACGGTACGACTTGAGCAGGTTTCGACTTCTGGGAAATCTGACGCTTAAGAGTTTCAAATCTCTTCACATCCTCAAGCAGAATCTCTTTCTTTTGGGTTTCGGTAAGATCCTCGGAAGATACGATCTTCTCTAGATTGTAGTAGAGAGTGAGAAGAAGCTTTATGGCATTCGGGTGGGAGTTGGCTTTATTCTGATAGATATACTTGCTGAGTTTTTCCAAAGCCTGGACATAGACAAGATTGATGCTGTTACCTGCCCATATGCCTCTGAGATCGATCAATTCTTCGTTGAATTGCAGGAGGACTTCATCTGTGATTTCCCAATCGATTGATAATACGAGACTTTTCAACCTGCTGATAGGTGATTCGTCATTCGTCGAGAATTCAAAAAGATCATCCGCGTCGGTGTAGTACGAATCGTCATGTTCATCAGTCCCTAAAGTCAGATCATCATCATATTGGTTTTCAATATCCTGTTTCACCACAGCTTCTCTCTAGAGTAATTTTTTCTGTATAGAAATGACCGATGAAGAGATAATTTTCTTCAATGTCGCGGCAACATTGTAGCCAGTAATCGCACTTGCTTCAAAGTAAGGCACTTTCAGCTTGCTGTTCAGATCCTTCTCCAACACTTCAGTCGGCAGTATTGGGATCCCGTGTTCTTTCAGATCAACCTTGTTGTATTGCATCACCAGCGGAATCCTGAAGATACTTTCTTTATATGACTGCAGATTTTCGTGCAATTGGTTCAACGATCTGATATTTTTTTCGCGCTGTTTTTCCATTGCATCGGCCACAAAGACAATACCATCGACACCCCGCAGGACGAGTTTCCGAGTGGCGTTGTATTTCACCTGCCCGGGCACCGTATAAAGCTGAATTTTCACGTCGTAGCCTTTGATCTGCCCCATGTCAAAGGGTAAAAAATCAAAGAAAAGTGTCCTGTCTCCATGTGTTTTCAAACTGACCATTTCCGAAACAATCTGCTTGCGATACGTCCGATTGATGTACTCGAGGTTCGTGGTTTTTCCACACCTTCCGGGTCCATAATACACTATCTTTACTTGAACGATTTTGTCCTTTAAGTTGATGAAGCTCAACGTTTCACTCCCTGTTGATGATCAATACAAAGATAATACTCATTGAACGTAATGCTGAATAAACGAAGACTTACGAGACTCACCCCCCGCTATCTCTTTTCCCATATTTTTCTTATCTTTTCAATAACATCAACGACGTTAAGTCGGAGAAAGCCAAGAGAGATATCTCTGCCGAACATCGAGATAAGCAGCAATTCATCATCAATTTTGCTGAAATGTATATTGGACTCTTGTCCTTTATGGAACAGTAATGAAAACTCTTGTTCCCCGACAAGTTTGGCCATGGCATCGACGGTCGCAAAATTGCCCGCGGCAAGTGCAGCAAATGAATAGACATCGTATTTGCTTTCACCGTTGTCCTTGGCAGTAATGATATTACCAGCCATATCAATGATAATAACGCAATCAACACCAAGCTTTATCAACTTCTCCGACAACAACAGATCTATCTGTTCGAGTTGTTCTTGACTGACAATCCCATAATTCATGCCACAAACCTCATTGTAATTTTTGGTTGCTGGTATCAGCTTTAAAAATATCTACATCATCACGACTTTCCCCGTTCAACGGGAGGCAGTCGGTCAACGACTTGATTTATCATAATTATGCAGAAAGTGGAAAGAATAACTTCTTGCAGGCTATGGCTGTCTCTATTAAACCCGAAATCCATGATACATCAGCCGTTTCCACGTTTGACAGATTATGCATCAAACTTACTATACGATAGAATGAAAGTCATATGAAGACTTATTTTTTGTTGTTATAACAAATCTATCCCTCTATCCCTTCCCCAACGGCTTTGGCTTGAAAAGCAGCTTCAAGTCGGTTCTCTTTTTTGGGACCGGAGGGTGAAGGATGGCGATTGCGCTGTGAAGGCATTTCTGATATAGAAGCGCTGGAGGTACCACATGAATTCCACTGATATTTTTACTCCCGACACACAGGACTGCCGTTTCATCGACACCCACTGCCATTTGGATATGGATGCCTTTGCCGAAGATCTCGATGAGGTTCTCGAGCGGGCTATAAAGGCAGGTGTGGACAGGATCGTTACCATTGGCATCGACCTGCGGAGTTCTGCAAAGGCTATCGCTCTTGCGGACAAATATCCACAATTATCGGCGACCATTGGCGTTCATCCCCATGATGTCGAAGGGTTGCAGGATAATGACTATGCAAGCCTTGAGAGACTCTACGTCGACCATTGCCAGAGCATCGTCGCATTCGGTGAGATCGGCCTGGATTATTATAAAAACTACGCCGATCCTGCCGTGCAAAGAAAACATTACGCTCGCCAATTGGATCTGGCGCATGAACTGAAATTGCCGGTGATCATTCATAATCGGGACGCCGATGAGGATATCCTGAACATTCTGCGCCAGGCGAAGTCCTTGGACTACGGCGGGATCATGCATTGTTTCTCGGGAGATCTCGCCCTGGCCGGCAAAATTATCGATCTTGGCATGCTTATTTCAATTCCCGGAGTCGTTACTTTTAAAAACAGTGTTACACTCCAGGAAGTAGCCAAAAACATCCCGCTTGCTTCTATGGTAATAGAAACGGATGGTCCGTTTCTAGCGCCACATCCGTATCGGGGAAAAAGGAACGAACCCTCTTATGTGGTGTATACCGCTCAAAAGATCGCTGAACTCAGGGGAATAGATTTACCTGTAATCGCCGACCAAACCACCGCCAATTCGCAAAAAATCTTTCAGTTGCAACGAAGATGAAAACAATTGCACAAAATCTCGAAACAATCAGGGCCAAGATCGCAGTCGCGGCAGAAAAAGCCGGAAGAAATCCCGAAGAGATCAAACTGGTAGCGGTTTCCAAATTCTTTCCGGCGGATGCTATCATAGAGGCTTTTCATGCCGGCCAGACAATTTTTGGCGAAAACTATATCCAGGAAGTCCAGGCCAAAAGGGATCTCATCCCACCGGGAGTGAAGTTTCATTTTATTGGCCATCTCCAGAGCAATAAAACAAAAATCGCCGCGGCGACATGTAATATGATTGAGACCGTCGATAGCTATAAAATCGGCAAGGCTCTTCATACTCACCTTGAAGCCCTGGATCGCACCATTGATGTGCTCGTTCAAGTG
>MGTI01000149.1 GCA_001799365.1 Desulfobacterales bacterium GWB2_56_26 | reverse complement strand
AGATGAGGAAGTTGCCCTCGTCGGTGGGCACCTCGTCCATCCGCTCCCAGCCCATGGCGAGCACGCAGTCGGAGTAACCCGAGGCGACCGCTTTCATGGCTTCCCACAGGGTCGAGCCGCCGGTGGCCCCGCCGGTCTTGACGCCGACGTTGCCGAGCGGATCAAGGCCGAGCCGGTCGTGGATGACTGATTCGCCCAGTAGCTGATCGCCGAAGTGATCGGCGAAATGACCGTAATAGCAGCTGTGGAGATACCGCTTCAGATCGGCCGGGGACATGTCGAGCAGCCGGGCCGCCATGGTGAAGGCGTCGATGCACAGTTCCTCGGTACGCTTGTCCGGGAAGGCCCGGTCGAACTTCGATTGTCCCGCGGTGACAAGGTATACCGGCCTCTGGAGTTTCGGAATCTGCAACTGTTGCTTACTGAACGTGATCATACCTCGGTCTCCTGTTTGTTGTGGTTGATTGGTCGGTTGTTGGCGTTTGTCGATAGACTAAGGCTCCTGACTAAATTGTTCCCACCCAAAGAACAAAACTCGTGCTGTTGCTGGTGTTGGTGATTTTCTGGTTGTCGGGGTTGGACCAGTAGTGAACTGAATCCCCCTCTATCAGGACATGGGTTTCCTCGCTCACCATCAATTCGACCGTCCCCTTTAAAACGCAGAGCACTTCCTGGCCGTTTTTGATGTTCCTGCGTACCGGGATCGATTTTCCCGGGTCGATCACCAGAACGGCGGAGTCGATGACGTTGCGGTTTTCCGGCGGGAAAAAGCGCCGAGTAACGAAGCCGGTATGGGAGAGGTCGATATCGTCCCATTCCGCCTTCCTGATCAGGATAATCTTTTCCTGTTTGCTCACTTGGGAAATCAGATCGCCCGCGTTGACACCGATGGCGTTGCAGATCCTGATAAGGGTGTCCACCGAAGGCGAATTGACTGCGTTTTCCACCTGGCTGAGAAAACCTTCCGAGATGGAGGCTTTTTCTGCCACGGCCTTCAGGGTCAGCTTCCGTTCCTTTCGGCATTTTCTGATCAAGGTGCCTATGTTCATTGAGCCTCGGTGGTGCTGGCGAGATAAATAATCTGTTATAGTTAATATTAGTTTTAAGTTAATATTTACTTATATAAAAAATTAATTCAATTTACAAGCGAAAAAACAACAAGACAGCCTCCGAATTTTTCGGAATGAAAAGCTTAGCGACGATGGCAAGGGATCGCCCTGCTGGGTGGAAACGACGTATATAAATAAAAGGGAAAAGGAGTCGGTGGGTTGCCTGTTATTTCTTGACATTGTTATTTGGTCATATTACCATGCGTGCAACTGAGGAGACACATGAACGACAAAGAAAAAGCCATGATCGAAGCAAAAGCCAATGTCTTGAAAGCGCTGGGGCATCCGACCCGTTTATGGATGGCCGAGCAGCTTGCTGCGGGCGAGAGGTGTGTCTGCGAACTGGCGGAGAACTTCGATGCCGATTTTTCTACCATCTCCAAGCATCTCACCATTCTCAAGCAGGCCGGAGTGGTGATCGACGAAAAACGCGGCAAGCAGGTGTATTACCGGTTGAAGGTTCCGTGTATCCTCAATCTCATGCCGTGCATTGAGGCGGTGATTCAGGCGACCGCTCAGACCCACATCGACCTGCTGAAGTAAAGCCGGATTTTTTTTGGACCAACATTTGGTTATTGCGTCAAACATGCAAGTGGAGATCGCATGAACTGGAAAAAAGAAGGGAAGTATCTGCTCTTGATAATAGCCGTTTTTCTCGGTTGTTTCTATCTGCCGGTCGGCACCGCCCGGTTTGACAATGCGGTCATCGAAGCCTTTCACCTCGTCAAGTGGTATGCCCGGGAGCACGTGCTGCTCTGTCTCGTTCCGGCTTTTTTCATCGCCGGGGCGATCGGAGTTTTTGTCAGCCAGGCCTCGGTGATGAAATATCTGGGACCAAAGGCCAACAAAGCACTTGCCTACGGCGTCGCCGCCGTCTCCGGCACAGTTCTTGCCGTCTGCTCCTGCACCATCCTGCCGCTTTTTGCCGGGATCTACAAAATGGGCGCCGGTCTCGGGCCGGCCACCGCCTTTCTCTATTCCGGGCCGGCGATCAACGTGTTGGCCATTATCCTGACTGCCCGGATACTCGGTCCGGAAATGGGCATCGCCCGGGCGGTGGGCGCAGTCGTGTTCAGTGTGGTGATCGGGGTCTCGATGGCCTTGATCTTCCGCAAAGAGGAGAAGGCCAAGCTGGCCATTCAGATGGCCATGCCGCCGGAGGAGGTGAAACGGCCGCTCTGGCAGACCAGCCTCTATTTCGCCGCGATGATCGGTATCCTGGTTTTTGCCAACTGGGGAAAACCGCAGGAGTCGACAGGGGTCTGGGCGGCAATCTTTACCGCCAAATGGCTCATCACCTCAGGGTTTGCGGTGGCCCTGGCGTTGATGCTGATCTTCTGGTTCGACATGCGGGCCTGGAAAGTGGCAGCGACGGCCGTGCCGGTTGCGATCCTCGCCGTCCTGCTGCCGGATCAACCGCTCATCTCCTTCACCGCCGGCTTTATCGGCCTGTCGATTGTAACCGCCACCGACCGGGGCGAGGGCGGTGCCTGGTTCGCCTCTTCCTGGACTTTTGCCAAGCAGATTTTGCCCCTGCTGCTGATCGGCGTGCTGGTTGCAGGAGCGCTGCTCGGCCGGGTCGGATATGAAGGCTTGATCCCTTCGGAATGGGTGGCTCGGGCTGTCGGCGGCAACTCGTTGGCCGCCAACTTTTTCGCATCTTTTGCCGGGGCATTCATGTATTTCGCCACCCTGACCGAAGTGCCGATCCTGCAGGGCCTGATGGGCAACGGCATGGGCAAGGGTCCGGCGCTCGCTCTGCTGCTGGCCGGCCCGGCGCTCAGCCTGCCGAGCATGCTGGTCATCAATACTGTGCTCGGGCTGAAAAAAACGGTAGTTTTTGTCGTATTGGTCATCGTTATGGCAACAATCAGCGGCATGCTGTTCGGCATGTTCTTCGGATAAATAAAGCCTATGGAGGAAAAGATGAAAATTCACGTTCTCGGACCCGGCTGTGCCAAATGCACCCAGCTGGCCGAAACAGTAACAACTGCGGCAAAAGAACTCGGCATCGAGGTTGACCTGGAAAAGGTGACCGATTTCAACAAGATCATGTCGTTTGGGGTGATGATGACCCCGGGCCTGGTGGTCGACGGCGAAGTGAAGAGCATAGGGAGAGTACCTTCCCTGGCAGAAGTGAAAGGAATGCTCAAATAGAGCGAAAAAGGAGAAAACATGATACCGATGCAGACCGGTTGCAGTTGCAGTTGCGGCAGGGCTACTGGCCCGAGACTCATATTTTCCTGTTCCGGCGCGGCCGACGTCGGAGAACTCGCCGACCGCACGGCGCGGAGATTGTCAAGTAACGGTCAGGGTAAAATGTCCTGCCTCGCAGGGATTGGCGGCAGGGTAAGCAACCTCATGAAAACAGCCGAAACTGCCGTTTCCATCCTGGCAATCGACGGCTGCGCCCTCGACTGCGCCAAGAAATCCCTGGAAGAGGCCGGCTTCAAGCGGGTGAATCATCTGCGGCTGTCCGATCTCGGTTTCGAAAAAGGCCAGACGACCGTCAATGAAACAAGCCTTGCCAAGGTGATGGAGAAGGCCGAAAGGTATCTTTAAGAACCTTCAATCGCCGAAATAAACTGGACACAATCAACATTGGAGCTGCCCCATGTCATCTGCATTTGCTTCCGGCGTTCGCAAAACTGCTGAAGATTCATTCGCTTCTGGACTTTATTGCGCAGAAAGCGTACTGCTCGCCCTCGCCAGGGCCCAAGGTGTTGAAGAGGAGTTTCTGGCCAAAATGGCCAGCGGGTTCTGTGGTGGCATGGCACGTACCTGTGGCACTTGCGGTGCAGTTACCGGTGCAATCATGGGCCTCGGTCTCGCATTTGGCCGCTCTCGACCGGGTGAATCGGTGCAGCCAGCCTACGTGGCAACTCAACGCCTCATCGGCGAGTTTGTGCGAGAGTTCGGGGCTCGTGACTGTCACGTCTTATTGGGGTGCGACCTTGGCACGCCGGAGGGTCAAGCAACCTTCAGCGAAAAGAAGCTGACTGAGCATTGTATCCAATATACCGGCAGAGCTGCTGAAATCGCGGCAAACATCCTGGCCGAAGCACATGGCTCGTAATCCAGTGGAAAATACAACTCTCTCCCTTTCAGAAGGAGTCTGCTCATGAAAAGAATTTCCGTTAGAAAACTTATCGGCATCATCGTTTTCTCGTGCTGTCTCGTATCGACTGCGGCAACAGGAGCGGAGGCCGGAGATTCCGAGACTCCCGTCCCCGGCATGGTGACCATGGTCGACGTCGGCGCGAAGAAATGCATTCCATGCAAAATGATGGCTCCAATACTCGAAGAACTGGAAAAGGAATACCAGGATAAAGCCGCCATTGTTTTTGTCGATGTCTGGGAGAATCCCGATGCCGGTGCGAAATACGGAATCAAGCTCATTCCCACCCAGATTTTCTACAATGCGGAAGGTAAGGAAGTTCTCAGGCACGAAGGATTCCTCGACAAGGCTACGATCATCAACGAGCTGCAAAAACTCGGGGTCAAATAGACCATGGATCAGCTCTTTCTCGCCATCAATTCCTGGATGAGCCAAGGCGCTCTGCTCGGCGGCCTCGGCTGTTTTCTCTGGGGAATGGTCAGCGTCTTGTTCAGCCCTTGCCATCTGGCTTCGATTCCGCTCATCATCGGCTACGTCGGCGGCCAAAACCATCTGGTTGAAGGCCGCAAGGCGGTCCTCTATGCCGTGGTCTTTTCCGTGGGCCTGTTCATTACCATTGCCGTAATCGGCGTGGTCTGTGCCGCCTTGGGCCGAATGCTTGGCGATGTCGGCCCGTACTGGACCATAGCCGTCGGCCTGCTGCTTATCTGGATTGCCCTGGATATGCTGGGCGTGGCCAAGTGTTCGATGCAGAGCGGCCTCATGGCCCGATTGACCCTGAAAGGCCTGCCGGGGGCCCTGGTCCTCGGCCTTGCTTACGGCATTTTGTCGGGCTCCTGCACCTTCGGGTTCATCGCCCCGATCCTGGCCATTATTTCCGTGCAGGACAAACTGGTGGTCGGGACCCTTTTTATCCTGCTCTTTGCCGCCGGGCACTGTCTTCCCATCGTCGTCGCCGGCAGTTCCACCGCCTGGGTAAAGCGTCTGCTGGTCAACAGCGCCTGGCAGCAAGGCGGCAGATTGTTCAGACGCCTGGCGGGGATCATGATCGTTCTGTTGGGCGTCTATTTTATAGTTGCTCCGTTTTTCCCTGCCTGAACAATTTCCCAGTGTCGGATCGCCCCTCAGGGAGAAAATGAAACTTTTCCTGGCAAAATATGGGTGGAAATAGTTGCAAATTGCATAGAAAGATGATGCAATACTGGCAACTTCCTTGCCATGAACAGACCGATGGCCGGTTTCGCCGGGCGGAGCGGTTGCCCCAGTCCCCGCCCCCGGCCCAAATGGGGAATTCGTTATGGATACCGTTGTTTCCGCGCAGGATCTGGTGGACCAGCTGGAAAGCCTGAAGCAGGAATTCCAGCGCCTGAAGGCGGCCGAAGAGGCGTTCAACCGGCAGAAGGCTTCCCTGGAGGCCCTGCATGAGACATCGCTTGGCCTCATAGAAAAACTCGACCAGGAGGAGTTGCTGGAAAATATCCTGGAGCGGGCGGCATCGCTGACCGGCATTGCCCATGGATATATTTTCCTGCTCGAACCGGGCGAGGAATATATGGAGATGCAGGTAGGTATGGGTTTTTTCAAAGGCCAGCTGGGTCGCCGAGTAGTAAAAGGCCAGGGCATGGGCGGGTGGGTCTGGCAGACCGAGGCGCCGGAGGTGATCGAGGATTATAAGGCCTGGCCGAACCGAATCGCCGACAAGGGGTTGGACAAGCTCCGTTCCATCATGGGCATTCCTCTCCGCAACGAGGGACGGGTGGTCGGGGTCATCGGCCTTGCCCATGTCGAACCGGACCGGCAGTTCAGCGAGGAGGACATCACGACCCTGGAGCGCTTTGCCGCGCTTGCCATGATCGCCCTGGAAAAATCACGGTTGTACGCGGATGTGCGGCGCGAGCTGGCGGAGCGTGAACGTACCGAGGCGGTTTTGCGGGAGAGCGAAAACCGCTACCGCACCTTTCTCGAATCCTCGCCCGATCCCATCGTCGTCTACGACATGGAAGGGGTCGCCACCTATGTGAATCCCGCCTTCGAGCAGACCTTTCACCTGTCCCGAGACGAACTGCTCGGTAAGCAGATCGATTTTGTTCCGCCGGAAAGCTGGCCGGAGACCAAGGCGGCGATTCAGCGGATGCAGAGCGGCCAGAAAATCAATCTGTTCGAGACCCGCAGATTGACCAGGGAAGGCAAGGTTCTCGACGTCCAGCTCAGCTCAACCCTCTATCAGGGCAGCGACGGCGAGCCGCTTGGCAATATCGTTACGCTGCGGGACATCAGCGCCCGCAAGAAGGCGGAAGAGGAACTGGACCGTTATCGCGGTCATCTGGAAGAACTGGTGGGAGAGCGAACTACCGAACTCGCCCAGGCCAACCGGCAACTGGAGCAGGAGATCGACGAGCGAAGGCGGGCGGAAAAGTCCCTCAAAAAGCGGGAGAAGGAGCTGGAAGCCCAATCCCACCACCTGGAAGAGGTCAACACCGCCCTGAGGGTTCTCTTGAAGCAGCGGGAGGACGACAAAAAAGAACTGGGAGAAATGGTGCTGCGCAATGTCCAGGAGCTGGTCAGCCCCTATCTGCAGCGGCTCGCGAGCGGCAGGCTGGATGCCCGGCAGCGGACGCTTGCCAAGATTCTCGAAACCAATCTCAGCAATATCATCTCGCCCTTCAGCGACAAGCTGGCCTCGGGGATGGTGCAGTTGACCCCGGTGGAAATCAGGGTGGCAAGCCTCATCAAGGAGGGCAAAACAAACAAGGAAATTGCCGAGGTGCTGCTGATCGCCAAGAATACCGTGCTCTTTCACCGGCACAACATCAGGAGCAAATTAAGTATAAAAAACAAAAAGATAAACCTCAGAACCCACCTGCTTTCCATGGAACAGTAGTGGTTATTTCCCGCTATTTACCCGCTATTTTATAAACTTGATGAATCACTTTTGTTTCAGTATGCTATCAGTACGATAAATGATAAACCCATCCTTATGAAGGTATTTATCCCACAGTGTGGGAGGTAAGGTAGGTTGGAGTCAATGACAGAGCTTCACGATCAAGCTTTTTTCTCCTTGAGAATTTACGGCTGGAAACTCTATGACACAACTCATTGTTTCTGAGGCTACTCTGACCTTTGGCGGCTTGAACGCCCTGACCAAAGTCGATGTCACCATCGAACCCGGGATCATCACCTCGATCATCGGCCCCAACGGCGCCGGCAAAACCAGCCTGCTCAACTGCATCTCCGGTTTTTATCATCCCACCAGCGGGCGTATCCGCTATGGTCAGCGCAACCTGACCCACGCCTCGCCGCATCAGATTTCCACCATCGGCATCGCCCGGGCCTTTCAGAACCTGGAACTCTTCCGCGGGCTTTCGGTGCTCGACAACTTGCTTCTCGCGCGGCATCAGAACCTCGATTATTCAATCTTCCACGCCGTTATTTATTGCGGCAAGGCCGCACGGATAGAGGCGGAGAACCGGGCCTACGTGGAAAAGGTCATCGACTTCATGGAGCTTGAGCCCTATCGCAAGAAGATGGTCGGCAACCTCAGCTACGGTGTGCAGAAGCGGGTCGAGGTGGCAAGGGCCTTGACCCTCGCGCCCAACCTGCTGCTGCTCGACGAGCCGATGGCGGGCATGAACATCGAGGAAAAGGAGGATATCGTCCGCTTCATTCTCGATCTGAAAAAGGAGTGGGGGATCACGGTGGTGCTGGTGGAGCACGATCTCGGGGTGGTAATGGATATTTCCGACCGGATCTACGTGCTTGATTTCGGCGAAGTGATCGGGTCCGGAACGCCGCAGGAGGTCGCCGCCAATCCCAAGGTCATCGAAGCATATATCGGAGAAGAGTGATTCCATGGAGAACACCGACCATTTATTACAGTTCACCATTCCTCAACTGCTGCGATGGCGGGTGGCGACGAGCGGGGATAAAGTCGCCCTGCGGGAGAAGGATTTTGGCTGCTGGAACAGCTATACCTGGAACGAGTACTTCGCTCTGGTGCGCAAGACCGGCCTCGGGCTGCGGGAGATCGGCTTGGCCAGGGAAGACAAGATCGCCATCATCAGCGACAACATCCCGGAAGCGCTCTTCATCGCCATCGGCGCCCAGGCGGTGGGCGGGATTTCTTCGGCCATTTACCAGACGAGTCTCCCCGACGAAATCGGCGGCATCCTCGATTACCTGAATGTCACCGTGGTCTTCTGCAACGATCAGGAGCAGGTCGATAAGGTGGTCGAGGTGCGCGACCGGTTGCCGCAGGTAAAGAAAGTCATCTACGAAGATCCGCGGGGCATGCGCGACTACCGGGACGACGACTGGTTCATGTTCATCGGCGACCTGTACAAGCTGGGGGAAGAACTTCACCAGCGGGAAAAAGACCTGTTCCAGACGTTGGTCGACCAAGGCAAACCCGACGATGTCTGCCATCTCTGTCTCACCTCCGGCACCACCGGCCTGCCGAAAGGGGCCATGCTCACCCATCGCAACTATATCAGTATGGGCTTGCACCTGACCGAGGTCGATCCGCTGGAAGAGACCGACGAGTATGTGTCCTTTCTGCCTTTCGCCTGGATCGGTGAACAGATGAACTCCTTCGGGGTCGCCATGGCCACCGGCATTGCCGTCAACTTTCCGGAGTCGGTGGAAACCGCCATGGAGGACCTGAAGGAGATCGGGCCCCATTTCATGTTCGGCGCGCCGCGGATCTACGAGACTATCCGCTCGCAGATCTGGCTGAAAATGGACGAATCCTACTGGCTGAATCGCAAGTTTTACGCCTATTTCATGAAGGTCGGCGAACGAGCGGCGGGCTATCGCATGTCGGGGAAGAAAATGCCCGCCGGGCTCCAGGTACTCGCCTGGCTCGGCAAACAGATCATCTTCCGGCCGCTGGTCAATCAGATCGGCCTGCTCCGGCTGCGGCGGGCCTATACGGGAGGCGCGGCGCTCGGTCCCGAGCTGTTCACCTTCTACCAGGCCCTTGGCGTCAACCTCAAGCAGATCTACGGTCAGACCGAGATCGTCGGCATCGCCTATATGCACCGGGATGGCGACGTCCGGCCGGATACGGTGGGCAAACCCCTGCCGGGCACGGAGTGCCGGATTTCTGAGGAAGGAGAGATCCTGTCCCGCTCGGCCTCGGTTACGCCAGGCTATTACAAGCTGCCGGACAAGACCGCCGAACTTTTGGAGGGTGGTTGGCTCCATTCCGGCGATGCCGGCTATATCGACGACCATGGCCATCTGGTAGTGATCGACCGGATTTCGGACGTCATGCACAACCAGGGTGGCGAAATGTTCAGCCCGATGTTCCTGGAAAACCGGCTGAAGTTCAGCCCGTACATTAAAGAGGCGGTTATTTTCGGCGACAAGATGGCTTTTGTTGCGGCGCTGATCAACGTCGATCCCATCGTGGTCGGCAAGTGGGCGGAAGATAGGGGGATTTCTTTTTCCACCTATATGGATCTTTCGGCCCAGCCGGAAGTAGCCGAACTGATCAAGGGCGAGGTGGCGAAGATCAACCGCAATGCCGAGAAAGACCATTTCCGGATCTGCCGCTTTGCTATTCTCTACAAGCTCCTCGATATGGACGACGGGGAGCTCACCAAGACCGGCAAGATCCGGCGCAAGTTCGTACGGGAAAAGTACAACGATCTCTACGAGGCGCTGTACGACGACAACGTCACCGAGAAACGGGTCGAGGCCTTTTATCGCTATCAGGACGGCCAGACCGCAACGGTCGACACAACCATCCGATTTTACACAATGGAAGACTGCCCATGGCCTACTTATTCCAACTAATTATCAGCGGAGTGGTGGTGGGCTCGATCTATGCGCTGTCCGCCCTGGGTTTTGTGCTGATCTACAAGTCGAGCCGGGTCTTGAACATCGCCCACGGCCAGATTATCGCCACCGGCGCTTTTATCACCTATGCCTTGACAGTCTGGGCTGGCATCCCAATCTATATCTCCTTTCCGATCAGCATGGTGTTGACCTTCTTTCTGGCCATGAGCGTCGAGCGGATATTTCTGCGCCGCCTGATCGGTGAACCGATCATCTCGGTCATCATGGTCACCATCGGCCTGATGTCCATCCTTGACGGACTGATCTACCTGACGCCGTTCGGCACCGAGAATTTTTCGTTCCCGCCGTTTCTGCCGACCACACCGATCGCCTTTGCCGGGGTGTCCATCTCCTGGACCCAGATGGTCGGGGTAATCGTCACCTTTACCATGATCGGCGCCTTCTCCTGGTTTTTCAAAAAGTCGACCTTGGGGATTTCCATGCGGGCGGTGTCCGACGATCAGCTCGCCTCGATGTCCATCGGCATCTCCGTGCCGAAGGTATTCGGGCTCGCATGGGCCATGGCGGGGCTCTCAGCCGCCGCGGCGGGCGGGATTATCGGCAATATCACCGGGCTTAACTTCGATACGCTGCACGCCTTCGGCATTGTTGTGTTCCCGGTGGTGATTCTCGGCGGGCTCGATTCGATCCTGGGGGCGGTGGTGGCCGGGATCATCATGGGGCTTATTCAGCAGTTCGCAAGCGGGTACCTGGACGGCAACTGGGGACTGAACGGCACCGGCGAGGTGATGCCCTATATCATCCTCTTGATAATCCTGCTGTTCAAGCCGCATGGCTTGTTCGGCATCCACGAAATCGAACGGGTATAGGGGGGAGGGTCCACAAAAATGTCGGCGAATCGTTGGCTTGCCACGGGGAATTATTTCACCTCTTATCGCGAAGAACAGCGGATTTTTTTCACCAGCCTTGATCGGACGGCGATGGGCCTTTTGCTGGCCGTGCTCTTTGCCTGGCCGTTCTTTCTTGAGCTGGACAACAAGTACATGCTGGTTATCGACAATATCCTCGTGGCGGTCATTGCCGTCATGGGCCTCAATCTGGTTACCGGCTTTGCCGGCCTCATCTCCATCGGCCATGCGGCCTTTGTCGGCATCGGCGCCTATACCGTCGCCTCGTTCTCACGTATGCTGGGCGAAAACCATCTACTGCTGTCCCATGGCTGGCCGGTGATGATCATCCTGGCCGGGTGCATGGGGGCGGTCTTCGGCGCCCTGGTCGGGCTGCCCGCCCTGCGGCTGAAACATCTCTATCTGGCCATCGCCACGCTGTCCTTTCAGATGATCTTTCAGTGGACCATCAATTTCATGAATTTTTTCAATCAGGGGCAGACGATCTCGGTCACTCGCGTTACCTGGGTGACCGGCCAGGTCTCGCGCTCTCAACACTATATGTTCTGGTACTACGCCCTGCTGGTCGTGATAGTCCTGTGCGGTTTCGGGGTCCGCAATCTCCTGCGCACCCGGTATGGCCGGTGTCTGGTCGCCGTTCGCGACAATGATCGGGCGGCGGATGCCATGGGCATGCATCCGGGATTCACCAAGGTTTACGCCTTCGCCCTGGCCGGTTTTCTGGCCGGGGTCGCAGGCGCCCTGCATGCCTATCTGTATCGCGGGGTCGGGGTCGAATCCTTCACCCTGCATCATTCCATCAGTTATCTCGCCATGGCGATTGTCGGGGGATTGGGCACTCTGCATGGCTCATTCTGGGGGCCGCTGGCCATTAAACTTTTGGATCTTCAGGTGGAACAACTGTCCGAATGGGTGGGTGCTCATGTGACGGCCGCCACCAATCTGGCGACGGCCCTGCGGCCCTTGAGTTTCGGTCTGGTTATCGTGCTGTTTTTAATGTTTGAACCCCGGGGGATCGCCAACTGGTGGCGCATCGCGCGCTCCTATGTGAAACTCTGGCCTTTCCGGTATTAGAAAAAATCAATTCAGGAGGATGTAGACCAGTAGCCGGCAAGGGGCCGGTCGATGAATTCTTGAAATTGGTCAACAAAAGAAACGCAATCTACTATTTAGGAGGAGCAATGAAAATGAACAGGGTGACAAGTTGGATGTTTCTGCTGGCAGCTGTTTCCATGGTAACACTTCCCGTTCATGCACTGGCGAAGGAGTACAAGCTCGGATTGTCGCTGGCCATCACCGGGCCGACCTCCGATGCCGGTAATCCTTACTCCAAAGGTGTCGAGGATTACTTCCAATTTGTCAACGACACCAAGATGCTCGGTGAGGATACCATCAACTGCACGATCCGCGACGATCAGTACAATAACGACATCACCAAGCGCAACTTTGAGGATTTCCTCGACCAGGGCATCGTCTTTTATCTCAACTATTCGACGGGCAGCACTTTAGCCCTGAAAAAGGATTTTGAAGAAGAAAAAATGCCTGTCATCCCGGCGTCCTTCCACGCCGGCAATCTCGTCGATTCCAATTATATCTTTCTGCCGATCGCATCCTATTCCGCCCAGGCCATCGGCCTTGCGGAATATGTCGTGAAAAACCATAAAGAAGGGACGCCGAAGGTTGCCATGTTCATCCATCCCTCGGCCTTCGGCCGCGGACCGGTCGAGGACCTGCAGAAGGCCGTCGGTGCCGGGCTTAAAATGGAAATCGTCGAGGTGGTCGAGCACGGCAAGGATCTCGACAACACTGCCATGCTTCAGCGTCTGGTCAGCAAAGGTGTGCAGTATGTCATCTCTCAAACCGTTCAGTCGCCGGTAGCCACTATGCTGAAGGATGCCAGCAGCCTCGGGCTCGTCGCCAAAAGCTTCGGCGAGGCGGGGAAAATCACCTTCCTCGGCTGCCATTATACCGGCGGCAACGATCTGGTCGCTCTCGCCGGACCGGCCGCGGAAAGCTTCTATTGGACGACCTCCTACATCGTCACCAACGAACCGAGTCCGGGCGCCACCGCCCAACTTGATCTGGCCAAGAAGTACAATCGCGACGAAAAAGCCGCAAACTCGCATAACTATGCCAACGGCATGATGGTTGCCCAGGTGGCGACCGAAGTCATCAAACGATGCAAGGCAAAAGGCAAGGAAGTCACCAAGGAGAACCTGTACGAAGAACTGCAGGCGATGAACGGCGACAAAGCCTTCTCGCCCGGCACCACCGTCGGCCCGGTAACCTACTCGAAAACCGACCATGCCGGTGTCGATTCATTGCAGCTGTATATCGTCAAAGGTGGCGTTTTCAAGTCTACCGGTACTCCCTTTGTCCCGGAATATACAAAGAAGATCTGATGTTATGCAGGCCTTCTCCGCCTGAAATGGTGGGGAAGGCAACCAAGTCGTAGGGTGCGCCGTGCGCACCAAAAAACGAACGGTGCGCACGGCGCACCCTAGGCTAGCCGCCGTATTAGGAACGAAAAATGGCAAACCAACTGGAAGTCAATAACATCGAGGTCGTTTACAACGACATCGTGCAGGTGTTGCGCGGTGTCAGTTTGAAGGTCCCGGAAGGAAGCATAGTGGCCCTGCTGGGCACGAACGGGGCAGGCAAAACCACGACTCTCAGGGCCATAAGTGGTTTGCTCAAGCCCGAAAACGGCTTTATCCGGGAAGGCTATATCAAATTCCGCGATAACGATATCACCAATATGCTGGGCACCCAGGTGGTCAGGCTGGGGGCGGTGATGGTGCCGGAAGGACGCCGGGTCTTCAAGCATCTGACGGTGGACGAAAACATCCGGGTCGGCTCGATCACCAGAAAGGACGGCGCCCAAAAAATCCGGGCCGATCATGAACTGATGTATACCCACTTT
>MGTI01000148.1:5631-6265 GCA_001799365.1 Desulfobacterales bacterium GWB2_56_26 | reverse complement strand
GATTGAGCACGCAGTTGCTGATCACGATGTCGGTGCTGGCGTCGGCAATGGCCGAAAGATCCTCGATGAAGCCTTCGATGATTTCGGTATTGGGTTCCCGGTAGCCGTGGCGATGGGCATGCCAGGCCTGGTGCCTGCGGGCGACCGCCACCTGTTCCGGGGTCATATCGACGCCGATTACCCTGCCCCGCTCCCCGACCAGCTGCGCCAGGACATAGACGTCCCGGCCGGAGCCGCAGCCCAGGTCGACCACCGTGCAGCCCTCCACCGCCTCGGGCGCCACCAGGCCGCAGCCGTAGTAGCGATCGAGGACCTCGGTGTGGACGTTGGTCAGCGCCCGGCGCAACCACAGGGGCATGTCGGCCACCGTGCAGCAGGCATCGGTCTGCAGGTCGCCGGTTTGCTTGAGGATCTCGCCATAGTAGCGGCGGATGGCGGCAAGATCCATTCCAGCGGAATCAACCGTAAGCTCCTGGGACGAAACCATCGGCCGCTCCTCTCTCCGCCGGGCCGAAACTGAGGTAAGGCTGCCGGTGCAGGAACTGCCGGTCGCGGCCGTGCAGCCGAAGCAGTGGGCCGCGGTGCGGATGGTCCGCTGCAGCCAGAGTTCGGGCGAAAAATCGAAAATGGTCCG
>MGTI01000148.1:4418-5469 GCA_001799365.1 Desulfobacterales bacterium GWB2_56_26 | reverse complement strand
AACTCGATGCCCTCGGGCGTCAGCCTGCGCCGGAAGTCGCATTCCAGTTCATATTGGTCACCCGCCAGGGCCAAATCAGGTGGATTGTGAACGAGATAGAGCGAGCGCCTCGTCCCGTACCCGAGCTCGTTCAACAGCCGCAGCCCCGTCAGCGACCGAGCATAAACTCCCTTGCCGCGCCGGCTGTCGACCTCTGCCGCTGAATAATGGGGATAAGAAGCGACAATGTCGATGTCGTGGTCGGCAAGCCACGCCGCCAGATCCTCAAAACCCGGTTCGGCGAGGATCGTCAGATTGCAGCGGTCGATGACTCGCCGGCCGAGCTTGCGGCAGGCCGCCGCCAGCCGGCGAAACTCCGGCTGGGCTTCGGGGGCGCCTCCGGTCAGGTCGACGACCTCGACGGATGGGGTCGCGGCAATAATCTCCAGACACCGGTCGACCACCTGCGCCGAGATGGTCTCGGTCCGGAAGGGCGAGGCCCCGACATGGCAGTGCGTACAACTCTGGTTGCACCACCGTCCGAGGTTGATCTGCATGACCCGCAGGCCGATGGGGGTTAAGGCGGCTGTAAATTGCAGCGGATTTTCCTGACTCGAATATTGTCTGTGGCCGGATATCTGGTCCATTGTGCCTCTTTTTCGTTATGGCGTTTGTTTCCTTGTCCCGATGAACGATTTTCCTTAAAGATTAAGCTCTGTTTGTTGCACGAAAAAGTAAAAGGCGCAATAAAAAAGCCGCCCAACCGGTGCGGGACCGGAGGGCGGCTTTCAACCACAAGGGTTTGTTATCAATATTTGTAGGCGGATTCACCGTGGCTGGTGGTATCCAGGCCTTCGCGTTCCTCTTCTTCGCTCACCCGCAGCCCGATGACCATATCGACCAGCTTATAGGCGACGACCGAGACAAGACCGGACCAGATCAGGGTGGTACCGATCCCCCAGAGCTGGCTGATCACTTGGGCGCTGGTCGAGTAGTCGGCCACTGCATTGGCCACATAGTCGTAGACACCCACGCCGCCCAGGGCCGGATTGGCGAAGATCCCGGTCATAAG
>MGTI01000148.1:1206-4020 GCA_001799365.1 Desulfobacterales bacterium GWB2_56_26 | reverse complement strand
TTGATATGAACGACGGTGCCGCCGGCAAAATCGATGGCGCCTTTCTGGAAGAGAAAACCGGCGGTCGCTCCGGCTTTGGCCGCGGCATCGGCATCGGTGTAGGCGTCAGGACCCGCCCAGTACCAGACCATATGGGCCATCGGCAGGTAGGCGAAGGTGAACCACAGGACGATGAAGGCCAGAACCGCCGAGAATTTCATCCGTTCGGCAAAGGCGCCGAGGATCAGGGCCGGGGTGATGGCGGCAAAGGTCGCCTGGAAGAAGACATAGATAAGTTCCGGTATGACTACACCCTTGCTGAAGGTGGCCGCCACCGATTCGACCGTCACCCCGGCGAGGAGGAGCTTGGAGAAACCGCCGAAGAAGGCATTGCCTTCGGTAAAGGCGATACTGTAGCCATAGATGACCCACAGTACCATGCACAGAGAAAAGACGGTGAAGACCTGCATAAGCAGGGAGAGCATATTCTTGGTCCGCACCAGACCGCCGTAAAACAAGGCCAGTCCGGGGATAGTCATCAGGGAGACCAGGACGGTGGCGACGATCATCCACGCCGTATCCCCCTTGTCGGGAACCGGAGCGTCGGCCCCGAAGGCGGCGCCGGCAAAGCTGACAATGAAAGCCACCATGAGCATGGCGGAAAGTAACGAAATTGACTTTTTCATGAGATCACTCCCCTCGGATCAAATTGCTTCGGGACCGGTTTCCCCGGTACGAATTCGCATTACCTGTTCAAGATCGAAGACGAACACTTTGCCGTCACCGATGTGGCCGGTATTGGCCGCCTTTTTTATGGCCTCGATTGCCGGAGTCAGCAACTCGTCGGGAATCGCCGCTTCAATTTTCACCTTCGGCAGGAATTCAACGACATATTCCGCGCCGCGATAGATCTCGGTGTGACCCTTCTGGCGGCCGAAACCCTTTACTTCGGTCACCGTGACGCCGTTGACGCCGATGGCAGTGAGCGCCTCACGGACATCGCTCAGTTTGTATGGTTTGATGATTGCCGTTACAAATTTCATGATTCTCTCCTCCAGCCGCCGACTCGTGTGCTGCCGACAGCCTCTTTTTACTTTGGTCGAACCGGGGAGGCTTACTAACCTTCTCGGCCAAAATTTGCTGTTGATTTTGGGCTTGCCACCTCCCTCTCCTGTCCTCCTTTGTCGTGAGAAATTGCTGGATCAAGACTTCGATTCACTGTTCATCCTTGCCTTGAGTAAAGCAAATGAGGTGCCAGACGGAGAAATCAGATTATTTATTGTGTGATTTCAATATAATAAATTATGTATTGCGAGAAACATCGGCCCCCGTCGATCCGAATACAATACATTTTTGTTTTATTTAAATATTTATTGTGACATTTTTGTAGTTTTTGGTGATGACCGACTATTCGTAATCGGCGTCACCAGTGTATCCGAGCTTGGCAGGGGAATTTTTCGAGTTTGCTTTTTGAGAATGTCGAGGAAGGAGGCACACGCCGGAAGCCATTTCGGCTTGTGCCTGAAGGAAAGATGCGGGAGAGAAATTACTCTGCGGCCCTGCCCCGCACATGCTTGACCGGATTTTTGCGGTACAGCGGGCTCGGCGAACCGTTCAGGTAGATCCCTTCCAGGTAACCGAGCTTTCTCGGCAGCAGGGCCGGACCGCCCCGGGCCACCAGGAAGGTGGCGGCGCGTCCTTTCGCCAAGAGGCCAAAATCGTCAAGACCGAGGAGCCGGGCGCCGTTTGCGGTCGCACACCGGATCGCCTCCGGCAGGCTGTACCCGGCCTTGATGAACAGCTTCATCTCCTCGACCACCGACTCCCCGTGCAGCACGCCGGGACTCCCGGCATCGGTGCCGAGGGCCACGTTCACTCCCTGCTCCCGGGCAAAGGCGAGCTGGGCCAGTTGGTCGTCGAGATTCTTTTCGACGACCCGACGGTCGACGGCGGGGCCTGCCGAGCCGATATTTGCCGCATAGGCTTTCATGGTAAAGGCGGTCGGCACCCAAAAGGTTCCCTTCTCCGCCATGCGCGACAGGTTATCCCTGCCCATGAAAAAGCCGTGCTCGATCGAGTGGCAACCGGCTTCGATGGCCAGCCGGACCGGCTCCCGGCCGTTGGCATGGACCATAACCTTCAGGCCTTTGGCCGAGGCCACCCGGACCAGGCCGGCAAGCTCCTCCAGCGTAAACTGCGGGGCAGTCTCCCGGCCGAACACCTTCAGACTGTTCAAGCCCGACTGCATGACCTTCACCACATCGACCGACCCCTCGTCCCGGACAAAGGCCAGATCGAGCGGCTCGCCCTCCGCCGGGCACTTGCCAACCAGACGGCCGTAGCGCCCCTGGCGGTGCCAAGCCCGACCGGCAAGCTTGAGAATCATTTCGGCAGGCACCCCCATCTCCTTTCGAAAGCGGAGGGCGAAGTCGCCAGGGTCGCCGCCATCGCGGGCGGCGAGCACGCCATGGCTGAAGAGGTCAGCGAGATGCCGGGCCATGACCGGCCGCAGCTCCTCGAAGCCAGCGGTCAGCTGGGCCTCCCGCACCCGTTGATCGATGGTCCCGGACATGAAGAGATGCATATGGCAATCGACCAGGGGCGGCAGGATGGTGCAATGAGAGAGATCGGTCAGCTGCGAGGTATCCACACCGCTGTCCGGACGGTACTGTTCGATCGCCGCAAACCTGCCGGCCTCGATCTTCAGCAGCATCTTTTCCCGAACCTTTTCGCCGCTGCCGTCGATCAGCCAGCCGGCCAGGATATATGTCGTCGCCATCGTTGTCCTCCTGCCTGGAAATTCTCGGCCACGTAATGCCGCAATGAAAGAGTATG
>MGTI01000148.1:601-944 GCA_001799365.1 Desulfobacterales bacterium GWB2_56_26 | reverse complement strand
CGCCCAACCTGAACCAGGGCAGAAAGGTAGTCGAACCGACGCCGTCCCGGCACTCGGCGTAGAGCAGCAAGAGTCCGCCGTCTCCCACGAACATGGCCGCGTTATGCACTGCCTTGTGGCTCTGGATAAAATTGATATCCTTGGGAAAACCGCCGCAGGAAGCAATCACGCAATCAAACGGGGGAGAGTCCGAGGCGCAGGCCGCGTTATGGATGGCGCAGGCCTTCGCAAAATTTTCCTGTCCGCGGCCAACCTGCAGGTCGCAGAGGACGCCGTGGGCATCGAGGATGCCGTGGATGGCGAGATTTGCCGGCAGTCGCTCTTCGATCTCAAAAAGATCCTG
>MGTI01000148.1:0-390 GCA_001799365.1 Desulfobacterales bacterium GWB2_56_26 | reverse complement strand
CGCAACCGGATCGGCACCCCCAGGGTGGTCGTGCCAAGCTCGACAAAAATGTCCTCCCGGCAATCGTGGTGGACGAAGTTCAGTCGGTCGTATAGTTCGCCATAGGCCCGCCGACACTCTTCATCGCTCTGGCGGGGATGGGTGCCATAGGCGATGAGGACCGTTAGCGATTCCACCGTCATGCCGTAGTCTTCCAGCACCCGGACTAGGAGCGGCAGATACTGCGGATAACCGCAGAGCCTGGTCTTGTCGGCTACCACCAGGGCCGGCCGGGAGAGATCGAGAGGATTCTGCCGGAGAAAGGCCGTCAGGCGCGCCTCAAAAAGCTCGGGCGTTATTACCTGCGGCTGCTCCCTCACCCCAAGCCGGACCGCCTGGCCGGGCAGCGGC
>MGTI01000147.1 GCA_001799365.1 Desulfobacterales bacterium GWB2_56_26 | reverse complement strand
TTTTTTCTCGATATCTTTTTTTATCGTTTCGACTGCTTCCATGACTACGTCGTGGACATCGAAGTCCTGGACTATCGAGTCGATCTTGCCCGCCTCGATCTTGGATACGTCGATGACATCGTTGATCAGTGACAGCAAATGCTTGCCCGAACGGAGCACCGCGGTGAGATTTTCCTTCTGCTCCGCGTTCAATGGACCGGTCCATTCGTTCAACATGATGCTCGAAAACCCGATAATGGAATTGAGCGGCGTCCTCAACTCGTGGCTCATCGAGGCAATGAACATGGATTTAAGTCGGTCAACCTCCTTGAGCTTGGCATTGGCCTGTTCCAACTCTGCCGTCTTCTGATTCAGATCCTCCACGATGTGCATGAGAGCCCTTTGGCTGTCCTGCAGTTCAACGCTTTTGGTCTCCAGTTCTGCGGTGCGCTCCGCGACCCGCTGTTCGAGCTCTTGGTTGAGGATGCGAATTTCTTCCTCGGCCCGCTTGCGCTCGGTGATATCGTAGGTCAGGGCGACTAATCCCGTTACTTGGCCGCTCTCGTCTCGAAGCGCACTTATAGACAGAAGCACCGGGACACGCGTGCCGTCCTTGCGAATGAAGGTCCATTCGTTTTCCTCCGGCAGGTTGAGCCGGAGGCGGGCCGAAAACACATCGAATCCAGGCAGGACCGTTTGGCCCAGTTCTTCAGACAACTGAAGGGCACGCCGCGCGATCTCTTCCGGATCGTGCCAACACACAGGGGTCAGTTTGCCGACCACTTCTTCGGCGGTGTAACCCAAGAGCCGCACGGCGGCAGGATTGAAGCTGCTGATAATCCCATCGGGAGTCGTGGAGACGATGCCGTGGGCCACGTTGTCCAAAATCGTGCGCTGAAAGTGGGTTAGCCGGCGTAACTCATTCGCCCGCTGCAGGATCGCCTCCATCATGACGTTGAAGCTCTGGCCCAGCCGGGCCACCTCGTCAAAGCCAGAGACCGGCACACGATGGCTGTAGTCGGCCAGGGCGCTTACCTGTTCAACGGTTTCGACCAGGGTTGAGATGGGGCGGACGATGGTTCGTTGCAGAGTCAACCGCAACCCCAGGGTGGCGGCGACCAGCAGGAGGAAGAGCCCCGCGGAGAATACCAGCATGATGTCGCGTGCCTGCCGGTTGAGTTCGTCCAGACTCATGACGAGATGCAAATGCGCGCCATCGCCCAGGCTCTGCAGCAATTCCGCGTTGTCATCGTTCAAATAGACGCCATCTGATTTGAGGAGATTGGGGTGGGATGTCGCGTTGGCGCTGTTGTATTCCGCTAGCAGCCTCCCGTCCCGCAAAACGATTTCAGCTTGCAAAATCTGCGGGCTGGTTTGTAACGTATCGAGAATTTCCCGCGCCCGTTTGGGGTCCTCAAAGGCCACCGCCGTTTCCGTCCCGACAGAAATCAATTGCGCATACGGCTCCATGATCCTCTGGGCGCGGCCTTTCAACGTGAGGTGCCCAAAAAGCACCAACCCCACGCTCGCCGCGACGAAAGCCAGCAGAGCCATACCCAACAGTTCGAGAGCAACCTTGTTGCGTATGCTCATTCGTTGGAATGTGATCATCATCGCCTCCGCACGGCCCCGTTCGTTACGACCTCACGACTGATTTCCAACATCTTGGTTTGAATCGTCAAGAAAACGGAGCGGGCCCGATCGAGGTTAACGCTTATTTCCACGTGGTCCGAAACATCGAAACGGATGATTCCCCCCTCCTGGAGAAACTCGGCCGCATCACCCACCGTCAGGACCGGCCGGTTCTGTAACTCGGCAAGAGCTGCGCGGCGGTTTGCACTGATTTTATACGCCACAAAAACAATCTGGCATGGCGGCAGTTCAGCCAGGGTATCAGCGCGAAAGATCTCAACCGGACGATTCTGTTCGATTCGGCCCTCGAAGGTCTCCTCCAGATTCCTGCCAAAGGGGTCGCTGCCAAGGACACAGATATGCCAGGGAGAGCGATCGTCGGGAAAAGCATGAGCCGGCCACGTTACATACTTGGTAAAATTACGGAGAAAGGCGGCTTCGACCTTTCTCGGATTCGCTATTGCAGACTCCTGGCCCGCCGCAAGAGATGGCAGGCAAAAAAGGAGCAGCAGACCAAACAATCCTGCCCATTGCAGACGTCGGACGCGCAGCCGCATTTCAGTAAGTGGTTTCCATGGATTCAACCTCGACATCAGAATCTGGCCGTGAACGTAAGAAGGAACTCGCCGGGGCGGCTCCGCGTGCTTTGCGAGGGTCGGTAGTGTTCGTTGGTAAGGTTCTTACCCATGAGGTCCAAGCTCATCCGCTGGCCGCGCCACGTCCATATGTAGCCAACCGTCGCGTTAAGGAGCGTATAGGTCTGATGCGAGGATTCGGGCCCGTCGGGTAGGATCGTCTGGTCGTAGACGAAATTGATGCCGCCTGCCATGTACAGGCCCTTGAGGCCGTCTTGCTTGAAATCGTAACGCGTCCAGAAGTTGGCGAGGTGCGGCGCGCTCATCTGCAGGGGGGCGTTGTGCAGCAGGCTCACGGTCTTGTAATTCGCCTGCCCGGCGGTATCGAGCGTGGACGGGTCCTGGGCGAGAATGGCGGCATCGTTGCCGCTGAACTCGGTGATCCGCGCATCCATGTAACTATAGGAAAGATAGAGTTGCCAGTGGTCCGTCGCCGTAACAGTGGTGTCCAACTCAACCCCGCGGGAGCGCTGCTCGCCGCTTTGGACGTTGGAGATAACCACTGCACCGGAGGAGTCTGTTTCAGCGAAGTCGTTGACGATGTTTTGGTTGCGGATGTCAAAGAAAGTCAGAGTGCCGGAGAGACGGCCGTCGAACAAATCGGTCTTGAGGCCGATGTCGTAGCCCTCCCCCTCGGTCGGAGCTGCGGGGCTGGTCGTCCCATCAGGATGGTTGAGGATTTGCGTGCCGGGAACAAACGATTCGGCATAGGAGGTAAACAGCGAAACCTCCGGCGTGAGCTTGTAGAGTACGCCGTACTGGGGCGTGCCCGCGCTGGCGGTGATCCGCGGTTCTGCCTGTCCGGTCACGAGGTCGGTGAGCCGGCTTTCCGTCGAGGTCTGACGCCAGCCGGCAAGCACAAACAGCCGATCGTCGAAAAAACCGAAGGTGGTGCCGCCGTAAACGGACTTGTCCATAGAGTCGGTGGTCCTGTCCGTCGCGTTCTCGGTGAGTGCGGAGCGGGGAATCGTGACGACGCGGTTCCAGGTGGAAGGATCTCTCAGGTCCCAGAGCGGCAGCGGCGAGGCGGTTGGGTCGCTGCCGAGCGCCGGATCGTTGGGCGCCTGGGCGGCCCAGTTATCGAAACTCCGGTCGACATACTGTCCGCCAAAGAGCAGGCGCAGGCTCGTGCCGCGGAACTCGTACTTACCGACCGCCTGGGCTTCGCCGGTGTCGCCCCGGTTGGTGTAGGTCTGCCCTCTGAAACGACGGCCCTGCAGGAACGTGCTGTTGTTGGCCATCCCCAGATTGCCGGAGAAGAGCGCATCGACCTCGTAATCCTGGTGGGAGTAGCCGGTGCGCAGGTTCCAGTGGTCGCCCGCCTTGAAGTCGATCCAGGCGTTCAGGCCGTTGGTTTCGCTTTCGCGAAAATCCGCGTTGGACATGCTGTTCCAGTCGTCCGGCAGGCCGGGCACATCGACGCCCGAAAGATTGGGGTCGGACAGGGTCGGCACGACGCCCCGCTGGCGGTTGTAGCCGGGCTTCTGCATGACCTGCGGCTCCTCGATCTTGTAGAAGTGTTCATACTTGAGCGAAACGCTTAAGCGTTCGTGCGGCATCCAGAGCAGCGACGGGGCAATGTCCCAGGAATGAGCGTCGTAGGGTTCCCAGTAGTGAATGTCCTGATCGTAGGAGGTCGGGAGCCGGAAAAAGAGCGTTTGCGACACCGGTCCGGTCACGTCGCCATCGAATCGGTATTGACCGTAGGAACCGTAGCGGGCGTCGGCGGTGGCGGCAAATTCGGGCTGCGGGTTCTTGGTGATGATGTTGACGATGCCGCCGGGAGCAACCTGGCCGTAAAGAAACGAGGCCGGGCCTTTAACTACCTCTACACGGGAGATGTTGGTAAAGTCGAAGATCGAGGGGCCGTGGAAGCCGTCGCGCAGGATCTGGGTGTTGCCGGGGGTAGAGCTGACGGCGAAGCCTCGGATGGCGAGGTTGGCGTTACCCTCGTTGAAGTCGTTGCTGCGATAGGTGACGCCTGGCGAGTAGCGAGCGACGTCGAAGATGTTCACCGGTTTCTGGTCCTTGATGAACGACTTGGTGAATGCCTGAATAGCGAACGGGAGATCCCGGATCGGCGTGTCGAGGCGGGAGCCTGAGACGGAGTTCGACGCGCGGTAACCGCTGTCGAGTTGGGTGGATACGTCGAAGGGGGAAACCCTCACCTTCACCAGTTCCTCAATATCCATATCGGCCACTTCTTTCGTCGGACCCGCCAGCGGTTCGGCGGCGTCGGCAGCGGCCATTGCAACAGGCAGGGGCGGCAGCAACAGAGTGAGCGCCAAAATGATCGAGGTAGCCATGCGTGAGGTGAATGCATGCAAGAAATCACTCATATGGACCTCCTCCTGCAGATCATTCACAAGAGCAACCAACTTGCCAAGCCAGGTTCCAGCCTATCGGAGTTTCAATTCGTATCGCCAACCGAGAAACTGCCGGGGACCGGTTTTAGATTATTACAACATTGTCCATTTCTTGTCAGCTTACAAGCCAGCAACAAGTTAGGCATCTCTTTTCTGAGGCACCTTTGGCAACCTTGTTTCGGGAAGTGAGGAAAACGGAGATAGAGGACCTTGAGACGTGGCCTTCAAGTGTCCTCAAATTTGACCCATCAGAAACAAGACAAGGAGTCAGCCGTTACCAGCTAACTCCTTGTCTTTATTAAAATGGTGCGAGAGGGGGGAATCGAACCCCCACGGTTACCCGCTAGATCCTAAGTCTAGTGCGTCTACCAGTTCCGCCACCCTCGCAACCAATATTTTCGATATGATTGCACGACCCAACGAATCGCTACTAATTAATTCACCCGACCCGAACCGTCAAGTCCGGATCTTCGCAGGCCAAAAGAACGCCAGAAAAAGTTGTTATAAATACCATCCCGACCCGGAGGTTACCACTTCTTTTTTTCCAATTATCCCCTTTTCATCAAGAAATACCTGGCAATCCAGGCGTTACAGAGAGGCAACCTTGCGAAATGACCAGAGAGTGGCTATTGTTCAGGTGCCGGAAAATCGAATAATTGCTGTTAACCTTTGAAAATTAATACCTTACGAGGGCTTTTATGAAAATTACCAGATTGTGTGCTTGCTGTATGGCCTCTCTTCTCATCAGCTCTGCGGCGAGCGCCACGGCCGTTCCGGAAAGTGGCCAGAACAACCGAGTCGAGTGGAAAGTTCAGCAAAACTGGGCCACCTCGGGGAAGACCCTGGATATGGTCAATTCCCTTGACGGACGCTTCACCTATATCCTGAACGACAAACAGCAGGTGCAGGTTTATAACAATCTGGGGCAACTGCAGGGCAGCATTCCGGTCGAGGAAGGTGTCTCGAATATCGATATCACCCCGCAGGGGGAGATACTGTACCTCGTCAATAACGCCAAACAGACCTTCAGTTCTATGGCCGTCTCCTTTGTTGTCGATGTCGATACCACCGGCGCCCCCTTCAAGGGTCCGGCCGACGCGCCTGTGACCCTTGCGCTCTTTACCGACTTCGAGTGCCCGTACTGCCGCCAGATCATTCCTCTGTTGGACGAGGTGGTGGCCAAGAATCCCAAAACGGTCAAACTGGCCTTCAAGAACATGCCGCTCAAAATGCATAGATTTGCCGAACCGGCTGCCAAGGCTGCTCTCGCTGCCCATGAGCAGGGCAAGTTCTGGGAATTTCACGACCGGCTCTTTGCCGAGAAAAAGTTGAGCGACGAGGGGATCAAACAGATTGCTGTCGATCTCAAGCTCGATATGGCGAAGTTCGAAAGAGATATGGCCTCGCCCGAAATCCAGGCAAAAGTCCAGAAGGATCTCGCCGAGGCGCAAAATGCCGGAGTGTCCGGGACACCCACGATCTTTATCAACGGTCGCGTGCCAAAACAACGTACTTTTGAAGGTTTTCAGCAAATCATTAACGAAGAACTGCAAAAAAAGGGGATTAAATAGCCGTATATATGAATGCCAACCTGATCGATCGAGAGCTTCATTTTGTTGATAACAATAAAGCCATTTCACTGTATGGAGCTCTCAACAAAAACCTCCAGGCAATAGAGAAATGCTCCGGCGTAACTATCCACGCCCGAGGCAACAACCTGAAAATCGTAGGACTTGCCCATGAGGTCGAACTGGTGACGGATCTTTTGAACCAGCTCTACGACCTCATCGGCAAGGGATATCCCGTTTACAGTTCCGATTTCGCCTTCGGCCTCAGAATCCTCGAATCGACGCCCAAGGCCCGGCTCGACAAGATCTTTCTCGACAAGGTCTTCGTCACCACGCAGAGCCGAGTGGTGTCGCCGAAGACCAGGAATCAAAAGGCATATATCGAGGCGATCCGCAACAACGACATCGTCTTCGGCCTGGGTCCGGCCGGAACCGGCAAGACCTATCTGGCCGTGGCTATGGCCGTCTCGGCGCTGACCAGCGGCCAGGTCCGCTCGATCATCCTGACCAGGCCGGCGGTCGAGGCCGGCGAGAAACTCGGCTTCCTGCCCGGCGATGTGGCACAGAAGGTCAACCCCTACCTGCGTCCCCTGCACGATGCCCTGAACGACATGCTCGGCCCGGAGAAGTCCTCCGACCTCATCGAGCAGGAAATCATCGAAATTGCGCCTCTCGCTTTCATGCGCGGGCGAACCCTCAGCAGCGCCTTTATTATCCTCGACGAGGCCCAGAACACGACGCGGGAGCAGATGAAGATGTTCCTCACCCGCATCGGCTTCGACTCCCAGGCGGTCATCACCGGCGATACCACCCAGGTCGACCTGCCGCTCAAAAATCAATCGGGTTTGCTGCAGGCCAAGAAAATCCTCGGCAATATCGACGGGATTGAGTTTTGTACGTTTGGCAAGGAAGACGTGGTAAGGCACCCCCTCGTCCAGAAGATCATCAACGCCTACGAGAAACAGTAGAGGAAACCGTGCCGACCGATCTTACCAATCAATACCCCGCCGCCGGGGTGGCCGTCGACGTCCGGCGGCTGATCCGACTCGCCGACCGGCTCCTGACCGAGTGCGGGGTCGCCGACCATACGGTCAGCATGCTCCTGGTCGACGACCGGGAGATGACCCGCCTCAACAATCACTACCGGGGAAAAAACAAGCCCACCAATGTCCTCTCCTTTCCCTTTGCCGAAGGAGCGGACGAGTCTCTCGCCTCGATTCCCGTAAAGGAATTGGGCGACATCGTCATCTCGGTGGACACCGCCCTTCGGGAGTCGATCGAATTCGGCCAGACCCTCTTTGAGCGTTTGACGTGGCTGACGATTCATGGCATGCTGCACCTGCTAGGGCATGATCATGAACGCTCCGCAGCCGACGAACAGGCGATGCTGGTAAAAGAACAAGAACTGCTGGACAAGGTGAAAAATCACAGGAGAACAACGATGACCAAACTCGCTATCAACGTTGACCATGTTGCCACTATCAGACAGGCAAGAGGTATCGCCGATCCCGATCCCGTAGCCGCCGCCGCGATCTGCGAGATGGCCGGAGCCTCCGGCATCGTCATCCACCTGCGCGAAGACCGCCGCCATATCCAGGACCGCGACCTCCAGCTGTTGCGCCAGACGATCAAGACCAAGCTTAACCTGGAGATGGGGGCCAATAAGGACATCATCACTGTTGCTCTCGACCTCAAGCCGGATCTCGTGACGTTGGTCCCGGAAAAACGCGAGGAACTGACTACGGAAGGCGGCCTCGACGTCCTTGCCCAGAAAAAGAAGATCGCCAAGGTCATTGAAAAGATGGCCAGGGAGTCGATCCCGGTTTCGATCTTTGCCGATCCCGATCCCGCCCAGCTGGCCGCCGCCAATGAAATCGGTGCGACCTTCGTGGAGCTCCATACCGGCAAATACTGCGACGCGAAGAACGAGAGCGAGCGCAACCACGAATTCATGCTGCTCTCCTCGGCCGCCGAGGAAGCGGCCCGGATGGGTCTGCGGGTCTGCGCCGGCCACGGCCTGAATTATTACAATACCGCCCCGATTGCCGAACTCGACACCGTCGAGGAGCTCTCCATCGGCCATGCGATCATCGCCCGGGCGGTCTTCGTCGGTCTCGACCGAGCGGTACGGGACATGCTGGCCATTATCCGCCAGGCCGACATGACGATCTGACGCACTCAGCGTCCGGAATTTCTCATCCCTGCGATTCTCAACAAGATTGACAATAAAGAAGGGGTTGTGGTAAAAGCAACCAACTTGCCTGGATGGTGGAATTGGTAGACACCCGAGACTTAAAATCTCGTGCTCCTTGTGGGCGTGCCGGTTCGACCCCGGCTCTAGGCACCAATGAAATTACGGCACTTTTTGAAACTGGAATGGTTTCGGAAAGTGCCGTTTTTCTTTTTGTTTAATACTCTTTCAACACCCTCTCTCACCCATCCGTCACACCATCCTCGACTGATCTAACGTTCGGCTGCGAAGAAGATAGATTTTCCATACCGAAACTCGGTGAGCATGTTCTGATCGGTGATGACCTCGAGCGGCCGGTGGCCACTCTTTTCCTTTTCGTCACAGACTGTCGCAAATGGTTCGAATCTGTGAATCGTTTCGCGAAGCTTTAACAGCACCTCCGGCTTACTCGTCTCCAGCATCTGCCGGCCATCGAGGGTGAGTGCAGCCATGCGGGCAATGGCTTCTTCCTCCGGCGGCAGCGTGAGCTTCTCGCCTGCGATCACAAAGTTGCCGAACGTGTACACCTCTGGAAACACAACCGATGCGGTTTTGAACACGTCCCAGGAAAAGGTGCTGTTGTAGGCGAGTACCGCATCCGGGTTCATGTGTTCCCGCAAAAGGCCCAGGAACTCGCGGCTCAACAGAATGGTGCTGTAGGCACGCCAGTGAAAGGTAGTATTCATGACGATCAGGTCATAGGTTTCCCCCGGATGCCGTTTCAGCCATCTGCGTCCATCATCGAAGTGCATATGCACGAGAGGATCGTTGAGCAGTGGACTAACGGCAGCGTACTGCCCGATGATTTCCTTATAACCGGGATTGATCTCAACCACGTCGATACGTTCCACACCTGGAAAGCTGGAGAGCACCCGGGTCCAGGATCCTGCGCTCATGCCTATAACGAGCACCCGCGCGGGCTTCGGCTTCACGGTAGCGAGGGCATAGAGTCGCGAAATCCAGTTGCTGTCGCGCATGAAGTCGATGTTCAGCGTCCCGTCATAGGCATTGCCGCCAAATACGGTGACATCGCCATCAGGCGTATCGAGCAGATGAATGATGCCGTAACGGTTTTCCACAGCGCTCCTGAAGGTCCCTTGGAAATAACTGCTGGTGCCCGCGACCAGCCTTGGCAGAAGCACGCCGGGCAGCAGGAGCAGGAGAATGGTTACAGCTATGCTGCCGGCAAGAACAAAGCGTCGCGAAGGGGCTGCCGCTACGTGCCAGCAATACGCGGCTGTCAACAGAGTGAGCCCGGCCATCAGCATGAAGCACTGTTGGAGGGTGAGAACCTGAAGGAGCACGAAGCCCGTTACCAGCGGCCCAAAGGTCGAACCGACAATGTTCGCGAAATAGACCTTGGAAACCGATGAACCAACCTTCCCCCCGCTGGTCGCTGCCCCTAAGTGGTGGGCGATGGGAAAAATCTTGCTTTTGATGAGCGAAGTTATCACCACGCAAGCAAAAAGTACGACAGTCCCCATCGTATTACTCACTCCAAAAGCCTCTGTCGCAAGGAACGGGAAGAAGGCATCGAGAACCCCTGCAGTAAACAGCAATATTCCGGCAACTCGGAAGAGATTATGTCCTGAACTACAGTATCTCTTACCGATTCCCGCACCCACGGCGATACCCAAAAGGTAGAGGCCAAGGATCATGCCGAAGGCTTGCGGTGCGCCGTGATAACTGAAGCCGGCAAAACGCACCCAAAGAATCTCCTGGCTGAGACTCAGAAACCCCGTAAGAAACGAAAGCAACCGAGCGGCCCGGATCATGCCGTCACCTCCCGACGCAGACCAAGGAAGATAATGGTGGCCACAGCGAAGTTTCCGGCAGCTGCGAGGTAGATGGCCTGATCGAGGGTAAGCACGACAAAGAGCACGGTGCCGGTGGCAAAGGCCCCGAGGGCGGCGCCGAGAGTGTTGAAAAGATAGAGACTGCCGATAGATATCCCCACATTGCCGGTGCGGCGGAAAAGGTGAGCTACCAGCATCGGCAGGGTCGCCCCCATGAACGTCGCCGGCAGGAGGATGAGCAGGAAGTTCACCAGGGCAATCACCGGGAGCTGGCATTGCATGAACCGTTCACCCACCGCCGGAATCAGAAAAGGGCTCAGAGCCCCGAAGAGACCAATACCCAACTCGCAGAGAGCGAAGAGCTGGATGACACGACCGCCAAAGCGGTCGGCGAGCTGTCCTCCGGCCAATGCTCCGCAACCGAGGCCGAGCATGAAGGTCGAGACCACAATGGTGATTGACTCTACATCGACGCCAAAGGTGCCGAAGAGCAGTCGCTGCCAGGCCACCTGGTAGATGAGAGCGGAAACACCGGAAAGAAAAAAGACGCAATACAGTACAACCTCGTCGACCTTCTTGTGTTCGTACATGGAACCCTCACATGAATACGAAAATCTGAAACATCGAATCGGTGCGGCGACTCTTGCTTTGTCAACACGTGATCAAACAATCCTATCATTATATTGTATTTTAATTTTCTTTCACTCAATTTCTCTATTTGCGGATTGTTGTCTCATATTTTAATCCACAACAAAATCAATATTTGGTGGAACAAACAGGGCCTTGTCAGACGTATTGAACACATTTACCAACCACTGCCTCTCGAATATGTTGTGTTGTATTCGTGTTCAACCATTATTGAATTTTCACGAATTACTTTAAGTTTAATCTTGTGATCGGATTTGGAACAACTCGCAATATTTCAAAAATATCTTTTCAGGAATTCACCCACCAAACCATTCTTCATTCTCTTCCAAAAGAAAAGAGCTTGCCGTATCATTGTTTTCCAGTATGATATGCAACCATGGTTGTCCCAGCGTCTAAGATCAAGTGGTTAAAATCGTTAAAAAATCAAAACGGACCCGCACATGTTCAAGACATTGAAAATCCAATCGAAAATGCTCATCATCGGATGCCTCCTGGTGGTTATTCCACAATTAATCGTCGCATCCATAACCTTTATTCAGAACAAGCTCATTCTGAATAACACCATAGAAGAGACAAGCCATCTGGCTTACAATGATCTCGATCATCTCGTCAAATCCGTCTATGGCCTGGTTCAATCGCATCAGGACGTCAACCAGATCAATATTAAGAATTCCCTGAATGTCGCCCGCGAGATCGCCGCCAAAAACGGCGGTTTCTCATTTGATGAAAAAACCGTGCGCTGGGATGCGGTCAACCAATTTTCGCTTGCACCTACATCGATTGAACTGCCCCAGATGAAAGTGGGAAATACCTGGCTCGGACAAATATCCAATCCGCTCGACAATGTTCTAGTGGTTGATCGGGTTCGCGATCTTGTCGATGTAACCTGTACGATTTTTCAACGTATGAACGGGACGGGAGATATGCTTCGAGTTGCCACAAACGTTCTGAAAAAGGAGGGAACTCGGGCAATCGGCACCTTCATCCCCGGCACCGAACCGGATGGCAAGCAGAATCCAGTCGTTGCCGCTGTCTTGAAAGGCGAGACTTTTGTCGGCAAAGCCTACGTGGTCAACGCCGAGTATATCACCGCCTATGAACCGATTCGGGATTCCGCCAATAAAATAATCGGCATGCTGTATGTGGGAATACCGCTGGAACGAGTGAAGAGCCTCAGGCAGACGATATTGAACATGGTGGTAGGGAAAACCGGGTATGTCTGGGTCCTCGACAGCAAAGGCAATTATGTCATTTCGCAGCAGGGAAAACGGGACGGTGAAAATATCCTCAACTCCAAGGATGATGCCGGAAATCCGTTTATACAAGAAATGATTAAAAAAGCAAAGGCACTCAAACCTGGTGAAATTGCCGAGCACCACTACCCCTGGAAGAATCCGGGCGAACTTGAGACGCGGATGAAAATTGCCCGAGTTGTCTATTTTGAACCTTGGGACTGGGTTATTGGCGCGGGTTCCGCCGAAGATGAGTTTCTCGAATCAAGCACCAAACTCAAAGCTGCTGCCATCCGGAGCACATTTCTGTTGCTCGGGGTCTTTATTATTTCCCTGGCGGCAGCGGTTTGGGTGTGGACCATCGTAGCCAAACAGATTACCCGGCCAATCGTCAACCTGACCGATGCTGCAGAGCGCATGAGCAAGGGTGAACTCGACATCAACATCGACACCTCGGCCAAGGATGAAATCGGCTCTCTCGCTCAGGCTATCGATCGGATGCAGACCAGCCTGAAACTGGCTATGTCGAGACTGCGCAAAGAAAAGTAAGCTGTTGCCGGGAGCCGCCGACGACTGACGCAACATGGGCGATCACGAGGATCGCGCATGAAAAACGTCAATGAAGATTACCTGATGCAGTGGGAATCATTTTGCTTTCCCACTGCATTATTCCGATATACAAGATTCCTGTAAGACATCTCACCGCAGTTCGCCCGACTCATCGTTTACTCCTACCCTCCCCACAATGGGGGAAATACCTTCACGAATCCTTAAAAACCCATAGGCGCGATCCTTGTAATCGCCCTGATGAAATACTAGCTGAAATAAGAAGGATCGCCCCTACTGCACCTCATGAAAATGGGTACTTGTGCACGAGGGTCGCACAGAGCCGATCATACCTGAGAAGGTCAGGCAAGAAGAGTTTGCATAAATTCTTCCGAGGAGGTATCCTAACCATACAAAAGCTCTTCCTACATGCAAGGGTATTTCCCGGAGCTTCTCTGCGTAACTTCACAGTATTCAAGTAGATCAGCTTTATCTTGCAAGGATTCCATGCAA
The DNA here is from genome assembly GCA_001799365.1 of Desulfobacterales bacterium GWB2_56_26. GTDB lineage: Bacteria > Desulfobacterota > Desulfobulbia > Desulfobulbales > Desulfocapsaceae > Desulforhopalus_A. The sequence continues at coordinate 4,358 of MGTI01000147.1, read as the reverse complement.
CCACTGCCAGAATACTATGCCCTGCTCATCTACACCTTTGCCACACTTCTCCTGATCGGAGGGATGCTGCTTGCCGCCTGGTGGTTCGGGACAAAAAAAACCAATCCCAATAAGGCGATGGCCTACGAATCGGGCGTCATTCCTACAGGGACCGCCCGGCTCCCTCTGTTCATCCCCTTTTATCTGGTCGCCATCTTCTTCATCGTCTTCGACGTGGAGACCGCCTTCATCTTCACCTGGGCCGTCGCCTGGGATATGCTGGGTCTGCCAGGGATGATCCACATCACCTTTTTCATCGTGGCTCTTCTGCTGGGACTGGTTTGGATATGGCTGAAGGGAGGGCTGGAGTGGGGTCCCTCCAGATTACTACGGAGGGACGATGCAGAGTGACATCCCCGACAATGTCCTGCTCACCCGCCTGGACGACATCATCAACTGGAGCCGGGCCAATTCGCTCTGGCCGCTGTTCTGGGGGCTTTCCTGCTGTTTTGTCGAGATGATGGCGGCCTTCACCTCCCGCCACGACATCGCCCGTTTCGGTGCCGAGGTGCTGCGAGGCTCCCCGCGCGAAGCCGACCTGATGGTGACTTCCGGCACCATCTTCAAGAAGATGGCCCCGTCGATAGTACGTCTCTACGAGCAGATGCCTGAGCCGCGCTGGCTGGTATCGATGGGCAGCTGCTCCAACTCGGGCGGCATGTACGATGTTTACAGCGTGGTCCAGGGCATCAACCAGATTTTGCCGGTGGACGTTTATATTCCCGGTTGCCCGCCTCGGCCCGAGGCCTTTCTCCAGGGCTTGATCATGCTGCAGGAGAAAATCCGTAAGGAGGAGCATCCTGCCCGACTGGTCCTCCATATGGCAGGGGGAACGGAAGGCACCCAAGGGCCGGTGCTGGTAGACGGCCTGACCAAATCACGCGACACCCGCGGTCCGGGGATGGCCGGAATTCACAAACGCGGCACGTCGGTCAGGCAGCCACACTTCTGGCTGTCCCGCACCGAGGACATGTGGCGGCCGCCCGCGACCCGTCACGATTATCCCGACTTCGGCCTGGCAGGAGAGTTGGAAGCGGCGTTTGCGGGCCAGGTAACCATAGACGGCACGGCCACGGATATGCTCACCTACCGCGCCTCTTCCGAAATCGTGCCGCAGGTGCTGGCTTTCCTGAAAAGCCGCCCCACCAACCCGTTTCGGCGGCTGGAAGATATTGCCGCCGTCGACGAATCCTGCCGCCGCGAACGCGAAAAGTACCCCGATTTCACCCTCAACTACCACCTGCTCTCTTTCGAGACCCCGGGGTATATCCGCATCAAGACCGAGCTGACCGGCAAATTCCCGGAGGTGCCGAGCGTCACCTCGGTCTTCCCGGCGGCCAACTGGTACGAGCGGGAGGTTTTCGACATGTTCGGCATCCGCTTCGCCGGGCACCCCAAGCTCAGGCGCATCCTCATGCCGCCGGACTGGGAGGGGCACCCCTTACGGAAAGAGCATCCCTTCCAGGCAACCGAAATGGCCCCCTACACCATAGAAGACGCGCGCCGCCACCAGTCGCTGGCCGCCGTCGAATATTTCGAGCGGGTCGACGACGAAACCCTGATCCTGAATCTGGGCCCCCAGCACCCCGGTACCCACGGCATCATCCGCTTTATATTGAAGCTGAAAGGCGAAGAGATCGTCGATATGGATGCCGACATCGGCTATCACCACCGCGCGGCCGAAAAGATCGGCGAACGGCAGCACTGGAACCAGTTTATCCCCTATACCGATCGGATCGATTACCTGGCAGGCGTCCAGAATAATCTGGCCTATCTGACCTCCGTCGAACGGCTCTGCAATATCAAGGTACCGGATCGGGCAATTGTGATCCGGGTCATGCTGGCCGAACTGTTCCGCATCGCCAGCCACCTCGTCTGGTACGGCACCTATGCCGCCGATGTGGGCGCCATGACGCCGGTCTTCTATATGTTTACCGACCGGGAGAAGATCTTCGACATCGTCGAGATGATCACCGGCGGCCGGATGCATCCCGCCTGGTTCCGTATCGGCGGGGTTACCGAGGATCTGCCCCGCGGCTGGGAAGGACCGGTGCGCGATTTCCTGGCCTGGATGCCCGGCCGCATGAAGGAATATGACGATCTTCTCAAGGACAACCCGATTTTCAAGGCCCGCCTCAAGGGTGTCGGCGCGATCAGCCTTGACGAGGCTATGGAATGGGGGGTGAGCGGCCCCAACCTGCGCGCCTGCGGCTTTGCCTGGGATCTGCGCAAGAAAATGGTTTACGGCGGCTACGACCGCTTCGACTTCGAGATCGCCGTAGCCGAAGGCGGCGACTGCTGGGCCCGCTATGAGGTGCGGGTGGAGGAGATCAGGCAGTCCCTCAGGATTATCGCCCAGTGCCTCGAAAACATGCCGGAAGGCCGCTGGATAACCGACGACTACCGCTATGTCCTGCCGCAGAAAAAAGACACCCTGCAGGACATCGAGTCGTTGATTCATCATTTTGTCAATTCCACCCGAGGCATAGCCCCGCCGCGGGGCGAGAACTACAGCGCGACCGAGGCTCCCAAAGGGGAAAACGGCTATTTCGTGGTTTCCGACGGTTTGAACGTCCCGTACCGGATGCGCATCCGCACGCCGAGCTTTGCTCATATTCAGTCCCTGCCGGTGATGAGTAAAGGTTGGCTGATCGCCGATTTCCTCGCCATCCTCGGCTCGATCGACTATGTGCTGGCCGACATAGACAGGTGAAAGACATGATTCCTGATCAACTGAAAACGGCTCTTGCCGAACATATCGCCGCCTCGATCACTCCGCGTGAAGCTGCGGTGACGGTGATGAAGGAGTTGCAGGCCCACTACGGCTGGCTGACCGACGAGGCCGTCGCGGAGGCTGCGCAGCTGCTTGGCATCTCGCCGCTGCAGGTCGAGGAACTGGCCACCTTTTACGAGATGATCTATCGCCGGCCGGTGGGCAAGCGGGTGGTCCACGTCTGCGACTCCATCTCCTGCTGGGCCATGGGCGGCGAAAGCCTGCTGGGCCAGCTCGCCGCCCGTCTCGGCATTCCGGTCGGCGGCACTGACCCGGAGGGCATGTTCACCCTGCTGCCCTGCTGCTGCCTGGGGAACTGCGGCGACGCGCCGACGATGATGGTCGGGGACAATCTTTACGGAAGACTGACGCTGGAAACTGCGCTCGGAGTTCTTGAGCAGGAAAGAGAATCGGCAAAAATGTAGGGAGAAAAAATCTTTCGCCAGACGATCAGGGCAAAAGATTTTTCGCCCCTACGCACCTTGCATAAAAAGAAACGATGGAACAACCGCTCTTCCGACATAACAAACCCGGACGCTGCGTCACCTTCGACGAATATCGTAACGAAGGTGGTTTCCAGGCGCTGGCCAAAGGTCTGAAAGACTTTTCGCCGGACCAGGTGCAGCAGGCGGTGATAGACTCGGGCATGCGCGGCCGAGGCGGCGCCGGTTTCCCCACCGGCCGGAAGTGGTCCTTCGTTCCCCGCAATGCTCCCGGCCCCCGCTGGCTGATCTGCAACTGCGACGAGATGGAGCCGGGCACCTACAAGGACCGGGTGCTGCTGGAGGCCAATCCCTACTCCCTGCTGGAGGGGATGGTTCTCGCCTCCTATGCCATCGGCGTGCGGCACGCCTTCATCTTTATCCGGCGCGGCTACGAGCAGGCAGCCGTCAACCTGCGCCGGGGCATTGCAGAGTGTCGACAAGCGGGCTTCCTTGGCGAAAATATCCTGGGCAGCGGTTTTTCCTGCGACATCGATGTCCATGTTTCGGCCGGACGCTACATCTGCGGCGAGGAAACGGCGCTCATAAACGCCCTGGAAGGCAGGCGGGCCAACCCGCGGGTGAAGCCACCCTTCCCGGCGATCAAGGGACTCTGGGGCGGCCCCACCGTGGTCAACAACGTCGAGAGTCTCGCCAATGTCCCGAGCATCATCGAAAATGGCCCCACCTGGTTCAATGGTCTCGCGCGAACGCCTGAAGGGGCAGGGATGAAGCTTTTCTGCATCAGCGGCCATGTCGCACGGACCGGCTGCTTCGAGCTGCCGCTCGGCATGCCGCTTGACGAGATCATCGACAATACCTGCGGCGGCATGCGGCCGGGTAGCCGGTTCAAGGCCTGTCTGCCTGGCGGGGCCTCCACCCCCTACTTCTCCGCCGAGCATTTACCCATCCAGATGGATTTCGATCCGGTGGCCAGGGCCGGCTCGCGCCTCGGCACTGCCGGCATCGTGGTCTTCGATCAGGACACCTGTATGGTTGCCGCCACCCTGAACCTGATCCGGTTCTTTGCCCGCGAGTCCTGCGGCTGGTGCACACCCTGCCGG
>MGTI01000146.1:7931-12092 GCA_001799365.1 Desulfobacterales bacterium GWB2_56_26 | reverse complement strand
TCTACCAGGAGTATGCGGGGGGAAAAGACTTCGGCGCCATGGGCAGCGCCGGACGGGTCTATTATGGGCGGGCCGAAGACGGACAGCTGGAATCACCCTTCTCCGGCAATCTGGTGGACATCTGTCCGACGGGCGTCTTCACCGACAAGACCGCCCGCTTCCGGGCCCGCTATTGGGACTACGACATTTCCCCTTCCATCTGTCCGCATTGTTCGCTGGGTTGCAATACCCTGCCGGCCGCGAGGTATCGGGAACTGCTGAAGGTCATGGCCCGACGGAACGATACGATCAACGGCTGGTTCATCTGCGACCGGGGACGGTTCTCCAAGGCATCGGTCAACGATCAGGACCGACCGAGAGATCCGCTGGTGAACGGCAGGCGGGTCGGCTGGGACGAGGCCGTGGACCAGCTGGCCGCGAGAATCAAGGAAATCGGCAAACTTTACGGCCGGGAGACTCTTGCAATTGTCGGCTCGTCCCGCCTCTCGATGGAGGCGGCGTCTCTGCTCCACGTCCTGCAGGGTGCCACCGGCGCAGGGTCGCTCTGCTATTTCGTGTCCGAAGAGGAAGCGGTGCGGACGGCAGCGGCGATCTCGCATCTTAACGAAGGGACCAGCGCTTCCATGGCCGATGTCCAGGCCGCGGGGCTTATCGCCATCGTCGACTGCGACCTGCTGCAGGACGGACCGATGATGGCGCTGGCCGTGCGACAGGCCTGGCGCAAAGGGGCGAGGATCTTTCTGGTGGAGGAAGCAGCGGAGGAACCGCAAAACCTGCCCTTTGCCTGGGAAAGCGTGCCGTCGCTTGCCGACATCCCACTCCAGGGTGCAAAAAGAAAGGTGCTCGTCTGCGGCACCGGCGAAAGGGCGGCAGGGCTCGTCTCCCAGGCCCTGGCCAACGGAGCAAAGCTCGCCTGCCTGTTGGACGGCCCCAACAGTTTCGGGACGGCGCTGCTGGCAGGGGATCATGAGTCGACGCCGTTTGCGCGGGCAGTAGCCGAGGGCAAGGTGAAAGGCCTTATCGCCGTCGAGACGGATATCCCGCCCGAACTGCTTGAGGGTATTCCATTTATTGCCGCCCTCGACTGGCGCAACACAGATACCGTCCGGGCCGCCCATTTCGTCCTGCCGACCACCGCCTGGCTGGAGATGGACGGCACCTACATCAACAACGAAGGGCGCGCCCAGCGCTTCAAGAAGGTGATGAACGCCGGCCTGCCGATTGCGGGGATGAATCCTGCAACACTGCATCCGCCGCGGCAGCACATCGCCACGGCCCCCGGCGGCGATGTGCGTCCGGCCTGGAAGGTCGTTTCAGATATCGTCAAAAGGCTGGGCACGAAGGGTGCCGAACCACTTTCGGGCAAATGGGAGAGGTTACGGGAAATGGACGCGGAGGGCAATGGTCTGATGGTTTTCCCGCGCGTTAACGACAGCGGCAACGACAAGGAAAAGGGCAACGGTCTGCAATGAGCTACGACCTGATCGACATTGCACTCGCTTTCGGCAAAATCGCCGTGATCTTTATGGTAATCCTGCTTCTGGCAGCTTACCTGGTGCTGGCCGAACGCGTGCTGCTGGGCAGGATCCAGGAACGGTTCGGCCCCAACCGGGTCGGACCCTTCGGGCTGCTCCAGCCGATTGCGGACGGCATCAAGATGCTGGTCAAGGAGGATGTCAAGCCGGCCGGAGCGGATAAGTGGCTGTTCTACCTGGCCCCGGCCATGGCTGCAATCCCGGCCATCATGATCGTTTCGCTCATTCCGTTCGGCGCGCCGCTGACCTTCTTTGGCCGCCCGGTCGGAATGCAGGTGGTCGATCTGAATGTGGGGTTGCTGCTGTTCATCGGTTTTTCCTCCATCGCCGTGTACGGCGTGGCCCTGGGCGGCTGGGCCTCCAACTCAAAATATTCGCTCTTGGGCAGCGTCCGCGGTCTGGCCCAGTTGATCTCCTATGAGATCACCATGGGCCTGTCACTTGTTCCTGTGGTTATGCTGGCTCGGTCGTTTCAGCTCTCGGAGATCGTCGATGCCCAGAAGACGGGCTGGTTCATTCTCTACCAGCCGATCGCCTTCCTCATCTTTTTGATCAGCATCGTGGCCGAATGCAGGCGTATCCCGTTCGACATTCCCGAGGCCGAAGGCGAACTGGTGGCGGGGTTTCACACCGAATACTCGGGTCTGCGCTTCGGTCTCTTTTTCGTCGGCGAGTATATCAACATCATTGCTCTTGGGGGGCTTGCGGCCACCTTTTTTCTCGGCGGCTGGCACGGACCGCTGCTGCCGCCGGTGCTCTGGTTTCTGATCAAGGCGCTGGCCTTCGCATTCCTCTTTATCTGGCTGAGGGGGACACTGCCGAGGCTCCGCTATGACCAGTTGATGCATTTTTGCTGGAAGGTGCTGACCCCTGTCGCCCTGCTCAACATTTTGGCGACCGGCTGGTTCATTCTGCTGGTGGGCAAGGGATAGGGATGAGGACTGAGGACTGAGGACTGAGGAGTTGCCATGTCGATTATCCGTGACACCAAAGGGATCCTGCTCGGGATGTGGACGACCTGGAAGCGGATTTTTCGCCGCCCCCTCACCATCCAGTACCCGGAGATCAAGCGCGTCCCGTATCCGCGCTTCCGGGCCAGGATTGTGCTGACGCGCGACCCGGACGGCGGCGAGCGCTGTGTCGCCTGCTATCTCTGTTCGGCTGCCTGCCCGGTGGATTGCATCTCGATGCAGTCGGCGGAAAGGGAGGACGGCAGGCGGTACGCACCCTGGTTCCGCATCAACTTTGCCCGCTGCATCTACTGCGGTCTCTGCGCCGAGGCGTGTCCGACCATGGCGATCCAGATGACTCCGGAATATGAGTTCTGCACCCGGAATATCATGTCATTGGTCTATGAAAAGGAAGACCTGCTCATCGACGGCTGCGGCAAGTCTCCCGATTACAACTTCTACCGCCACGCCGGAATCGGGGTGACCCAGCCCCGCGGCGAGGGGCTGAACGAGGAACCGCCGCTCGATATGCGCAGCCTGCAGCCGTGAGATTTGAAAATGAAAAAATAACCTGCAAACAGAGACATAATCGAAAAACATGTAATTCGGTTGAACATGGAACAAGCCCTTTTCTACATTCTGGCAACGGTCACCGTAGTGGCGACGATCCTCGCCATCGCCGAGAAACACCCGGTGCACGCCATCGTCTACCTGGTGACTTCGTTTTTTTCGCTGGCCGTGATCTTTTATCTCCTGGCGGCGCCGCTCATCGCTATGTTCGAGGTCATCATTTACGCCGGTGCGGTCATGGTGCTCTTCATGTTCGTCGTCATGATGCTCGATCTGGGGAATCCCGGGGAGGCGGGGCGCCCCACCCTGCGCCACTGTCTTCCGGCCCTGCTGCTCGCCGGGATCACCCTGGTTTCGCTGGTGCTGCTTGTTATCGGCCGCGGGGCCGAAGAAGGGCCTGACGTTTTGCAGGTGGTGAGCATCAGGGACTTTGCCGCCACCCTTTTCGGCAGGTACGGCGTGGCCATCGAGATAATTTCCATGCAGTTGCTCTTTGCCATCGTCGGCGCTTTGTATCTGGGCAGGAGGCGCAGACCATGATCGTGCCGCTTACGCACCTTTTGCTGCTTGCTTCGATCCTGTTCGTACTGGGTTTGATCTGCGTGCTGATCTGGCGGACCAACGTGATCATGCTGCTGATCGGCATCGAGATCATGCTGAACGCCGCCATGCTGGTTTTTGTGGCGGGCTCGCATCGCTGGGGCGCGGCCGACGGCCAGATTTTCGCCCTGATGATCATGGCGATGACCTCGGCGGAGGTTTCTCTCGCGCTCGCAATGGTCGTTTATCTGCACTGGCGGAAAAAGACGGTGAACATCGATGAATTCCGGGAGCTGAAAGATTGAAAATGGCGCTTGTCCTCATACTCCTGCTGCCTCTTCTGGGAGCTGTCTTCAGTATCCTGCTGGGACGCCTGCTGCCCCGCCGAGTGGTAGAAGTCACGGCCTGCGGGGTGATCTGGGGAAGCTTTGCTGCAACCCTCTTCGCCGCAGCAGTCTATTCCGGTCCTGCCGCGGTGGAGATCGGGGCCTGGCTGACCCTGTTCGATCTCAAGGCCCCCATCACGCTTTTTCTCGATCCGCTCTCGCTTTCGCTCACCCTGATGA
>MGTI01000146.1:0-7924 GCA_001799365.1 Desulfobacterales bacterium GWB2_56_26 | reverse complement strand
TGTCTGCGGCCTGATCCATCTCTACTCCATCGGCTATATGGTCGACGACCCTGGATACATCCGCTATTTCGCCCTGCTCAATCTCTTTGTCTGGGCCATGCTGCTGCTGGTGCTGGCCGAGAATCTGCCCCTCCTCTATCTCGGCTGGGAGGGGGTCGGGTTCTGCTCCTACGCCCTGATCGGGTTCTGGTATAAAGAGGAAAAGAATGCCACCGCCGGGCGCAAGGCCTTCATCGTGACCCGCATCGGCGATATCGGCCTGGGCATCGCCATCGTCTGGATGTTCCAGCTCTTCAATACTGTGTCCATCACCGAATTAAACCGAGTGGGTCAGCTGGTTCCCATGGAAACGATCACCGCCCTGGGACTGCTGATGCTTCTCGGAGCCATGGGCAAATCGGCGCAGGCGCCGCTGATGGTATGGTTGCCTGACGCCATGGCCGGACCCACGCCGGTCTCAGCCCAGATCCATGCGGCGACCATGGTCACAGCCGGGGTCTACCTGCTGATGCGCATGTTTCCGCTGATCGGCGCATCGGCCGCGGTATGCGGGGCCATCGCCGCAACAGGAGTACTCACCGCCTTCTACGGGGCCTCCTGCGCCATCGTCGAGCGTGATTTGAAACGGATTCTGGCCTACTCGACCATCAGCCAGATCGGCTACATGATGCTCGCCGTCGGCTGCGGGGCCATCACCGCCGCCACCTTTCATCTGCTCATCCACGCCTTCTTCAAAGCCCTGCTGTTCCTGGCGGCCGGCTGTGTGATCACGGCCATGCATCACGAGCAGGATATTTTGCGCATGGGCGGGCTCTACCGGCTGCTGCCGGGTACCTTCTGGCCTTTTCTGGCCGGCGCCCTCTGCCTTGCCGGAGTCCCGCCGACCGGCGGCTTCTTCAGCAAGGACAGCATCCTGACGGCCGCCTGGACGCGAGGCGGGGCGTTCTACACCAGCTTGTACCTGATAGGACTGCTCACCGTCTTTCTCACCGCCATCTATACCTTTCGTATGATGTTTCTGGTATTCGGAGATCGTGCAGCCACCATGCGGCGGGGAGAAAAAAGACCACCCCCTCTCGGCCTCCTGCCCCGGATTATGGAAAAGACGCTCGTCCCCCTGGCCTTTCTGAGTCTCGCGGGCGGCGTACTGAATATCCCGGCCTACCTGGGCGGCGGCCTGCTCGATGCCTTCCTCGCCCTGCCGGGTGAGGCAGGCGAACCTCACTCTCCTGCAATCGAACTGCTGCTGCAGGGCGTAGCCTTCGTCGTTGCGCTCTTCGGGATCGGCGTCGCCTCGCGGCTCTATGGCCGGGAGCATCGCGCCGCGTACATCGCCGCGGCGGAACATCCGCCGACGGCCCTGACCGTTTTTCTCAGGAAAGGGTGGTACCTCGATGCTCTTTACCTCTTTCTCCTGGTGCGGCCGTACAAATGGCTGTCCGCCGTCCTCTGGCAGCGTGTGGATGAAGGCGTTATCGACGATTCGCTGGACCGGATGGCGTTAGGGTTCGGCCGTACCGGGCAGATCATCGGCAGGTGGGGCAGCGGGCGGGTGTCTCTCTACCTGTTGAGTCTTGCCGCTGGTGCAACTCTCATGATCGCCTGGTTCGCCTGGTTGAATTGGGAGGTGATATGACGATATGACGACACTCCCCCTCCTGACCATCCTGATCCTGCTGCCCCTGGCCGGCTCCCTCTGCCTGATCCCGCTCGGCAGGCACGTGCAGGCGGCCAAGGGTGCGGCTCTTGCAATCGCCATTGTCGAAATGGCAGTCGCCTGCGGGATGTGGTCCATCGCCGGCGGACAACCGACGACGGGGGCGGCAGCCGGGGCCCCGCCGGGGTTCTTCCTCTTTGAAGACTATCCCTGGATAGATGCCCTCGGCATCCGCTTCACTTTAGGGATGGACGGCTTCAGCCTGCTGATGGCGATCATGACCGCGCTCCTCACGGTACTCGCCATGCTGGCTTCCTGGCGCACCATCACTGAACGTACGGCTTTACATTATATATTCCTGCTCGTGCTCGAGAGCAGTATTCTGGGTGTGTTTTTCGCCCTCGATCTTTTCCTCTTCTATCTCTTCTGGGAGGCGATGCTGATCCCGATGTTTTTTCTGATCGGCATCTGGGGCCATGGCCGCAAGATCTATTCGGCGATAAAGTTTTTTGTCTTTACTCTGTCCGGATCCCTGCTCATGCTGCTCGCCATTATCGGCATCTATTTCATCCACGGCAGCCAGACCGGCGTCTATTCCTTCGGCCTGACCGCGCTCCTCGGGACCAGCATCGATCCGACTGTCGAACTCTGGCTGTACGCTGCCTTTCTGCTCAGCTTTGCCATCAAATTTCCAATCTTTCCCTTCCATACCTGGCTGCCCGATGCCCATACCGATGCCTCCACGGCCGGCAGCATCGTTCTGGCGGGTCTCTTGCTGAAGACCGGGGCGTATGGGTTGATCCGCTTCGGCTATCCGCTCTTTCCCGAAGCCGCCCGGACGCTCACTCCCCTGCTGCTCGTAACAGCAGTCATCGGCATCCTGTACGGTTCGTGGATCGCCTTTGCACAGAAGGACATGAAGCGGCTGGTCGCCTACTCCAGCGTCGGCCATATGGGCTTCGTGGCCCTGGGCATCGCCGCCTGGACGCCGGTCGCGCTCGGCGGGTCGATCCTCATGATGGTCTGCCACGGTATCACCACGCCGGCGCTCTTTGCCATGGTCGGCATGCTGGCGGCGAGGACAGGGACGCGCGAAATCGGCGCCTATGGCGGGCTGTGGGGCAAGGCTCCGGTCTTCTCCTCTTTCTTTCTGCTTTTTGCCATGGCCTCGGCCGGTTTGCCCGGCCTGAACAACTTCGTGGGCGAGTTCCTGATCCTGGCCGGTTCATACAAGGTTGCGCAGATAGCGACGATCTGCGCTTTCCTCGGCCTGATCGTAACGCTCGTCTATACCGTGCTGCTGGTGCAGGGTCTGCTGTTCCAGGAAGAACGGCAAGCGTTCACGATCATAGATCTGAATTTCCGGGAGATCCTGCTGCTGGCGATTCTCGCCATTTTGGCGATCTTCATCGGTCTGCATCCCGGACCGCTGCTCGACATGCTGGCCATGCCGGTAGACATTCTCACGGGAGGGACACAGTGACTCCGGACGATCTCTCGATAGCCCTGCCGCTCCTGATCCTGGCAATCGGGGCAATCCTGACGCTCTTGAACGGCGCGATAACGCGAAATCAGACGGCGGGAACCATCCTCGCGACGCTTGCAGCCATTGGCGCGGGGCTCTGGGCGATGAAGGTGCCGGCGGTGGTATCCGCCCCATCCCTGGGGCTTGCCGCGGGCGGCCTTACGCGCCTCTTCACGGTGTTCTTCGCCTTCATGACTGCCGCCGTGCTGGTCCTTTCCGGCAGATATAACGCGTATCGCGGCATCAAAGGGGAGGAGTATCCGGCCACCCTTCTCTTTACTGCCTTCGGCATGGTGGCTTTAGCCTCCGCTACCAACCTGCTGATCATTTTTCTGGGACTTGAGACCATGACATTCGGCTTTTATCTGCTCGCCGCCATCGACCGCGGACGACCGGTCTCAAGCGAGGCGGGGCTCAAATATCTTTTGATGGGTGTGGTCAGCGCCGCCTTCCTGGCCTTCGGCATTTCCCTGCTGTACTGTGTCGCCGGGAGCCTCGACCTCGGCGAGGCAGTTCGGCTAACTCTGGGAAGTGCGGTCGCCCCCGTGGCCCTGGCAGGATGGGCCTGCGTCTTGATCGGCATTTTCTTCAAGCTCTCGCTGGTGCCGGCCCACCTCTGGACCCCGGATGTCTATCAGGCTGCGCCGGCCCCCGTAGTCGCCTTCCTCTCGGGCGGATCGAAGGGAGCCGCGATCCTGCTGCTGATTTTGCTGTGGACGAATGCGGCGGGCCTTGCCGGCCTGCGTGTTCCGCTCTTCGTCATGGCGCTCTTGTCCATGCTGGTCGGAAACCTGGCGGCATTGCGCCAGAACGACATCCGCCGGATGCTCGCCTATTCCTCCATCGCCCAGATGGGCTATGTGGTGGTGGCGCTGATCGCCTTCCAGGGCGGCGGCCTCCGGGCGGCGGCCTTCTATGCGATCGCTTACGGTATAATGAGCCTTGCGGCCTTCGGGGCGATCGGGGTGCTGGAAGGCAGCGGCTGCGGCCAGACGCTTGACGACTATCGCGGCCGCGGCTTCACCCATCCGGTTGCCGGAGGCGTGCTCGCCGTGGCGATGTTTGCCCTGGCGGGCATTCCACCCACCGCAGGTTTTACCGGCAAATTCCTGATCTTTGCTTCGGCCATTCGGGCCGGCGAATATGCTCTCGCCATCATCGGCATCCTCACCGCAGCCGTCTCGATCTACTATTACCTGCGGGTGGTAACCGCCCTCTATCTTCAGCAGGCCGCAGGCGAAGAAAGGGAAAACATCGGTGTCCTGGCCACTTCCATTCTGGGACTTTCCGCCGCCTTCATCATCCTGCTGGGGCTTTTCCCTGCCCAATTGCTGAACTTCCTGAAGACTCAGCTACCCTAGACTCCAACTATTATCTCTCCGCGGATGACGACTGCTTAATAATTTGCGGGATTCGACCAAAAAAGGTAACGTGACCGGCTGAAAAGAGCTATTCTCGTCGCCATCTTCGCAATATCCACGTCCATCCCAAGGAAAGATATGGAGAAATATCAGGGGGTTAAATTCAAGTTTCAGCAGGTTAAGGAAATTTTCCATTACGACCGGCGCCTCGCCGACCTGAACCGCTGGGCCTACCTGTTTTCCCAGCTCGGTCTTACGCCGGTGCATGCGGCAGGCGCGTACGGCAACCAGTCCTATCGCACCGGCAGCTCGTCTTTTATCATCACCAGATCCGGCATGATTCCGACAGAACAGCTGCTTGCCGATAATTATTGCCATGTGACCGGCCTTGACGAATCCTCCGGGACCTTCATCACCGAAGGCACCGCCACTCCTTCCTCCGAAAGCCTGCTCCATCATGCCCTGTACCAGGCCATGCCGGGGATCAATACCATTCTCCACGGCCATTCGGCGCTGATCAACAGTCATGCGGCCGACCTGAAGATCCCGGTGACCCGCTCATTTCATCCGTACGGTACGCCGGAACTTGCCCGGTCGGCGGTCGAACTCATGGACGGGGCGATCCGTTTTTTCATTTTGAAGGATCACGGTTTCGTCGCCCTCGGCGAGGATATCGACAGCGCCGGAAAATTGACTCTTGACTACTTTGCCGAGCTCATCAGGTTAATGCAATTTATGCAATAGCACCGTTTCTTCATTTTTGAACAAGGAGTATGCGATGAAAAAAATTCTGTTGTCCATGGCCGTTGTTCTTTCCCTCAGTACGCCATCTTTTGCCGAGAAGCTTCAGGACGAAGCGGTCGACAGCCTGACGACCGCCCAGAAATTAGTCAAAGAAGCCAATTACAGCAAGGCCGTGGATGAAATCAATTACGCCTTGTCCAAAGTCAACGAGCTGACCGCCGCAGGACTGGTCAAATATATTCCGGAGCCGCCCGCCGGCTTCACCCTGGTCAACAAGCAGGCCCAAGGTGTGGGAGCGGCCGCAGCCATCGCCGGCAATGCCGGGGCCACGGCGGAATACGCAAGCGACAGCGGCGCCTCCGTCAACCTGAATATCGCTATCGGCGGCATGACCGGAAAAATGGCCGGAATGGCCGCGCTGGGATCTCTTTTGGCGGGAATGAACCAGAATGCCGGTTCGTCGGAGCAAAGCAGACAGGTTCGCGTCCAGGGATATACCGGCACGGAAATTTTCGACACTGCCGGCAAAACCGGTACCCTTTCTTTCCAGCTGGGGGAGAAAACCTCGGTCACGCTCGAGGGCAGCAACATCGATTCTCCGGACGTCCTCATGCAGTTTGTGAAAAATATCGACTTAGCCGGCCTTGAAAAGAATTTCTAGAAAGACTCTGTGGCCAATTCCCAAGGTCTCCGGTACCCTGGCCGATCATTTTTGCCGGGGTACCGATTTTTCAAGCCGAAAATCGCTCTCCATCCACCGCCAAGACCGCCGACCCGCCACAAAAACATATAATGATTGCCAGGCTTTTGGCGAAAACCGACTATTTTTGCAGGTTTTTTACAGCTGCAGGTATCGAAACAGGCATATAACAATTTAATATTACCTAAAATATTGTAACAGTGGGTATAAATACCTATATGATTTAGGTAATATCGCCCATTTACTCTTCATTTCTTTTTCACTATATTTGCAACCATTAATCTTTTCTGGGGGGGAAAGAATATGTTGGATGACGAATTGGACTTAATCAAAGGTTTTATTGAATATTCAATAAACCGAACGGACACCTGCTTTAACCAGCAAGAACCTGCACCGCAGGTTATCAGTGAAAGATCTCTCGCCAAAGGAGGTCTCCGCTTTGTAATCACCAAGAACAAAAGCTGTTCCTGGGCGGAAGATCTCCACGAATGCCGCAGTGTGGCGGAACGCACCCGAGTCTATAACTGACCCCCAAGTGGGGATACGGAAGGCTTACCCGAATTCGAGGCTTGCAACCCGGGTTTAATTGCGTTGCTGCGTCAAATCCGGGTCCGTCGTCGATTGTCCAGGGCGGTGCGCACTTTGGCAGCCAAATGGCTGATGGTGATCGGCTTCTGCAGGCAGTACGAGATGCCTAGGGCGATCATCTGAGGGTGGGTGAGGTCGTTGATATTGCCGGTGCAGATGATTATGGGCACCTGAATATCCTGCTCTCTGAGCTTTTCCGCCAGATCGAGGCCGGTCAGTTTGGGCATGGTCATATCGGTGACAATCAGATCGATGTCGGGACGATGCCGGAATACATGCTGCAAGGCATCGACACTGCTGATAAATTCTGTGACGCGGTAGCCCAGGCTGAGCAGCATCTCCCGGCCTATTTCGGCGAGCATGGGATCGTCGTCGATGTAGAGGATATGTTCCGTGCCGGTTGGCGTTTCTTCCTGGGTGCTTGAAGAAAGTTCTGCCTCGTGACTCAGCTGCGGCAAGTAGATATCGAACCCGGTCCCCTTGCCTACCGCAGAGGTTACTGTGATGAGTCCCTGCATGGATTTGACGATGCCGTGAACCATCGACAGCCCCAGGCCGGTACCTTGTCCCTGCGGTTTGGTGGTGAAAAACGGATCGAAGATACGGTCGCGCAGCTCTTCCGGGATGCCTTCGCCGGTGTCGGCGATCTGCAGCCGGACATAATCGCCTGAAGCCAGCTGCCGGAATCGTTCGGTTAACTCTCTGTCCGGCGCGACATCGTCGAGACCGATGGTCAGCGTCCCGCCCCGGGGCATGGCCTGGCAGGCGTTGGTACAAAGATTCATGATGATCTGGTGAAGTTGTCCCTGGTCGGCCATGACCGTGGCCTGAGAGTTGAGCTGCTTTTCTATGGCAATAGTCATGGGGATAGTAGCCCGCATCAGGCGAACCGCCTCATCGACCGCATGGTGCAGCAGGACCGGCCGCAGCTCCACTTCCGACTGACGGCTGAAGGTCAGGATTTGCTTGATGAGATCGCGGGCCCGTTCACCGGCGGACAGGATGTTGCTCAGGTAGGTATTCACCCTCTGCGGCGCGCTGCCTGCCATTTCGCGCCGGATTATTTCAGTGTACCCCATAATTCCAGCCAGGATATTATTGAAATCGTGGGCGATGCCGCCGGCAAGCGTCCCGATCGCCTCCATCTTCTGACTCTGCCGTACCTCTTTTTCCAGAAGAACCCGCCGGGTGTCGTCGAAGATATAGCCGCGGCAATACTGGAGTTCGCCACTCTCATCGAACACCCCGACGGCATTGCCGATGCAGTGGATGGGATTGCCGTTCCGGTGGCGAAGCTGCCATTCGTACCGTTCCAGCCGTTTATGCTGCCGCAGTTGATCCATAACCAG
>MGTI01000145.1 GCA_001799365.1 Desulfobacterales bacterium GWB2_56_26 | reverse complement strand
TGAAGATGCTGCATCAGGCCGGCATCGAGGTCATCCTCGACGTGGTCTTCAATCATACCGCCGAAGGCAATCACCTGGGACCCATGCTGTCGCTGAAGGGCATCGACAGCGCCTACTATTACCGGCTCGCCGTAGATAAACGCTACTACATGGACTATACCGGCTGCGGTAACAGCCTCAACATGCGCAACCCCCATGTTCTGCAGATGATCATGGATTCGTTGCGCTACTGGATTCTCGAGATGCATGTCGACGGGTTCCGATTCGATCTCGCGGCGACGCTTGCCCGCGAGTTGCACGATGTGGACAAGCTTTCCGCCTTTTTCGACATTATCCAGCAGGATCCGGTGATCAATCAGGTTAAACTCATCGCCGAACCGTGGGATATCGGCGAGGGTGGATACCAGGTCGGCAATTTTCCGCCGGTCTGGACGGAGGGGAACGGCAAATTCCGCGACTGCATCCGCGACGTTTGGCGCGGGGATGAGCAGACCCTGCAGGAGTTCTCCTCCCGCTTCACCGGCAGTTCCGATCTCTACGCCAATTCCTCGCGCCTGCCCTTTGCCAGCATCAATTTCGTCACCTGCCACGACGGCTTCACCCTGCACGACCTGGTCTCCTACAACGACAAGCACAACGAGGCCAACGGCGAGGAAAACCGGGACGGCGAAAATCACAACCGCTCGTGGAACTGCGGCGCCGAGGGCCCCACCGACGACGAGGAGATACTCACCCTGCGCCGTCGGCAGATCCACAACTTTCTCGCCACCCTGCTGCTTTCCCAGGGAGTGCCGATGCTGCTCGGCGGCGACGAGTTCGGCCGAACCAAGCAAGGCAACAACAATGCCTACTGCCAGGACAACGAAATCACCTGGTACGACTGGGAGGCCGTGGATAAAGAACTGCTGGCTTTCTGCCGGAAGCTTATCCGGTTCCGCAAGAGCCATCCCACCTTCCGGCGACGCGGCTGGTTCCAGGGCAAACGCATCCACGGCAGCGACACCCGGGATATAGCCTGGTTCACCTTTCAGGGCGAGGCGATGACCGACCAGGACTGGCAGGAGGGCATGACCAAAACTCTCGGCATCTTCCTGAACGGCGCCATCAAGCCCGCGGGTCTGCAGCACGAAGCCCTGACCGACGACAGTTTTTACATCCTGATCAATGCCCACCACGAGCCGCTCGACTGCACCCTTCCCGACGCCCAGTGGAGCAGTCGCTGGCAGCCAGTCTTTGCCACCGATACCGGTTGGGAGGAGGATGGCGATAAAACCTATGCCGCAGGCGACGTCATCCGTATGGAGGCGCGGTCATTGTGTGTGCTGCGTGCCGCCGGCGACGAGAGATTAGAAGCTTTCAGCATTCAGCCCTCAGCAGTCAGCCACGGCAAAAAAACTGAGAGCTGACCGCTGACCGCTGAGAGCTAATATCCTGACGGTGTCAGCTACCCTAGATTGACAGGCAAACTGCCCGTGTTAACCTTTTAATGAAGCATCACCCTGTTCCGTTCACCAACGATACATACCGAAAGGCAGCACTGATTGTAACGGTTTTTCAGATCGTAGATCCCACTTTCATCTCAACCAGAGGAGATTTGAAAATGATCAGCGCGAAACTGAAGTTGTATTTTATCGCCGCCCTGGCGGGGTCGATCATTATCGCCTTGATCGGCTATGTCTATACCGAGAAGGATCTCCCGCCCTATCCCGGCAAAGTGGTGACGACAGGCGGGCAGGAAGTTACGGGGCGGCAGCAGATCGTCGCAGGGCAACATGTCTGGCAGAAATACGGTCTCATGGACGTCGGCAGCGTCTGGGGCCACGGCACCTACCGAGGCCCGGATTTCACCGCCCAGGCGCTGCATAATATGGGCCTCAACATGCGGGAAAAACTGGCCCGGGACAAGTTCGGCGTCTCCCACACCGAGCTGGACACTCTGTCGGAAGGCGCGGTCGATGCGGTGGTCATCGAAGACATCAAGAAAAACACGTACCGGCCCGGGGACGACACCCTCGTCATCTCCGATTTGAAGGCCTATGCCCTCCTCGAAAACCGGCGGTTCTACCAGGCCTTCTTCACAGAGGGCGACGCGGACGGCCCAATCGGTCCGGAAACCATCACCAATCCGCGGGAGATCGACAACCTCTCTGACTTCTTTTTCTGGACCGCCTGGGCCGCTTCGACCATTCGGCCCGGAGACAACCACACCTATACCAACAACTGGCCGAACGATATCAGTGTCGGCAACACGGTCTCGGGCAAATCCCTGGTCTGGTCCGCCATCTCGCTGGTGGCCTTCGGCCTGTGTCTCGGTCTCGTGGTCTATATCTTCCATCGTTACACCTACAATCTCGGGGCAGTGCCGTTCAAGCCCGAGAAGGCCGATCTGCTCGCCGCCTCGGCGATATCGGCCAGCCAGCGGAAAACCGCCAAGTATTTTCTGGTGGTCGCGGCGCTCTTTGTCCTGCAGACCACCATGGGCGGCTTCATGGCCCACTACACCATCCATCCGGGCACCTTCTACGGCCTCGATTTTCTGGCGGATATCTTCCCCTATAACTGGTTGAAAAGCTGGCACCTCCAGCTGGCGGTGTTCTGGATCGCCACCGCCTGGATCGGCATGACCCTCTTCGTCTCGCCCTATGTCGGCGGCAGGGAACCAAAACTGCAGCCGCTGCTGGTCGATATCCTGTTTGTCGCCGTGGTCATCGTGGTGGTGGGGAGCCTTTCCGGCGTCGTCCTTGGCATCAAGGGCTTTTTCGACGAGGGGACGGTGGCCCAGGAAGGATTCTTCAAGGGCGCCTGGTTCTGGTTCGGCCACCAGGGCTGGGAGTACCTCGAACTGGGCAGGTTCTGGCAGATTCTTCTCCTGGCCGGCCTGGTGATCTGGCTCTTCCTGGTTGTCAGGGCACTGAAATCCCATTTCCGTTCCGGCCAGGACCGATGGGGACTGCCGCATTTCCTCACTTACTCCGCCGCGGCGGTGGTCGGCTTCTTCTGCTTCGGCCTGCTCTACGATCCGAACAGCCATCTGACCATCGCCGATTTCTGGCGGTGGTGGGTCGTCCACACCTGGGTCGAAGGTTCCTTTGAATTTTTTGCCGCCGCGGCCATCGTCTTCGTCATGGTCAATCTGTCGCTGGTCGACCTCAAGGCCGGGCTGCGCACCGTCTATTTCACCGTGGCGCTGGCCCTTTTTTCGGGCATTATCGGCGTCGGGCACCACTACTACTGGTTTGGGGAACCGTCTTTCTGGCTGGCCCTCGGCTCGACTGTGTCGGCCCTCGAACCGGTGCCGATTCTCCTGTTGCTGTCCGAAACCTGGCACAACCAGAAGACCATTGCCAAGGCCGGCAAAAACTTCCCCTACCGCTATCCGCTCATGTTCCTCTCGGCGGCGGTGGCCTGGGAGGTGCTGGGCGCGGGCGTCATGGGCCTTTCCATCACCACCCCCGTCATCAATTACTTTGAGCACGGCACCTACCTGACGGTCAACCACGGCCACACCGCCCTGTTCGGCACTTACGGCCTCCTGGCCGTGGGGCTGCTGCTCTTCTCCATGCGGGGCATCGTCAGCGAAAGAGGCTGGAACAACCGGCTGCTTTCCATCTCGTTCTGGAGCACCAATATCGGTCTCCTGACCATGTTTATCTTCACCTTGCTGCCGGTGGGAATCCTGCAGTCGCTCGACAACCTCAACTACGGCTTCTGGCATGCCCGCTCCAACGACTTCTGGAATCAGGAGATCATCCAGTTCCTCGGCCAGATCCGTTTGATCCCCGACACGCTGATCATTCTCGGGGCGGTTTCCCTGCTGATCTTCATGATCAAGGCCATGCCACACCTGAAACCGGCGACTATCGCCGCCGGGGCGGCATATCCCGGACAAACGTGAGGGGCTGAACATTCCCCTGGCTCTCTGGACGGGAACTTCCTGCTCCCGTCCAAATTCTGGGGAACGATGACTATTCTTTCTTTCCCGGATGTCTGTCCGGGCCGGCAGGATAATTTCCCGCCCGGCCCGATCTCCCTGCCTTCCGCACTCCTCGGCACCGGTGTTTCAAGGCAGATCTCATTCTTCTCGACCTTGCAGGCGTCCCATTTATCATCTGTCACCTGGCACGGTTAATGAATGGTAAGAGCATGGCATCATTGCACCCACACTGCTGAGCCCGGAAAACACAAGAAACCAGAGAAGATAAATTCATCATCAGGGGGATTTGAATATGGAGACGGAAGTTGGCAAAACAACCATGGGTCGAACCGAGCCGGAAACAACCCGACTTGAAGATCAGGCCAGAAGTCTTGAGGATCAGGCCAGAAAAAAAGCTCAATCCTTTAAGGAGGAAGCTGTAGACAGGGGGCGCAAATATCTCGAACAGCGCAAAGGCACCGCCGCTGAATTTATCAAGGATTTCGCCGAGGCTATGGAAACGGCGGCGGCACAGCTGGAGAACAGAGACCGCAAAACCGCGAGCAGCTACATCAAATCGGCCTCCCGGGAATTGCAACGATGGTCCTCTTCCCTTCGCGATTACGGGGTCGACAGCATTGCCCGGCAGGTGCAGACCTTTGCCGGCCAGCATCCCGGGATGGTTTTGGGCGGGGCGGCAGTGGCCGGCTTTGCCGTCACCCGGGTATTTCGCAGTGCCGAACGGGCGAGAGAACCGGTCCTGAGAAAAGGTATGTCAGCGGATATATCCGGATCATCGCCTATCCCGGAGGAGGAGGCATATCAGCCGACGGGGCCGGCTTACAGACGGACGACATCGGCAGAAGAACTCGGTCCCCACAGCTGACAGCGGAGTACTGGAACGTGCGAGGCTCCATAACCCTCTCTCGTTCCGGTCAGCTGCAGATTGAAAGAAGACAGAGCGAGGGCCGTAAACCCTTCAATTCCGCAGGAGGAATCTATGAACTCGGATCAGTATGCTGAAGAAATCGAACAAACCAGGGAAGAAATAGACAGAACCCTCCTTACCCTGGAAGATAAACTGTCGCCCCGCGAACTCTGGGACCAGGCGATTAGATGGAGCGGCGGAGCAAAGGAGTTTTCCGAAAATCTCGGCCGGACCATCCGAGACAATCCGATCCCGGCGACCCTTCTGGCCATCAGCCTGATCTGGCTGATGATTGCGGGCACGAGCAGGACGGCTCAGTACGATTATCCCGGCAGCCGGGAGAGACTCAACCGGGAAATGCAGGACATCGATCCACGAGTGCATATATAGGGGCGGAAAAACTGGCGCTTTCAGGAAGCGGAGCCGGGTTTCTTCCGTTCCCTTCCGGTCAGCTTCAGGCATAAACCGGTTTTTCCGTTCCGTAGCCGCGGCCTGACAAGAGGCTCGCTCCCGCTGCCGTTAATGACTTCAAGCAGCCCCCCCGGACCATACACCGACTCAATCATCATATCGTAGATCCGGATGCAGGAGTACAGGCTGTTCGGCGCCTTCCGGCGAACGGCATCTATCCTCCATTGCAATTGACGGCTGCGATGCCGGATGGAGACCGGCTGACGCATTATGAGTTCTTCGATCGCCGCCAGCCGCTCCCTTTCGAACTCCTCGGGATTCTCACGATAAAGCTTGACCCACTGTTCCCAGTCTGCAATCGAATTCATCTCCATATTGCCTCCAACGGTCGCAGGGAGAGGTGACCACGCTGCCGGCCACCCCGGTTTTTCCGATGTCTGCACAACTTGACAAGATGTGTTGATCCTAGATCACATCTTATGAGGTGAAACAATAAGTCTCGCCCGTGAAAATCCCACCTTCACCGCTTTACGATACCCCTAATAATGGCAACCGCCGGCTGGCTTAAAGCAGCCCCAGACGGTTCGAATCCAGTGAGATAAGACATCAGTCTCTCTTTTCAGGATAGCCGTCCGGGCCGATAGGATAACTGTCGGTCAGGAACAGCGGCGAAAGATCACCCGCAGTATTCGGCTCCCTTATTCTCCCGAATTCATACTGATTTCATCCTCTTGCCAAGTAATGGGAAATTCTCGGGCTTCTGGCATGGTTAATGAAAAGAAATAATAGCACTGCATATTCGGCGCACAACTTTGCCTGTTAAAAACAAGGTGTCGACGGATTTATCATAAACCATTTCATATCGGGGGTATATAAAAATGAAAAGAGAAGAGAAAAAAACAACCGCCGGTCGGATCGAGACTGAAGCGTTGAGTCAGGGACTTGTAGAACAAGCATATGTTCAAGCCCAAGACTTGAATAAGGATCTTGAAGAGGTCGGGACCGCTTATCGCGATCTCAACACCGGGGCCTGCGCCACAAATCCGGGCCTGTGCGCCGAACACCCGCATCAGCAGACGACGACGGAAAAGCTGCAGGAGAAAGTCCTTAAGACTTCCGATACCTACGGTGATACCATGCGGCGCTGGACGGCCGCCTTCCGCAACTACAAAATGGATGACTTTACTCATCAGGTGCAGCTGTTCGCCCGCCAGCATCCGGCTCTGGTGATCGGCGGGGCTGTCCTGGCCGGTTTTGCCTTGACCCGCGTCATCAAAATCACCGGCAACGGTCAAAAAACGGAGCGGGGCTATAGCCGCGAACCGGCGTATGAGCCCACACCGGGCAGAGACATGCTGCCGGCGGAAGAAGAGGTGTTTCACAGCTGACGCCGCGAACATCCGCAGTTACCGCCGTTGCGCCTGAATGTTACAAAAGACGTGATGATAACGGAGGAAGTTATGGAAATACGAAAGGAAGAAAAATCGATAGGCACCCTGATTTCAGATCTTACGAGAGATATAACGACACTGTTCCGTCAGGAGATCCGTTTAGTGAAAACCGAAATGTCCGAGAAGGTGGAACAGGCGGAGAGCGGCATGACCATGCTGGCTGTCGGCGGCGCCGTGGCGTATGCAGGGTTTCTGATCCTGCTCGCCGCCGCCGTACTGGGTCTTTCTCTGTATCTGGAACCATGGCTTGCCGCACTGATCGTGGCGGCTGTGGCCCTGATAGTCGGCATGATTATGGTAGTCAAAGGCAAAAGTCACCTGAAGGCCCGTAATCTCATGCCGGAAAAGACGGTGGAATCGCTGCAGCGGGATAAGGATCTTGCCCAGAAGCATACATTGCCATCCCACCAAACCACCCAGTACAGCCACCGATAACTGAAGACCGCCCTCGATTACGAAGCGCGCAGTCTCTTACCCAACGTCTACCTTCCAGGAGGAGGAACCTATGAACTCAGAACAATATGCGGAAAAAATCAAACATACCAGAGCGGGTATCGATGAAACCCTCCATACCCTGGAAGACAAATTGTCTCCGAAGGAATTATGGGAGCAGGCGATAAAATGGAGCGAAGGGGCCAGGGATTTTGCGGGCAATCTCGGGAATATTGTACGGGAAAACCCGATTCCCGCAACCCTTATGGGCATCAGCCTGATCTGGTTCATGACCGCGGAAACCAGCCGGCGCGTCGACCATGTCGATACTTCCGGAATCAAAAGCAAACTGCAGGGCAAATATGCCGAAGCGAGATCGACGGTCCGCAGCACCACGGCAGAAGCCGGCGAAAAAGCGAAGGCCTTTTCCTCGGACATCAAACACCGGGGCGAGCACCTCCGGGAACAGAGTCAGGAATGGAAGGAAAGACTGCAGGCAAGCGGCACCGAACTGAGCGCCCGGCCGGTGCTGCTTTCCGCCCTGGGCCTTGCCGTCGGCGCCCTGGTCGCCATGAGCCTGCCGGTCTCCCGTAAGGAAGAAGAGGTGTTGGGCGAGGCCGGCAGAGAGATGTACCGCAAAACATCCGAGGTGGTCGGCGAACAGCTGGAACGAGGCAAGGAAGCCGCGAGCGCGGCGGCGGAAGCCGCACGGTCAAAACTGAGCGAAGAAGAGGGTCCATGGCCACGGCATAAAGAGAAACCTCCGGGATACATGGAGAGCGGTACCCATTGAGGTTCCATTCCCTTTCTCCGCGAAGTGAGGTGAATAATGATTGGTGAAAAGAAGCCGCAACACCTTGAAAAACGGCAGGAAAAGCAACCCGGCGAGCGTGCGAAAATGCACGTTCTGCCGGAAACGGAAGACGAAAGCTACCGGGGGACGGGCAAGCTCCTGGACAAGGTCGCGGTAGTCACCGGGGGAGACAGCGGCATCGGCCGGGCTGTAAGCATTCTCTTTGCCAAGGAAGGGGCCGACGTCGCCATCGTCTACCTCGACGAACATGAGGATGCCGAAGATACCCGGCAGCGGGTCGAACGCACCGGCCGCAGGTGCCTGACTATCGCCGGCGATGTCGGCGATCCCCGGTTCTGCCGTCTCGCGGTCGAACGGACCGTCGAAACCTTCGGCAGGCTCGACATTCTGGTCAATAATGCCGCCGAACAGCATACCT
>MGTI01000144.1:26096-27626 GCA_001799365.1 Desulfobacterales bacterium GWB2_56_26 | reverse complement strand
AAGACGCCCAGCGCCGCCTGGTTTTCCTGCAGTACGAACGCAACGACGTGTCGTTCCACCGCGGGACCTTTCGGGTACGGGGCGATGTGCTGGATATCTTTCCGGTCCATGAGGAGGATCGCTCGATCCGAGTCGAGTATTTCGGCGACACGGTGGAGTCGATCACGGTCATCGATCCGTTGCGCGGCGTGGTGCTGGAACGGCTCGAAGAGTATACGGTTTTTCCCGGCAGCCACTTCGTCACCTCAAAGGACCGGCTGCAGACGGCCATCACCACCATCAAGGACGAGTTGCAGTTCCGGCTGGAAGAGTTTTATAAGCAGAACAGGCTGGTCGAGGCCCAGCGGCTGGAGCAGCGGACCATGTTCGACCTGGAAATGATTCATGAGCTCGGCTACTGCAACGGCATCGAGAACTACAGCCGTCATCTCACCGGCAAGATGCCGGGCGCGCCGCCGCCCAACCTTTTGGATTATTTCCCTGAAGATTATCTGCTGGTGATCGACGAGAGTCATATCGCCATCGGCCAGCTGAACGGCATGTACAACGGCGATCGGTCCCGAAAAGAGACCCTGGTGAATTATGGCTTCCGACTGCCGTCGGCGCTTGACAACCGGCCGCTGCGCTTCGACGAGTTTGTCAAACGCATCAATCAGGTCGTCTACGTTTCGGCCACCCCCGGCAACTACGAGCTGGAACAGGTGCAGGGCAGGGTGATCGAACAGGTGATCCGGCCGACCGGCCTGCTCGATCCGCGGATCGAAGTCCGGCCTGCCACTAATCAGGTCGACGACCTGCTGGAGGAGATCCGCCTCAGGGCCAACCGGGGCGAGGCGGTGCTGGTGACGACGCTGACCAAGCGGATGGCCGAGGATCTCACCGACTATTATGACAAGCTGGGCATCCGCGTTCGCTATCTCCATTCCGATATCAAGACGCTTGAGCGGGTTGAACTGATCCGTGACCTGCGGATGGGCGCCTTCGATGTGCTGATCGGCATCAACCTGTTGCGGGAGGGCCTTGATATTCCCGAGGTGTCGCTGGTTGCCGTCCTCGATGCGGACAAGGAGGGTTTCCTCCGCTCCGAGCGGTCGCTGATCCAGACTTGCGGCCGGGCGGCGAGAAATGCCGAGGGCATGGTGATCATGTACGCCGACATCATTACCGGCTCAATGCGCTACACCATCGAGGAGACCGAACGCCGCCGCAAAATTCAGGAGGAATACAATCGCAAGTATGGCATTGTGCCGCAGACCATCATCTCCGCGGTCAAGGATTCCATGCAGCAGCATCTGCAGAGTACCGGCTACGTCCCCGCCGATCACAGCAATGAACTGCTGGCGACTGCGGAGGAACTGCCGGTCTTTAACTCGGTAAAGGACCTGGAAAAAGAGGTCCGCCGGCTGGAAGGCGAGATGCACCGGGCGGCCAAGGAGCTGGCCTTCGAACAGGCGGCGGAACTGCGCGACCGGATCAAAAAAATACGACTCCTGGAGATTGAAATCGGATGACGGAAGGCACACTGAACAG
>MGTI01000144.1:13116-26071 GCA_001799365.1 Desulfobacterales bacterium GWB2_56_26 | reverse complement strand
CTCATTGCCCTCATCATGCGGGTGTGGTTCCTGACCTGCCGGGTGAAGGTCCACGGCCTGGAAAACTGGCGGAATCCCAATGAAACGGGGCAGCCGATCATTGCCTCCTTCTGGCACTATTCGCTCCTCTTCATCTTCTATTATATGCGGGACCAATCGGGCGCGGCGTTGGTCAGCGCCAGCCGGGACGGGGAATATGTGGCCCGGCTGGCCCACGAGTTCAACTTCGCCACGGTGCGAGGTTCCCGGAACAATAAAGGAGTCGAGGCGCTCAAGGGACTGCTGCGGGTTGTGCGTGCCGGGGACAGCGTGGCGTTGGTGGCGGACGGCTCCCAGGGGCCTGCAAGAATCGCCCAGTCGGGCGCCATTCTTCTGGCCTCACGGACCGGGACGCCGATTCAGCCCTTGGCCTGGTCGGCCTCGCGCTATTTCACCATCCGTTCCTGGGACAGGACCGCCGTACCGAAGCCCTTTTCCCGGGTCGAATATTTTTTTGGCGAGCCGATCATCGTGCCACCGGAACTGAAGGCTGAAGGCATCGAAGAGTATCGGCTGCTGCTGGAACAGCGGCTGAATGAGCTTTACCGCAGTGCCTGGGGTAAATATAATAGGGACGGTCATTAACTTTTTAAAAGATGACAGCGGCCGGGCAGGGGTGAAAAATCTTTCGCCCTTCCGATTGATATAAGGAACAACTGGCAATGCAAAGAAAAGGCATAGTGATCGCCGGACTGGCCGGCGGCTCGGGCAAGAGCGTCGTCGCGGTGGGCCTTGCCGCGGCCCTCAGGCGGCGCGGCCGACGGGTCGTCCCCTTCAAGAAAGGGCCGGACTACATCGATGCCGGCTGGCTGCAGCTGGCGGCCGGGGAAAAGTGCTACAATCTCGATCCGTTTCTCATGTCCGGCGAGGCGATTGCCGATTCCTTCAACCGCCGCTCCCGTGGGGCTGACATCGTTATCGTCGAAGGCAACAGGGGGTTATTCGATGGCGTGAATGCCGATGGTGGCTATTCTACGGCCGATCTCGCCCTCACCCTGGACCTGCCGGTGGTGCTGGTGGTCAACTGCACCAAGACCACGCGCACCGTCGCCGCGATGGTCCTCGGCTGTCAGATGTTCGACGAACGCCTCGACATCCGGGGGGTCATTCTCAATCAGATTGCCACCGAGCGGCAGCGGCTGCTGGTCACGGAAGCGGTAGAGAAGTATACCGGTATTCCGGTCATTGGCTCGGTGCCGCGCCTGAAAAGAGACATTTTTCCCATGCGCCACCTGGGCATGGTCCCCCATCAGGAATATACCGACAGCGATGGGGCGCTTGCTTATCTGGCCGATCTTATCGCCGAAAATGTCGATCTCGACCGGCTTGAAGAAGTCATGGCGACCATTCCGGAGTCACCGTCAATTGCCGGGGCAGCTGCCGATAAAATTGTCCAAGCGAAAGTGAGAATCGGCATCCTGCAGGATGCAGCCTTCCAGTTTTACTATTCGGAGAATCTCGAAGCCCTGGAACGAGCCGGGGCCGAACTGGTCTATATCGACGCCATGCGCGACCCGGCCCTGCCGGAGATCGCCGGTCTCTACATCGGCGGCGGCTTTCCGGAAACAGGTGCCCGGGAGCTGGCGGCCAATACCAGTTTCCGGCAATCGATCAGGCAGGCGGCCGACCGGGGGCTGCCGATCTATGCCGAATGCGGCGGCCTCATCTATCTGGGCCGCTCGATCATCCTCGATGGCGAGGAATTCCCGCTGGCCGGGGTCTTCCCCGTGCAATTCGGCATGTCGAAAAAGCCGCAGGCCCATGGTTATACGATTTTTCAGGTCGAGAGAAACAATGCTTTCTACGCCTTGGGAGCGGAAGTGAAGGGCCATGAATTCCGCTATTCGAAGGTCCTCGACTGGCAGGGCGCGGATGACCAGCTGGTGCTGAAGATGGTGCGGGGTAACGGCTTCGCGGGCGGCCGGGACGGGCTGGTCTATAATAACGTCCTTGCCCTCTATACCCATGTCCACGCCGACGGCACGCCCGAATGGGCGGAAAACTTCATGCGCCGCTGTCGGCATGAATAGGGGCGCGGGAAGATCTTCTTCCTGCGCCTCAACCGGCTGGCGTCAATGGGCGGTTTCGGAGCCCAGCACTTTCAGCTTGATCTCCTTTTGCTTCTCTTCGCTCGGCGCGGGTTCAACCCAATGGATGAAAGACTCCTTAACCCGCATGTAGGCGCCGTTGTCCTCCTTGCATTTGGCGCAGATGGACTGGGCCATATCCCGGTACATGATGATTTCCGATGCCGGTTCGCCGTCCTTCGAGACGGCGGCCATCTTGCGGCAACCGCAATCTAGGCGGATGACCACCACGCCGATGCCGTCCGGGCTACCCTCCAGGATGCCTTCAATCATTGCCTGTTCGCGTTTTTCCACCTGCTGCTTTTTTGCCTCGTTTTTGTTTTTCATATCATTAATTTCTGTTTTTTCAATTGCTTGTACGATGATTGCGGTTGCTTTACCAGACTATGCGGCCATTCGGCGCAAGGTTGGGAGAAGAGCTTGCACTATATATAAAAAAATGGTTGCCGGTCAACAGGTATATGGCCCGCAACAGCGGTCGATTAACCCGCGTATAAAATGGAACATATTGATATTATAATATTATATCGTTAATGAATAGAGGCAGGGGAGAGGGAATCTGTCAGCCGTTTTTGCTTGACAAATATCCGGCCGTGAGCTATTGCAATATGACACATTACAACCGGCTCTTAAAGATGTTCGGAATGACAATTAAGTATAACGAATACTTATGTAAAATCTCACTTTGGAGGTGAACCATGTTTGAAGTAATTGTAGATAAAGACAAATGCGTAGGCGATGAGGAATGTGTAGCAGCTTGTCCTGCCCAGGTTTTCGAGATGGTAGACGGCAAAGCAGAGCCTGTCGAGGCCGATGAGTGCCTCGGTTGTGAGACCTGCGTTGAAGTATGCCCAGAAGGTGCAATCACCGTAAACGAGATCTGATACTCCCGCACTCCAGTTGTTCGGAACAAGCCCATCTCCTGCCAAGGGGATGGGCTTGTTCTTTTTGCCGTGAGCCCCCAGAAGATGGCACAGCAACTTTCCCGCTTTAAACCGGCCGTAAGTAGACGGACGCTGCTTTTCATGTCAGCGCTGATGTGGACGATAATCGGCTTGCTGCTCCTGGCCAAAGGCGGCTATCGATTATTTCAGGTGCCGCAGGGCCAGCTTCTTCTTGTCGGCGCCGCCTTTGCCGTCGGCAGCTTGAAATCCCTTTTTGTCCTCGATCCTTCCGCCAAGCGTGCGATAGATCGCATTCTTCTTTTTCAGGACGGGACCTGCCTTGGGGCAGTCTACTCCGTCAAGACCTGGATATTGGTCTTGTGCATGATGAGTATGGGTGTTATCTTGAGAAGTTACCTGCCCGTCATGCTCCTCTGTTTTCTCTTGCTGACCATTGGCTGGGCACTGCTGTTCTCCAGCAGGCTCGTCTGGCGCGCCTGGTGGACCAGAAGATAAGAATTTCATGTTTGTTGAACGTTAATGACCGACAAATCCTATAACTGCATTCGCGTAGATACCAAAGCCCTGCAGAACAATTTCGCCGCGATCCGCAAGATCGCCGGGGTGCCGGTGATGGCGATGGTCAAGGCCGATGCCTACGGCCATGGCATGGTCATGGCTGCCCGTGCCTTTGCCCGGGCGGGCTGCGGTCATTTCGGCGTTGCCGAACTGCGGGAGGCGGTACTTCTCCGGGAGGCGGGCCTTGCCGGCGAGATCTTCGTCACCCTCGGTTTTGATGCCGAAGGCGCGGAACTGCTGTTCCGCCACGACTTGACCCCGGTAATTTACAGTATCGAAGCTGCCCGGGCCCTGGCCGATACCGCGGTGGCCATGGGCCGGGAGATAGGGGTCCATATCAAGGTCGATACCGGGATGAGCAGGCTGGGCATTCTGCCGGAAGAGCTGGTACCGTTTCTCGATGCCGTGGCGGCGCTGCCGGGTCTGCGGGTGGCGGGCATCATGAGTCACTTCCCCGAGTCGGACGATCCCGGCGCCAAGAGCAACGTGAAGGGTTTTGCCGCATTTTCCGCCGCCGCCTGTGAGATGAAAAAAAGATACTCCGGGATCTGTCACATTGCCAATTCCGGGGCAGTGCTTAATTTTCCCGACACCTGTTGCGATATGGCCCGGGCGGGCATCGCCCTGTACGGCTATTACCCTCAGGGCAAACCGTCTCCCGACTACTCGTTGAAAGCCGATTTGCAGCCGGCCATGTCCTTTGCCACCAGGATCCTGCAGGTCAAGACTCTCCCGGCCGGGACCGGGGTAAGTTACGGGCATACCTTCCGGATCGAGCAGCCGACAACCATCGCCGTCCTGCCGGTCGGCTATGAAGACGGTTATTCCCGGCTCTTTTCCAACCGGGGGCAGGTCCTGGTGAAAGGCCTGCGCGTACCGGTGCGCGGCAGGGTCTGCATGAACATGTGCATGATCGAGGTGACCGGTGTTGAGGGTGTTGCGGCCGGGGACGAGGTTGTCCTGCTCGGCCGGCAGCAGAATGAGGTTATCACGGCCGACGAGTTGGCGGAAACGATGGGCAGTATCAGTTACGAGGTGTTGTGTCTGCTGGGCAATAACAATAAAAGAGAATATATCGAGTAGAGTAATGATCCGTTCACGATTGAAGAAGGTGCTGGATGGCTGTTTCGACCAGGGGGTTGCCGAGGGCTTGTGGACCGGTGCCGCAGCCGGTAAATTTGCCGTCGAACTCCCCAAGCATGAGGGGATGGGCGATTTTTCCACCAACATAGCCCTGGTGCTTGCGGGCACCGAGAAAAAAAATCCCCGGGAACTCGCCAAAACCATAGCGACAAGACTGGCCGAGGACACGCTGATCGACCGCGTGGACATCGCCGGACCCGGCTTCATCAATATCTCCATCAAGCATGACGTCTGGCGCGGGCTCATTCCGACGATCATCGGCGAGGGCGAAGCTTTCGGCAAAAGCACCGTCGGCGGGAACCGCCGGGTCATGGTGGAATTCGTCAGTGCCAACCCCACCGGGCCGCTCAGCATCGGCCACGGCCGGCAGGCCATCCTCGGCGACTCCATCGCCAGGCTCCTTGAGGCCACCGGCCACGATGTGTATCGTGAATATTACTTCAACGATGCCGGCCGGCAGATGCGGGTGCTCGGTGAGTCCACCAGGGCCAGGTATCTGGAACTTCTGGGAGAGAAGTTCGACTTCCCCGAGGACGGCTATCAGGGCGAGTATATCGTCGATATCGCCCGAACCCTGGTCGAGGCACATGGCGACGCCCTGAAAAATCACGAAGATGTCAAGCCGTTCAAGGAGCAGGCGGAAAAACATATTTTCAAGGATATCTCCGGGACGCTCGAGCGGATGGGGATAATCTTCGACAACTATTTCAACGAGCATTCGCTCTACGAAAGCGGGCAAATTGACGCCGTAGTGGCCGAACTCCGGGCCAAGGGCTATGTCTACGAAAAAGACAATGCGGTGTGGTTCAAGACCACCGAATTCGGCCACGAGCAGGATCGAGTGATTATCAAGAGTTCCGGGGAACCCACCTACCGGCTGCCGGACATCGCCTATCACCGGGAAAAATTTAAGCGTAATTTCGACTGGCTGATCGATATTTTCGGCTCCGATCACATCGCCACCGTGCCGGATGTCATGGCCGGGGTGAAGGCGCTCGGCTACGACCCGGCCAAGGTGACCGTGGTTCTGCACCAGTTCGTGACGCTGACGAGAGACGGCAAGCAGGTAAAGATGTCCACCCGTAAGGCCAACTTCGTGACCGTCGACGAACTGGTCGACGAGGTGGGTATCGACCCGGTCCGCTTCTTCTTTATGATGCGCAAAGCCGACAGTCAGCTGGAATTCGATCTCGATCTCGCAACCAGGCAGAGTCAGGAAAATCCGGTGTACTATGTGCAGTATGGCTACGCGCGGCTCTGTTCGATTTTGCGCCAGGCGGCGGAGAAAGGCATCGCCGAACCGGACTTTGCCGAGGTCGATGCCACCCTGTTGAAGGAGCCCGAGGAACTGAAGCTGCTGAAGACCTTATCGTCATTTCCGGCGACCATCGAGAGCAGTGCGCTGGAGCTTGCGCCCCATAAGTATATCTACTATCTGATGGAACTGGCCGGTCAGCTGCACAGCTATTACAACAAGCATAAGGTGATCACCGACGACGCAGGCCTCACCCGCGCTCGGCTCTGCCTGATCCTGGCGCTGCGGGTCGTCCTGAAAAACGGTCTCACGATGGTGGGTCTGTCGGCCCCGGAAAGAATGTAACATGGTTGGCCTCTATGGCAGCACCGCGCAAGCCCCAAGCAAAAAAACTGAAATTCGAACTGACGAAGAGCGCTGTCGCCGGGATCGGCATCATTGTCTTCTGTCTGTTTCTGTGGATGTTCCTGCTCGGGGTCTGGGCGGGCCAGTCGCTGCTCATGCCGTCCTTTGAGAAGAAAAGCCTGGTCGCCGAAGAGCAAGGCACAGCGGTCGGGCCACTGGTGATCAGGGCTGAAAAAAAGGCGAAGAAAACAGAGTAAATTCGGTTCGATAGCTTCTCGGGTCTTACCTAGTGTCTGTCCAGAAATGAGAAATTTTGTTCTAAATCGAGGCGCTCGATAAATTTAACCGCAGGCATATAGTTGATATTCCGAGGATTGAATTTTGAGAGCAACGAAGAGTTAGGGCAAAATAGCCATTTATGGACATACACTACCTATAATTATACATGGCTGATAAATTATGATTGGAAAAATACTCACCAAGGTTTTTGGCAGCAGTAACGAGAGGTACCTCAAGTCGCTCAAACCGATCGTCAACCGGATAAACGAACTGGAAAAGGATGTCCAGCCCCTCGATGACGAGGCGCTCGCGGCCAAGACCGTTGAGTTCAAGCAGCGGGTGGTAAACGGCGAGTCTCTTGATGAGCTGCTGCCGGAGGCCTTTGCCGTGGTGCGCGAGGCGGGCAAAAGGGTCCTCGGTGAGCGGCACTACGATGTCCAGCTGATCGGTGGCATCGTCCTGCACCAGGGCAAGATCGCCGAGATGAAAACCGGCGAGGGCAAGACTCTGACCTCGACCCTTGCAGTGTATCTCAACGGTCTGAGCGGCAATGGCGTGCATGTAGTGACCGTCAACGATTACCTGGCTGCCCGCGACAGCGAGTGGATGGGCAAGATCTATCGGTTCCTCGGCATGAGCTGCGGCAAGATCGTCCATGGTCTGAACGATGAGGACCGCCGCGCCGCCTACGCCGCCGACATCACCTACGGCACCAACAACGAGTTCGGCTTCGACTATCTCCGCGACAACATGAAATTCGATCTCGTCGATTTCTGTCAGCGCGGCTTCAACTATGCCATTGTCGACGAAGTCGACTCCATCCTCATCGACGAAGCGAGAACGCCGCTGATCATCTCCGGGCCGGCAGAGCTGTCGACCGATTTGTACAAAAGCGTTGATCGGATCATCCCGAGGTTCAAGAAGGAAGAACACTACACCGTAGACGAAAAGGGCCGGACGGTATCGCTCACCGATGAAGGTGTCGCCCTGGGCGAAAAGTATCTCGAGGTGGAGAATCTCTACGATCCGGTCAACATCGAGAAACTCCACCACCTCAATCAGTCCCTGAAAGCCCATATCCTCTTCAAGAAGGATGTCGACTACATCGTCCGGAACAATCAGGTCATCATCGTCGACGAATTCACCGGCCGGACCATGGAAGGGCGGCGATACAGCGATGGACTGCATCAGGCCCTCGAAGCGAAGGAAAATGTCAAGATCGAGCAGGAAAACCAGACCCTTGCCTCGATCACCTTCCAGAACTACTTCCGGATGTACAAAAAGCTGGCCGGCATGACCGGTACGGCCGACACCGAGGCTCCGGAATTCAAGAAGATCTACAATCTCGACGTGGTGGTCATGCCGACCAACCAGCCGATGGTCCGCATCGATTTTGCCGACGTCATTTATAAAAACGAAGCTGCCAAATACCGGGCGGTGGTCAAGGAGATCACCGAGTTGCACGAGAAGGGCCAACCGGTGCTGGTGGGCACCATCTCCATCGACGTCTCGGAAAAGATCTCGGGCATGCTGAAGAAGGCTAAGGTGGAGCATGAGGTGTTGAACGCCAAGCACCATGAGCGCGAGGCGGAGATCATCGCCGGGGCGGGCCAACGGGGCAAGGTAACCATCGCCACCAACATGGCCGGCCGGGGCACCGACATCAAGCTCGGTCCCGGCGTGGTGGATGTCGGCGGCCTGCATATTCTCGGCACCTCCCGGCACGAGTCCCGCCGCATCGACAACCAGCTGCGTGGCCGGTCGGGGCGTCAGGGCGATCCCGGCTCGTCGAGGTTCTATCTATCTCTTGAGGACGATCTCCTGCGGATCTTCGGCTCGGACCGGATCACCACCATCATGGAAAAGCTCGGCATGGAAGAGGACGAGCCGATTGAGCACAGCATGATCTCCCGGGCCATCGAGAATGCCCAGCGAAAGGTTGAGGGCCATAACTTCGATATCAGGAAACACCTGCTTGAGTACGACGACGTCATGAACAAGCAGCGGGAGATCATCTATCAGCAGCGTCGCGATGTTCTGGCCGGCAAGGACGTCTCCCAGGTCATTGAGGACATGATGGAAGACATGGTCGACACTGTGGTTGAAGAGTTCTATCAGGACAAGCTCGATTCCAATGAATGGGACTGGCCGGAATTCAAGGAGCGCATGGGCGAGGTGTTCCATAATGTGCCGGAATGGCCTGAGGAAGAACTAACCGGGCTGAAACTGGAGAATTTTCGAGCCAAGGTACTTGATTTCGTCAAGCAGGCATACCAGAAACAGGATGAGATAAACGGCCCGGAGACCCAGCGCCAGATCGAGAAACTTATTTTACTGCAGATCGTCGATAGCCACTGGAAGGATCATCTGCTCTCCATGGACCACCTCAAGGAGGGCATCGGCCTGCGCGGCTATGGTCAGAAGAATCCCCTGAACGAATATAAGCGCGAAGGTTTCGAGCTCTTCAAGAATATGGTGGAAACGGTGAAGAGCCAGATCGTCTCCAACATGATGCGGGTGAGGGTGGTGCGGGAAGACGATGTCGAACGGATGGAAGAGGAGCGACGGCGAAAGCAAGAGCAGGAGAAGCTGCGGCTGAATAA
Organism: Desulfobacterales bacterium GWB2_56_26; assembly: GCA_001799365.1. Classification (GTDB taxonomy): domain Bacteria; phylum Desulfobacterota; class Desulfobulbia; order Desulfobulbales; family Desulfocapsaceae; genus Desulforhopalus_A. The sequence continues at coordinate 16,857 of MGTI01000144.1, read as the reverse complement.
GGGTGCTGCCGGTGAAGAGCCGCAACCTCCCAAACCGGTACGCCGGGATGGTGATAAAACCGGCAGAAACGCCCTCTGCCCCTGCGGTTCGGGTAAGAAATACAAGCGATGCTGCGGCCAGGAGGCGTAGCGGGCGATACAACCCACGAATTCGTAGAGTCGGCTGTTGTAAGGGGCGAATCTTGTATTCGCCCGTCTCCGCGATCACCGGATCCGATAAATTACCCGTGCAGCTGATGGGGCTGCATCAGGTTTTCTTCCATGTGTTTCAGCTCATCGATGCCGGAGACGATAATCTTCGGGTCGACTACCAGCTCTTCGTCCGGCCTCTTATTCTCATAGGTCATCTGGCCGAGGATGAATTTCATGCAGTTGAGGCGGGCCGCCTTTTTATCGTTGGAACGGATGATCGTCCAGGGGGAGATGGTCCGGTTGGTCTCCGACAGCATCTGGAATTTCCTGACGGAATACTGATCCCAATATTTCTGGGCCAGATTATCGACGGGTGAGAGCTTGTACTGTTTCAACGGGTCCTTCTCCCGCGCGTCGAACCGTTGTTTCTGTACTTCCTTGGAGACGGAAAAGTAGAACTTGAAGAGCTTGATGCCGTCTTTGACCAGCATCTCCTCAAACAGCGGCACGTCTTTCAGGAAGCGCTTGTTCTGCCCGTCGGTGCAGAAACCCATGACCGGCTCGACCATCGCCCGGTTATACCAGCTGCGGTCAAAGATAACGATTTCGCCGGCGGATGGCAGGTGGGCGACATAGCGCTGGAAATACCATTGGGTCATCTCCGTCTCGTTCGGTTTCATCAAGGCTACAATGCGGGTGTTGCGGGGATTGAGATGGGCGGTGATCCTCTTGATGGTGCCGCCTTTGCCTGCGGCGTCCCGTCCCTCGAAAATGGCGAGGATCCGTTGGCCGCTCGCCTTCATCGACTCCTGCAGCTTCATCAGCTCGATCTGCAGTTTCTTCAATTCCAGTTCATATTGCAGGCTGGAATTTTTGATGTAGATGGCGGTGGTATCGTCGCCTTTCTCGGTTTTAAGGTTTTTTGCCGCGGTCCCTTCAAGAAGCCGGATCTCTGCCGGTTTGCCGTTCTCTTTGCTCTCTTTGTTATTTTTGTTGTTCTCTTTCTTCCTGGCCATTCTCACTCCCTTTGATGAAGATTCATTGTTAATTCAATTTCCTGCCTGATTGAAACATGGTTGCGTAAATTTCCGGAAGCCGGTGTTTTCGTATAGCCGCAACCACCTCCTCGACTGGGTAGGTGATGCGATAATGGCGCACGGTGATAGCGTTTGCCTCGATATCCAGGGTCGCGCAGCCGGCTCTGGGGTCGCCGTCGAACATTCTGCCCACCGAACCCGGATTGATGAAGTGGATGCCGGACAGATATTTGTGGTAGGGGGAATGCGAGTGGCCGGTTACCACGATTCGGCATTCGGTTTCTTCAGCCAGTTCCTGGAAACGCTCGTCCGGCGTTGACGCAAAGAGCAGTTCGTCGGGATCGGCGGGACTGCCGTGAAAGATGCCTAGCTTGATCGGTTCGGACGCGGTGGGTGAGGGGAAGATCAGCTCCTTCGTTTCTTTGAGCGCGAGCAGCCAGTTCTTTTCGGCTTCACCGAGGGCGTCTGCGGCGGTGGTGTACATGATGCGTTTTTCCGGCTTGCTCGGCTTCTTGAACGATTTGCCCTGCAGCAGCTTGATCACCTTCTGGTCGGTATTGCCGAGGATCGAGATGGCCTGGTGGTCAATCAGCCAATCGATCGTCTCGCTGGCAAAGGGGGCGTAGACCAATGAGTCGCCGCAGTTGACGATGAAGTGAAAGGAGGCCGGATCGAGTGCTTCGGCAATCGCCCGAAGCGCCGGAAAGTTGCCGTGAATATCGGCGAGAAGAAGGATTCGAGTCATCATCAGAGCAGCGGCGATACCAGCAGGCAGGTATTTTCCTTGAATTTCTCGAAATGTCCGCGATTTTGAAAATCCTCCAGGACGAGTTTGTCGGACAGCTTGAGGTACTCCTGCTGGACCGCCACCAACTGCTCGGTAAACGTTCGGCAGTAGATGAAGAGCGTTGCCTCGAAGTTCAGCCAGCAGCTGCGCATGTCGAGGTTCACCGAACCGAAGAGGGCAAAATCCCGGTCGACGGTAATGGTCTTGGAATGCAGCAGGCCGCCGTGAAAGAGATGAATCTCCACCCCGGATGCGGCCAGTTCTTCATAACGGGCCCGGCTCGCGTAATGCACCAGCCGAAAGTTGTTCTTTTTGGGGACGATGATGGCGACCTTCACCCCGCGCTGGGCGGCGGCCTTGAGGGCGACCAGCAGCGGGTCGTCGGGGATCAGATACGGGGTGGTTATGATCAGTTCTTTTCTGGCCGCATAGATGGTGGTGAGCAGCAGGCTATGGATGGTCTCGGGGGCAAAGCCGGGGCCGGACGGCACAAACTGCACCGCCATCTCGCCGGCGACCGGCCGGGGGTGGATATCGCCCAGCTGCCGGACGGTCTCGATATCCTTGGTCAGCGATTCCGAGCGAAACTTGCCGATGTCCGATTCCAGGAACCAGTCGCTGATAAATGTGCCGGCCAGGGTTTCGACCACCGGTCCTTCGACCTTGACCATCACATCGATCCATTTGCCCACTCCGGCATCCTTGTTGAACACCTCGGGATCGACCATGTTGTGGCTGCCGGTAAAAGCCAACTTGCCGTCGATGATGGTGAGCTTGCGGTGGTTGCGGATATCGATGCGGTGAAACAGCGCCTTGATCAGGCCGTTGGTCAGCGATTCCGAGCGAAACTTGCCGATGTCCGATTCCAGGAACCAGTCGCTGATAAATGTGCCGGCCAGGGTTTCGACCACCGGTCCTTCGACCTTGACCATCACATCGATCCATTTGCCCACTCCGGCATCCTTGTTGAACACCTCGGGATCGACCATGTTGTGGCTGCCGGTAAAAGCCAACTTGCCGTCGATGATGGTAAGCTTGCGGTGGTTGCGGATATCGATGCGGTGAAACAGCGCCTTGATCAGGCCGGCCGGCAGCGATTCCTGGATTCTGATGCCGGCGGCCTTCATTCTTCCCGCTATGGCGCCCTTGAGGAAATCGCGGCTGCCGATGGAATCGAGCAGGATGCGGCAGGTAACGCCCCTGGCGGCAGCCCGGATCAGCGCGTCGATCAGCTCATCCACCCGCCCACCTTCCTGCCAGATATAGTACTGCATATGGCAGGTCGATTCCGCCTTGTCGATCTCGGCAATGATGGAGCTGATTATTTCTTCCGGGTCGGTGAAGAGGATGAGATTGTTGCCGGCCATCGCCGGCAGGCCGACCAGGGTGACGGCCTGGCGATGCAGCGGGGCGCACTCGGGATTGAGACCCTGCCAGGAGACCGGCGCCCGCTGCCGCAAAGTCTTCAGCCAGTGCTGATAGTGGTTATAGGAGACTCTTGCCCGTTCGGTACGCTTTTCCGGGATCCTGTTTTCGCCTAGAATGAGATAGAAGAACCCGCCGAGAAAAGGTATCAGGAGAACCACCACCAGCCAGGCCAGGGATACTCCGTACGGCCGCTTGTGCATGATGACCCGCAGGGACAGGCCGATCCTGATGAAAAGATCGGCCAGCAGCAAGCTGGTGGTGAGAACCGTATAGCTCCAGTGAGGATCCTGCATATTCATTGCACTCTATGTGTTGACGGGCGGTACCGGGAAGGCGATGGCAATGCCGGCATGAATT
>MGTI01000144.1:0-13105 GCA_001799365.1 Desulfobacterales bacterium GWB2_56_26 | reverse complement strand
CTACTGCCAGTGAATGGGCAGTGCGGGGCTTTCTGCCAATTCATGAAAACACGGGTCAATTCCTTTCGGTTTATGGCATAATCTTATTTTAAAGTAGCATAATCAGCCGGATAAGTGGTAGATGTATTTTACTGCAGGCAGTTTAGCCGTGCCTTGGGCGCGGAGCGGAGAAATGGTGCCGAGCACTGTCACGAGAGAAGCAACTGGTTTAAAGGATTAAATATTTCATGAAATTAAAGGGTTTTTCATTTTCTGCCGTGGAAGCCGGCATACGTTACGCGGGCAGGCTGGACCTGGGGCTGGTCTACAGCGATATCCCCTGTGTGACCGCCGGTGTGTTTACTACCAATCAGGTGAAAGCGGCGCCTGTCCTCATCGATAAGGAGCGTCTGAAGGGCGGTTACGCCCAGGCTATTCTGGTGAACAGCGGCTGCGCCAATGCCTGTACCGGCGAAAAGGGCATGGAGGCCGCCCGGGTGACGAGTGCCATCCTGTCGATGTCGCTGAACATTCCCGAGACCATGATCCAGCTTGCCTCGACCGGGGTAATCGGCGAACAGTTGAATGTGGCCGCCTTTGAGCGCAGCATCCCCAAACTGGTCGAGGGATTGTCGCCGGACAATTTCGAACTCGTTGCCAAGGCGATCATGACCACCGACACCGTCCAAAAGATCGCCCAAAAAACGGTGAATATCGGCGACAAGGAAATCAAGCTCATCGGGATGGCCAAAGGGGCGGGGATGATCATGCCCAATATGGCCACGATGCTGGCCTTTGTCATTACCGATGCCCGGATTATTTTCCCCGAATTGCATAAATCGCTCGCGCATGGGGTTGCCCGGACCTTCAACAGGATTACCATTGATGGTGATACCAGCACCAACGACATGGTGTTGGTCATGGCCAACGGCGCCGCGGAAAACCGGTGGATTGACGGCGATTCCGCCGGCGACCGGAAGGTCTTTCAGGACGCCCTGGAAGAGGTCCTGATGGATCTGGCCCTGCAGATCGTGAGCGACGGGGAGGGGGCGACCAAGGCCATCACCGTCAGGGTATGCGGGGCAAAGGAAGAAGATCAGGCCGAGAGAATCGCCCGCACCGTTGCCAACTCGAGTCTCGTCAAAACCGCCTTTTTCGGCGAAGACGCCAACTGGGGAAGGATCATGGCGGCCATGGGCAGATCCGGGGTCAAATTTTCTCCGGACCGCGTGGATATCGCCTTTGGCGATGCGGTACTGGTGAAAAAGGGCCTCGGTCTCGGCAAGGAAGCGGAGCAGGCAGCAACACAGGTCCTGAAGGAGAAAAACTTCACCGTCTCCATCGACTTGAATGACGGGAAGGCCGATGCCGAGGTGTATACCTGTGATTTCTCGATCGACTATGTCAAGATCAATGCCGACTATCGATCATGACCGTGTCGTTCTCACGGGAAGAGGGAAAGCGTGAAACGATTGTTCATTATTCGTCATGCCAAATCGAGCTGGTCGCAGCCGGGGCTCGACGATTTCGATCGCCCGCTCAACAAACGTGGCCAAAATGACGGACCGGAGATGGCCAGACGGCTCGGCAACGCCGGCGCTCGTCCCGATCTCATAGTGGCAAGTCCCGCCAAGAGGGCGAAAAAGACGGCGCAATTCATGGCCGACGGGACCGGATACGACCCGGCGAAGATACGGTATGTTGAGGACCTGTATTTAGGTTCCTTGTCCGTTCATTTGCAGTTGCTGGCATCGCTGTTCAACGAAGCGGACACGCTCTTTTTGGTCGGTCACAACGATACCCTGACCAGACTGGCAGAATACCTGAGCGGAAAGAACCTCGGCAATATCCCGACCTGCGGCATCGTCGCCCTGGAATATGCCGATGACTTCGGCTTTACCACCATTGCCGGCATGGGCAAGCTGCTCTTCTTCTGGTTCCCCAAGGATCATCAGGAGGTGTAGGGGCGCAAAATTTTTTCGCCCTTATAGGTAAAGAGACAGAGTAATGACCGGGCTTCCCAATTGTTTGCAATGTATTCACTATTATATTACCCACGATCCGGTCAGGCCCTACGGCTGTCGGGCCTTGGGGTTCAAGAGCCGGATCAATCCGGCGCGGCTGGTCTTCGAAACTTCAGGCCTTCATTGTCAACTCTATACTGCCAAGAAGCGGCGCAACGATGACCCCGGTTCATCCCGGGTGGCATGAGCCTGCCCGGACTACCTCCTTTTCCCTATGACGACGTTCTCCCTGCAACAGACGAAGGTCAGGCTGAAGAGCCTGGCCGATTCCCTCCTGCGCGAAACCTGGCTGACCAGCTGGGAGTTGATCCGCATCACCATCCCCGTTACCATCGTCACCAAAATCCTTGAAGAACTGGGGATGATCGACACGCTCAGCGTGATCCTCGAACCGCTGATGGCGGTCATGGGGTTGCCAGGGCAGTTGGGTTTGGTCTGGGCGACGTCGATGCTCACCAATATGTATGGCGGGATTGCCGTTTTTGCCGCGTTGGCGCCCGGCCTCGATTTGACCGCTGCCCAGGTGACGGTGCTCTGTTCGGCGATTCTCATCGCCCATTCCTTGCCGATGGAACTGAGCGTCAGCAAGCGGGCCGGCGCGTCTCTCCTGCCAATCGCCCTCATCCGGCTGCTCGGCGCAGTGGTCTATTGCTTCATCCTCAACCGGGTCTGTCTTGCCTTCGGACTTTGGCAGGGTCCAGCTGAAATGTTCTTCAAGGCAACTGCCCGATCGGGCGATCTTTTGCAGTGGGGGCTTGATCAACTGCAGAACTTGGGTATGATAGTTGTCATCATCTTTTGTATAGTGCTCGGCATGCGGCTGTTTCGGGCGATCGGCGTCCTCGGGCTGCTGGAAAGGCTGCTCGCCCCGGTTCTGCCGGTCTTCGGCATGGGCCGGCAGGCGGCGCCGATCACCGTGGTCGGCATGATCATGGGCATTGGCTACGGCGGGGCCCTGATTATCAGGGAAACCGCTACCGGCAAGATGGCCAGGGAAGAGGTTTTCAATTCCATGGCCCTTATGGGCCTTTGTCACGGATTGGTGGAAGACACGCTGCTCATGGCGGCGATCGGCGGCAAAATCGGGGGAATTCTCTGGGGCCGGATTATCTTTTCCCTGATTGTCACCTTTGTGCTGGTCAGGGTGCTGCGCGGCCTGGCCGACCGGAGAATCAGCCGCGGGGCGTAACCAACACAATCAACACATTATAAATATGGAATTTACACAGTTCGGCCGCAAAATGACCGGCAATGCGGGCATTCTCTCCTTAATGGACGATCTGGGCAAGGCCACCGCCTGCGGCAGCAAGCCGATGATCATGATGGGCGGCGGCAATCCCGGACAGGTGCCGGAGTTTCAGGAGATCATGCGCCAGAGGTTGCTTGACATCTGCCGGGATCCCCAGCTCTTTCACCGGCTGATCGGCAGCTATTCACCGCCCCAGGGAGACAAGTCCTTCGTCGAGAATCTGGCGGCACTCTTGAAAAAGCGGCAGGGCTGGGACATCGGACCGGAAAACATCTGCCTGACCAATGGCAGTCAGACCGCCTTCTTCATGCTGTTCAACCTGCTGGCGGGCAGCATGGCTGATGGCCGGCAGCAGAAGATCTGCCTGCCGATGGCGCCGGAATATATCGGCTATGCCGATCTCGGGCTCACCGAGGGACTGTTTGTCACGACCAAGCCGGACATCGAGCTGCTTGACGGCGGCTTCTTCAAATATCACATCGACTTCGATAGACTTGAAATCGGCGACGATATTGGCGTGATCTGCATCTCGCGACCGACCAACCCAACCGGCAACGTGGTGACCGATGCGGAATTGGCAAGACTCATCGATATGGCTGCGCGACGGGGCATTCCGCTGATCATCGACAGCGCCTACGGCCTGCCATTTCCGGGCATGGTCTATACCAAGGCAGAGTCGGTATGGCTCGATAATCTGATCGTCTGCCTGTCCCTCAGCAAGCTCGGCCTGCCGGCGATCCGGACGGGGCTTGTCGTGGCGAAGCCTGCGATCGTTGCCGCCCTCACCGCAATGAATGCCATCATGTCGCTCGCCCCGACCAGCTTCGGTGCGCTGCTCGCCGGGCAACTCGTGGCAAGCGAAGAGATCATCGGTTTGAGTCATAACTTGATTCAGCCTTTTTACCGGGCCAAAATGGAGAAGGCGGTGGCAGCGGTGCGGGAGTTTTTCGCCGGTATTCCCTGTCGCATGCACAAGCCGGAAGGGGCGATGTTCCTCTGGCTGTGGTTCGAAGATCTGCCCATAACGAGTCTTGAGCTGTATCAGATCTTGAAAACGCATGGGGTACTGGTGGTTTCCGGCCACTATTTCTTCCCCGGGCTCGGCGGCGACTGGCGACACAAGGATGAATGCATCCGGGTCAACTATTCCTTGGGCGATGCAGAGGTCCGTCGCGGGCTGGAGATCATTGCGGGAGTGGTACGGCAAATTTATAATCGGAATGGTTGAAGAGAAATCCTTCATCATCGGGAGAGGATCATTGAGGAAGAAAACGGGTTGTTGCATCGTGTTGTCTCTCATGCTGAGCATTGCGCCGGCCGCCGGTTTCGGCGAATGCTTCAGGGGCGATTGTCAGGAAGGCACGGGGGTACAGGTGTCCAAAGATGGTCGTTACGAAGGGGAGTTCAAGAAGGGTCTCGCCAACGGCAAAGGGGTTCTGACCTCTCCCGACGGCTTGAAGTACTCCGGTCAGTTCAAGGACGGCAAGTTCCATGGCGATGGGCAGCTCAAGAGTCCCGATGGCCGAAAGTATGTCGGTTCCTTCCAGAACAATATCATCCATGGCTACGGCACGTTGACCCGGAGCGACGGCTCCCTCTATAAGGGCGAGTTCAGCTTCGGGCGCTTTCACGGACGGGGTGTTTTGTTCTTCGCCGACGGCCGTGAGTACCAGGGCGATTTCCGCAACGATACCATCGAGGGGCAGGGCAAGCTCATTTACGCTGACGGTACCTGGTACGAGGGCATGTTCCAGAACGGTCAGCCAAACGGCAAAGGGACCAGGAAATATCTCGACGGTTCAAGCCACACGGGCGAATTTAAGGGCGACAAACGGCAAGGTCACGGCGTCTTTCAAGGGGTCGGCGGCGAACGGTACGAGGGGAATTTCGCCGACGATGTCTATCAGGGCGAAGGAAGCTTGAAATACAGTGACGGCCGACTCTACCGGGGGGAGTTCAAGGGAGGGATCGCCCAGGGTCGGGGCCGGCTAGAGTATCCTGACGGCTCAAAGTACGAGGGGAATTTTGTCGACGCCCTGCCCGATGGTGAAGGAACCCGTGACTACCCCGATGGGACTGTCTATAAAGGCTGGATGGTAAAGGGCAAGAGAAACGGTCCCGGCGAACTGCGCTATCCGGACGGTTCTTTCTATAAGGGCGAGTTCAAGGACAACAAGATGCATGGCCAGGGGACGATCACCTATACCGACGGCAAAAGTTTTTCCGGGGAATTTATCAACGGTCAGCCGCAGATAGCGAAAAAATCGACTCCTGCCCCGGCGGAAACGGTGGTCGAAAAACAAGAAAAGGATGAAAAACCGGCGGTCGAGAAAAAGGCTGTCATCGAGAAAAAAGCCATTGTCGAAAAGCAGCCTGAGGTCGAGAGTAAACCCGTAGTTGAGAAGAAAGAACCGATAGTCGAGAAAAAAGAACCCGTAGTCGAGAAGAAGGCTCCAGTAGAGAAGGCTGCTCCGGTGGCCAAGACCGAGTCAAAACCGAAGGAGACGGCCCCCCCGGCGGCGGTTGCCCAAAAACCGGAAAAAGCGGAAAAAATCGCCGCGACGGTGCGGTACCCCGTGAAAAACGGCGTGGTGCACGATGGCGAAGGTGGACCGCTGAACGGCAGCGGCGAAGTCGTCTTTTCGGATGGCCGGGCCTACAAGGGGCAGTTCTCCGAAGGGTTGATGCAGGGACCCGGTGAACTCAGTTTTGCCAGCGGCGACCGCTATGTGGGCGAAATGGCTAAGGGTTTGCCCCATGGCTATGGCACCTATCGCTACAACGACGGCAGGGAATATAAAGGAGATTTAAGCGAAGGGAAAAAGCACGGCAGCGGGATTTTCGCCTATCCGGATGCCACCCGTTATGCCGGCGAATTCAAGAACGACCTTTTTGCCGGCCGCGGAGAATACTTTTATGCCGACGGCAGCCGCTACAAGGGCGATTTTGCCAACGGCAGTTTCAACGGTCAGGGTGAGCTGGTTTATGCCAACGGCAGCATTTACAACGGCGAGTTCCGCGATGATCTGCCCCACGGCCAGGGCGTTCTCACCTCTCCGGATGGCAGCCGGTATGAAGGCGAGTTTCAGTTCGGCCGCCGGGAAGGTCAGGGAAAGCTGATCCGCAGTGACGGGAAGATCTTCGAAGGGGTCTTTGCAAACGACAGACTGGTGACCAAGGAGTAGCAAGCATCTTCGCTCATGCTACGAGAGGAGTCGACGGGAAATAACAGGATGGTATCAATGCGTTGGAGTTACAAGACAGTACATTTTGAAATGAAAAAGGAAGGCCTGCTGGGCAGCGCGTTCCTCGATGAATCGGAAATTGAGCTCTCACTCAACGAATATGGCAAGGCCGGCTGGGAACTCGTTGCCATGCTCGAAACGCTCGATGGACTGATCGCCGTATTCAAGCAGCCGCTGAGCCTTGACAGCAGGTCGGTGCCTCAGAGCGATGAAGAGGCGGATCAGCAGGCAGTCATGCCGAAGCTGGTGCAGGTAAAGAAAGAGACGAAGGTGGAACCTCGCCGATTCGAGGAGAAGAAGGGCAGGGACGAAGTCAAACAGGAGGTCGTCCTGATCGACGATTTTGAGGAAGATCGGGAAGAGCCCGCGGTCCAGGCCAAGAAGAAGCCTTCCGACTCCTCCGATGTCGGCTCGATCCGCATCGAATAGAAATTCCCTCTTCCCTTGAGGACAGCATTGCCATACTGTCCTCAAGGTCTCTGTCACACTGCTAACCGAAGTTCAGCATGGTGCCGATCTGAAAGACTGCCACCGCCATGAGAAACGCAAAGACGGTGTTGAAGCCCATGGAAAAAAAGGCCCATTTCCAGGAAGCTTCCTTGGCGATACAGACCACGGTGACAAAGCACGGCGAGTAGAACATGATGAAGACCAGGGCCGCCACCGCCACAACCTTATTCCAGTGCGCGTCCTTTTGCAGCCGCTGGCCGAGCGACATCGGCTCCTCCGTATCGACTTCCCCCATGGAATAAGCGGTTCCGAGCGTCGAGACGATGACCTCCTTGGCGGCAAATCCGCCGACCAGGGCAATGTTGGTCCGCCAGTCAAAACCCGCCAGCTGCGACAGGGATTCCAAACCGATGCCGATCCTGCCGGCGATCGAATTCCGCAGGGCAACCTCCGCCTCTTCGTTGTTGATCTCGGCGATCCGTTCGTTGTAGATTTTTGCCTGTTCCGACAATTCTTCCGATCCGGCCAGGCTTTCCGCCACGATTTCCGGTGCGGTCGCGGTCGCTATCGCCTCGCGCTGTATCGCAAATTCCGCCGATTTTTCCTCCGGCAGTCCCGGATAGGTCATCATCGCCCACAGCAGGACGGAGATCCCCAGGATGACCGTTCCCGCTTTCTTGATGTACTGGTAGGTCCGTTCCCAGGTGTGGATGAGCAGGCCGCGCATGGTGGGGAAGCGGTACGGCGGCAGTTCCATGACAAAGGGCGTAGGTGCGCCTCTCAAGACGGTTGATCGCAGAAGTTTGGCGGCAAGCAGGGCGACAATCCAGGCAAGCATGGTGAACAGAAACATGTATCTTGCTTTGTTCTCGCTGAAAAAGGCGCCGATGAGCAGGGCGAGTACGGGCAGCTTGGCACCGCAGTTCATCAGCGGGACGGTCAGCAGTGTCGCCATCCGCTCTTTCGGCGACCGAAGGGTGCGGGTCGCCATGACTCCCGGCACGGCACAGCCGCCGGCAATACCGCCCGAGACAATAAAGGGCATGACCGAAGAGCCGTGCAGGCCGAAGATCCGAAAAATCCTGTCCATCATGAAGGCCACCCGGGCGAGGTAACCCGAATCCTCAAGGATGGCAATGCCGAAAAACATGAACATGATCAGCGGCACAAAGCCGAGAACCCCACCCACGCCTTCGATGATGCCCGAGATGAGCATCGACTTGAGCAGGCCGTCCGGCAGAGTCTTTTCGACAAACCCGCTGAGCCAGCCGATGCCCTGTTCCAGCCAGGCGACCGGAGCCTCGCTCCAGCCGAAAGTAAATTTGTATAAGACGAAGAGGATGAGCAGCATGATCGCCGGTCCTACCAGCCGGTTGGTGAGAACCTTGTCGATCTTGTCGGAGGTGTAGAGCCGGTCGGAGTCGAATTTTCTCGTTATCACGCCTTGGCGGAGCAGGGATTTGATATAACCGTAACGATGATCGGCAATGACGGCTTCCGGAAACACGTCGAGGGTCGTCTTGGTGTGTGCGGTGATGCCGGCGACGATTTCCTCCAGGGCCTGAGCTGTCCGGGAGTCGATCTCCCGGCCTTTTTCCACGATCTGTTCGTCGTTTTCCAGGTACTTGATGGCGGTGTATCTAGCGACGTAGGTGTCGGCCATAAATGAGGCGGCATCGATGCGGGCGATAAGTTCCTTAATGCCGATATCGAGATCTTCGCCGTAGGAAATGTCGAGCGGCAGCCATTCTTCTTTTTCAGAAGCCACGCGCAGGGCGGCTTTGAGCAGATCTTCCTTGCCGAAACCGCTCCGGGCGATAATCGGCACCACAGGCACCCGGAGATGCCGTTCAAGGACGTCAGCCTTGATTTCCATGCCGCGGGCCTGGGCGACGTCAATCATGTTCAGGGCAATGACCAGAGGTGCGCCGAGTTCCAGAAGTTGGCAGGTAAGATAAAGATTTCGTTCGAGATTCGAGGCATCGACGATATTAATGACAACCTGGGGCCTTGTATTCACCAGATAATCGCGGGCGACGAGTTCTTCGGCGGAATAGGCGGTCATCGAATAGGTGCCGGGAAGATCGGTGATAATGATCTTCTGCCCCTGGTGATGCAGGGAGCCTTCTTTATGGTCTACCGTGATACCGGGATAGTTGCCGACATGTTGCCGGGCCCCGGTCAATTGATTGAAAAGTGTCGTTTTGCCTGCGTTGGGATTGCCCGCCAGGGCCATTTTCAGCTGCATCGGTCTGTATATCGTTATTTTGAAAGAAAAAGTAAATGAGGGCGATAGAAAGAGAATGGCGTCAGTCAACCGTGACGAAGATATGGTCTGCTTCGTTATTGCGGAGAGTGAGGATTACTTCCATGACTTTTACGGCAACGGGGTCATAGAGCGGAGCCCGGCCGCAAACCGAGATTTCGGTACCGGGAACAATGCCCATTTCGCGGATCCTGCGGCCGAGTTCACCGGCGACGTCGATTGATTTGATTGTTCCTTTCTGATTTTTCGTCATATTGCGTAAACGTATAGTTACCAATTTCCCTCCTTTATGCCTTAAGAGCGGGTATTTACAGGTGCGTGCCCTGTTGCCGTCTTCCTTCGGCGTTTTCCTTTCCCGCCGCCGTTGATCGTTATCGCTCTGTGCCGTTCGATTTGGGCGGGCAGATCGAGCCATTGTCGCACGAGCAACCGCAGCCGCAGGAAATCATTCCTTTTTTTGACGTGGCTGCCCGCCACTGGCGCCAAAACTTTCGACCGATAAAAAAGGCGCAGACGGCAATGATCGTCCAGACTATAATTGATTCAATCATCTTCGACCTTCACGTTTTGTTAGGAGCACCTAACTGAGTGAGCAAAAAATATGCCCGACGTATCGGACAAGAGCACTTCTCAGAACCTTACAGCTGAGATACTAAAATATTGGCAGTTATGTCAGCGTCGAGGCTGATAGTTCCTCCATGGACTTTCAGGACACATCGATTGCCGCCTCCGGAGCAAAGGACATCGGCCTCGACCCCGGGATATACCCCCATCGATGCCATGCGTGCACAAATTTTGCGGTCCCCCGTAACTTTGCAGACCTTCACCCGTCCCGGATGACCTTTCTTGGAAAGCGGTGCGATCTCCTCATGGCATCGCCTGCCGGCAAAGCACTTCCTGACTTTATCGGCGAAACGGCAATTATTTTTTTTCTCTCCATTCCGGTCCATGCAGTTCTCCCCTTTGCTTAGCTCTTAGGTAACCCAAACAATGAACCAAGTCAACACTTTTTTCAAGATATGTGAATATGATTAGGGCTCACTAATAAAAAGTTGTCGAGAAGAAGAGCGCGGGAAGTCAGGATGTTTAACAAAATTATTCAGGAAGTTACTGAGAATCAACGAATTTCGTGGAGACAGTCGGCGGACGGTTTAAAATAAAACCAAAACTCAAGGTATGCTGCCGGTGGTTTCAATTTGAAGTGGTGGCAGCCACTTCTCTGGAGGTTCATGGCTGATCTTGTACTTCTACCAGAATGAAATCTGCCTCGTTGTTGCGCAGGGTGAGGGTGCAATCCATAACCCGCAGGGCCACGGGATCATTGAGGGGGGCTCTGCCCTGTACGGTGATCTCCGCGCCGGGGACCAAGCCCATTTCACGGATCCTACGACCGAGTTCGCCGTCGACTTTTATTGCCTTAATAATGCCGGATTGATGTTTTGCCATGTGGCGCATGTTGATGAGGGTCATTTCCTGTTGCCTGAAGAAGGTTGTGAAGGAGTCTTGCATCACGATTCCGGCTTGGGCAAAGAGAATCCTGTCCCAAGCCGGATAACCTGCCGGGTCTTTAGTTATTGTTACCCTGCCAGGAGTCGCGTAGCGTGACGGTTCTATTGAAAATCGGCTGCCCCGACCGTGACTCGACCGGATCGGCACAGAAATAGCCAAGACGCTCAAACTGCACCTTTTCCCCTGGCTGCAGTTGCTGGAGGCTTGGCTCGGCCATTGCCGCATTCACCACTACCTTTGAGTGCGGATTCAGTTGCTGGAGAAAATCGATATCCTTGTCGGCTTCCGGATCTTCCACCTTGAACAGCCGGTCATACAATCTGACCGTTACCGGCACTGCCTGTGTGGCCGAGACCCAGTGGATGATGCCTTTCACCTTGCGGCCGTCGGGTGTGGCGCCTCCTCCCGACTCGGGATCGTAGGTGCAGTGGATTTCGGTGACCTGGCCGTTTTCGTCCTTTACGTGGGAAACGTAGCGGATCAGATAGCCAAAGCGCAGGCGAACTTCGCGATCCGGTCCCAGTCGATGGTATTTCTTGGGTGGTTCTTCCATGAAATCGTCCTGTTCGATGAAGATCTCTTTCGTGAAGGGCACGGTTCGCTCGCCCATGGCAGGATTCTGCGGATGATTCAGAACCGTCAGCTTCTCCACCTGACCGGCCGGATAATTGTCGATGATCACCTTCACCGGGTTGAGAACGCACATACGGCGCGGCGCGTTGATGTTCAGATCGTTGCGGATCTCGTTTTCCAGCACGCTCATATCGATCCGGCTTTCACTCTTGCCGATGCCGATGGCGCGGCAGAAACTACGAATGGAAGCCGGAGTATAGCCCCGCCGCCGCAGGCCGGAGATGGTCAGCATGCGCGGATCGTCCCAGCCGTCGACATATTTGCCTTCCACCATCTTGAGCAGCTTTCGCTTGCTCATGACGGTATAGGTCAGATTGAGCCGGGCAAACTCGATCTGGCGCGGATGACAGGGAGTCTGTAGGGTGTCGAGCACCCAGTCGTAGAGCGGACGGTGATCCTCGAATTCAAGTGTACAGAGCGAATGAGTGATATTCTCCAGCATATCGGACAGACAGTGGGTGTAATCGTACATGGGGTAGATGAGCCACTGATCTCCCGTCCGGTGATGCGGGACCTTCAGGATCCGGTAGATGACCGGATCTCTCATATTGACATTGGGCGAAGCCATATCGATCTTGGCGCGAAGAACATGGCTGCCTTCCGCGAATTCGCCGTTTTTCATGCGGAGGAAAAGGTCGAGGTTTTCCTCGACGCTGCGGTTGCGGTACGGACTCTCTTTGCCGGGCTCGATAAGCGTGCCGCGGTACTCGCGGATCTCATCCGGCGACAGCTGGCAGACATAGGCCTTACCCATCTTGATCAACTGCACTGCAAAATCGAAGAGTTGTGGAAAATAGTTGGAGGCGTACAGCGCCTTGTCGCCCCAGCTGAACCCCATCCACCTGACGTCCTCCATGATGGATTCGACATAGGTGACGCTTTCCTTGCTCGGGTTGGTGTCGTCGAAGCGCAGGTTGCAGCTGCCGCCGAATTCCTCGGCAATGCCGAAGTTGAGACAGATCGATTTGGCGTGGCCGATGTGGAGAAAACCATTCGGCTCCGGTGGAAACCTGGTAATGGTCCCCCGGTGTTTGCCCGACTTGAGGTCATCGGTGATTATCTGGCGGATGAAGTCGAGTGGTCTGTTGTCGGAGGCTTCTTTATTTTCCATGAGTAATGACCAGATTTTAAGGGGACTATTTTTTATCGAATAATTTCTTCACGTCACTCAGCCGTCGGACAACCTTCTCCTGACCCAGGGTGAGGACGATGTCGAACATCGAAGGACCGGCCAGCTGACCGGTGAGCACGGTCCGCATCGCATTGATGATGATACCTGGTTTTACCTCGTGTTGTTCGGCAAGTTCCCGGGCGATTCTTTCCGTTTCCTCGAGACTAAAATCGGTGCATTGTTCATATCGGCCGGCAAGTTCAGGGAGCCACTCCTGCAATTCCGGGTGTTTCAACACGTTCTTTTCCAGCGGCTTTTGGTCGATGGTGAAATCGTCGGCAAAATAGGCCCGGCCGAGGGTGGTGAAATCCTTGAGCGTATGAAAACGGTCGCGAATGAGCGCGAGCGTCCGCAGATACCATTCTCTCTTGACCGTGGCGTATTCTTCGACCCAAAGGTTTTCCGCCGCGAGTTCACTTTTGACCATCTCCGCCAGCTCTTCGATGTCCATATTACGAAGATAATATTCGTTTATATGCATCGCCTTGGGGTCTGTAAAGAACTTCGGGTCGTCTTTGCGGAAGTTGAATATGGCCGCGGATTTGTTGATGCGCTCCAGGGAAAAATCCCTGATGAGTT
>MGTI01000143.1:15121-15741 GCA_001799365.1 Desulfobacterales bacterium GWB2_56_26 | reverse complement strand
TGTTTTGAGTTCAAGCGAATGGTCGCATTCTGGCAGGAAGCTCTGCGCTACATTCCTCGGGAACCAGCCAGCAATGACTGGATGGTTCTGCGTGATCCGAAGGGAAGAGGACCAAATCTCTCGTTCCAGGCGCGCGACCGACGTGCCGGTCACCGTAGTTGGCTTCACCTCGACCTTTATACCAGCAGGCAGGGCGACGAAGTGGAGCGGTTGGTCGTGCTGGGAGCTCGGCGCTACCCATGGCACTATCCGGCAGGGGCAGATTATGTAGTGTTGGAGGACCCGGACGGGAATCTTTTCTGTGTCGTTCAGAAGCCGGACGAACAATCAACCTAAAGGGAAACAAGCTGAACAAGGTTCCGCACTGGACGGCTATTCTGCTACGCTTCATTCCACCAGTAGATGGGTGGTGAAGTGTCGGGCGCGATTGAAACCGAATCAATAAGATCGGATCTCGATTTTTCCACATAATAGTCGCAGCCATGAGGTGGTTGACATTGAACTTCTCCCATTATTGAATTTGCGATTGAAATCGATTCAGAAATGGCAAGAAATGTTTGGCCAAGCGTATCATCGCTTCGATCCATTGGTTTTCATCGATATCGTTCAAGAAGACTTTG
>MGTI01000143.1:10399-15102 GCA_001799365.1 Desulfobacterales bacterium GWB2_56_26 | reverse complement strand
CCATTCCTTTCGGCGAAGATTTTTTATCCTCATCGTTCCAGGTCAGATGATGAGGAACCGAGAGTATTCTATCTCTCAGATTTTCCCTCAAAAATGCATAAAGCTCTTCCTGGGTTTTTCTCTCGCCATTGATTACTCTGGGCTTAAGTTCCAATTCCACCCATTTCTTCGCAAAATCCTGGGCGAAGGCAAAATAAACTGCCGGCAGTACGGTTGATGCCTTGGCATACGAACCATCCGACTTAACAGTTCGGAACTTCAGGTCAAGATTCTGCTCACGTAATTTCCAATGGGCGGTTTCGATGAATTCTTCCCATTGCCGCCTTTTAATTGGGTTCCTGATGGTTTCAAATCTCATGGCTTACCTCCTAAGATCGGTGTGCTTTTCCAGTAAGTATTGGTGACGATGTGAAAAAACTGATACAGTCATAATTTCCAAATCCGAACAAAGAGTATTTCTCTCTATATACCCTGTGTGGTAGGACAAATGACGTCCAACCAATAAAAATATTTTTATGGCCCTCAAATACAAACCACAGCATTCCAGGCTGCTTTTTATCGACAGAGAGATTGGCAGAGGGAGCTACCCGAACTATTCCACACTGGCCACAGACTATGAAGTAAGCGCAAAAACGATCCAACGGGATATTGACTATATGCGCGACCAGCTCAACGCTCCTATTGCGTACTCCGCACAGCACCGGGGCTATTATTACACTGAGGCCAACTTCAAGCTTCCGGCTATCTCGATCAAAGAAAGCGATCTGTTTGCGATATATCTGGCCGAAAAACTACTGGCTCAGTACGAAGGAACGCCGATCTACGACAATCTTTTCTCCGTCTTCAGGAAGATTGAGGATTCACTGCCGGAAAGAACCATAACGGATATGGGGGAAGATAATGCTCGTTTTACAGTCTTCCCAGCCTCGAACACATTGATCAGCCCAGGTATCTGGGAGAAGGTAGCCGAAGCGATACGGCTATCCAGAAGAATCAGAGTACTCTATCGGGCGCCCGGAAGTGAGCCTGCCGCAAGAGAGATCGACCCCTACCATGGTGTCCGTTTCGAGGGTGATTGGTATGTGGTTGGGTACTGCCACCTTCGGAATGACATTCGGACCTTCAGTCTGGCAAGAATGGACAGCGTTGAGGTGCTGAGTGAAAGCTTTCGGATACCGGAGGATTTCGATTTCACCCGCCTCACCGGCAGTAATTTCGGCGTCCACTGGAGTGACAATGAGTATCGGGTAAAAGTGCTCTTCGATAAAAAGGCGGCTGGCTACATACGAGAACGATGCTGGCACACAACCCAGCAAATCGACGAGAACCTCGATGGCTCCCTGATCCTGTCCCTTACAGTGAATCATCTCTTGGAAATAAAGCGTTGGATCCTCTCCTGGGGCAGCATGGCCAAGGTGCTGGACCCACCGGAACTGGTTGCCGATCTTGACAGGACTATAAAGGAAATGGCGAATCTTTATGAGGGATCTCGTTGAGCCAAAATCCACTATCAGCAGAAGTCAATTCGTCTGGTTCCACCTGCAGATGCGCCGCTCCAGCCGATCAAGGAGCATGTAGAGGCTGAAGCCGAGCATGCCCATGCAGGTGATGCCGGTATACAAAGATACATAATCGGCCCGGCCCCAGGAATCCATGATGATGTAACCAAGTCCCCGCGTCGTGGCAAACGATTCCACAAAGAAAAGGATGGCGACCGCGGTGCCGACGGAGATTCGCAGGGCAGTCATGACTTTAGGCATGGTGGCCGGCAGGATGACGTGCCGGTATATCTGCCTTCTGGTGGCGCCTAAGGTCTGCATCGAATAGAAGTAGTTGCGATGGATTTCCTTCGCGGCGTCCCGAGTGGTAACGAGGATCTGGAAAAAGACGATCAGGGAAATGAGAAAAATCTTGGAGAGGTTGCCGATACCGAACAGGATGATGATCAGCGGCAACAGCACCACATGCGGAATCGGGTAGAGCAGGTAGATGAAAGGGCTCAGCCGTTTTCGCAACGGCTCTTCCGCTCCGACGACGAGACCAAGGGGTACCGCCGTGACCAGGGCGAGGACGATACCGAGCAGCGCACGGATGCAGCTTATAGCCAGATCGTCGAGCAGACTTCCGTCCAGAAATTTCCTGCCTGCATCGGCAAATACCTCCCCGGGCCGGGGCAGGGCGTCCGCGTGTATCAGCACCGCGGCGAGCTGCCAAAGCAGCAGGAGAATCACTGCGGCCAAGAGAGTGTCACGTTTCCTGCCCACCATCTTCTCCTTTCAACAGTTCGCGAAGATTGATACAGCGATGGAAGAACAACTCGCTCCGGCGGTATCCTCTCTCTCCGGCATCCGGGTTGTCGACGATTTGCAGGATCCGACCGGGTCGCCTGCTGAGCACGATGATTTTGCGGCCGAGAAAGACAGCCTCCTCGATCGAGTGGGTTACCAGGACCGTGGTGATCTTCTTTTTCTGCCAGATTTCGAGAAGCAGGTTCTGCAACCTTTCACGGGTGAGGGCGTCGAGGGAGGAAAGGGGCTCGTCCATATAGAGGATCTCCGGTTCGATCGCCAGGGCCCGCGCCAGCGCCACCCGTTGTTGCATACCCCCGGAAAGCTGGCCGGGAAAATGAGAATGGAATCCGGCCAGTCCCATTTCGGTAAGCAGGTGATCGACCCGGCTACGAATCAAGCCCTGCTCTTCACCTTTCAGGACGAGTCCCAGACCGACGTTCTGGTACACTGTCTTCCAGGGAAACAATCCGAAGTTTTGCAGAATCGTCCCGCTGCGGAAGCCGTCGGCAATTTCGATCACCCCCGAATCCGGTTGCAACAGGCCGGTCAGGAGAAAGAGCAGGGAGGTCTTGCCGCAACCGGATGGACCGATGATGGCGCAGCTCTCATGCTGCTCAATGGAGAAGGAGATCTCCTGCAGGACCGGCCTGGACGTGCCGTCGTGATTGAAGCTGAGGCTCGCCGCTCTGACGTTGATCATGGAGTGTTGGATCCGTCCAGGAAATCGGTGGCGACCATGGTCTCGTAAGAAAGCGGGCCAACCAGCTTTTTGGCCGTCAACCAGTTTATTACCGGCTCGTACAGGGCCCGGCTGAACGGGGCCGGCAGCGGGTAGGCCGGAATAGGGTAGTTGGCGGCCAGCTGCGGCGGTATCCGCCCTTTCTCGACAAAGAGCCCGCGATATTTTTCAGGTTCCGCATTGAGAGCCCGCACCGCCTTTTCGTAGGCCTTGAAAAAGGCAGCCACCTCGGCCTTCCTTTTCATGAGGGTTTCGGAACGAAAGACGATAACCGTCTGTGACAGACTTTCATCGCTGTCGGCATCGCTCAGGAGAACCCTGGCCCCCTTGCTGACAGCAATAGAGGCGAGGGGTTCGGGCAGGGTCGCAGCCGGCACGGAGCCGGAGAGCAGCATCTGCATGCGTATGGGCATCTGCCTGACCTCAAGCTTTTTGATTTCTGTCGGCTTGAATCCGCGCTTTTCGAGCAACCGGTCCGTGATGTATTCGATTATGGTCGAGCCGGAAACCGCGATTTCAGTATTCTTCAGCCCGTCAGGATCCTTAATAGAGGAACCCGGCGCGGCCAGGATGGCAAAAATGCCTTCTGTCGGCGTAGCTCCCAGTCCAAGAGAAGTTATTTTGAGCGATCCCCGGCCCTGATCAAACAGAATCGCCCCGACCGGGTCGTCGATCGCCCCGTCAATCGCCCCGGCGGCAAGGGCACTGTCGCGCTCAAGGGCGCTCAGAAATGGCACGAGCTCGACCTCGAGATTCTGTTCGGCGTAGTACCCTTCCTGTTCGGCCACATAAAAGGGTACCGAGTCTTCAATCTGCAGCAGTCCGATTTGCAGGTTCTCCGATGCCCAGACCGGTATGGCGGCAAGGACGAACACGGCAAGAGTAATACATTTCATCATATGATTTCCTCTTCAGGTTCACTGCGAATGCTCTACCGGCGGGCCTATTCGCGAGCAGGTTAGAGAATTTTCCTCAAGGTAGCACCACTCTTCCGGGTGAATGAGTATTGTCACCCGGTTACTCCCGTGAAGCTACATAACTTGTAACATCTGTGCAAGGATGGATTTAAAGGGAAAAGAGGCACATCTCCCAGTTTTACCGAAGGCTTTGCCTGACCTCATCGGGTCTGAGATAATCCGAGCTTGAAAAGCCCATGGGGTTGTCGAGGAGTGGAGAAAGAGTTTTTTGATTCATCCTTCTTTCAGGGCCATACGGGCGGCAATGACAATCGGATCCCATACTCCGGCAAAAGGTGGGGCATAACTCAGATCAAGATAGAGCAGATCCTCCAGAGAGAAACCGGCATGAAGAGCGGTTGCCGCCGTGTCAATCCGCTTTGCCGAGCCCCGGCCTCCGACGATCTGAACCCCGAGCAATCGGGCTGAGCCCTTTTCTGCCAATACTTTTACACTTATCGGCGATGAGCCCGGATAATAGCTGGGCAAGGTATATCCTTCGATGAGGCCAATTGAATATTGAAGGCCCAGTGCTTTGATCTCTCTCTCGCTGAGTCCGGTTCTGGCGCATTCGGTATCCATGAATTTGGTTATCGCCGTTCCGACTACTCCGGGAAACGTGGCATATCGACCACCCAGGTTCATACCGGCTATCCGGCCCTGTTTGTTGGCAACCGTCCCCAAAGCCACATATACAGGCCTGCGACTGACCAGGTG
>MGTI01000143.1:0-10209 GCA_001799365.1 Desulfobacterales bacterium GWB2_56_26 | reverse complement strand
CCCGCAGCGCCTGACCCATGCGTTCGCCCATGTCCGGATCGAGGGAGGACATTACATGGCTGCTGCGCTGGATCATGGTGATTTTCAGGCCACGCATATGCAACGCTTCGGCCATTTCAAGACCTATGTACCCGCCACCAACAATCACCGCAGTCTTTGGCCGTTGTTCGTCAAGTGCCTGTTTGAGTCGTGAACCGTTCACCAGATTGTGGACATCGTATATATTACGGCTGTCGATGCCCTCAAGCGGCGGTCGAGCAGGTCTCGCCCCGGTGGCGAAAAGCAATTGGTCGAAATGCTCCCAACGCTCGATGGAGGAGTTCAGGTCCTTCACCAGGACCTTCTTCTTTAATGGATCGACAACAGTAACCTCGTGTCTTGTATGTACCTTGATATTCTGTTTTTCGCGGAATGCCTGTGGAGTTCTAGCGATGAGTGCATCTTCCGTGTCAACCAGACCGGCGACGTAAAAGGGAATCCCTCAGGCTGAAAAAGATGTATGGGGGCCTCGCTCAAAAACCGTTATATCAGCCTCAGGTTGCAGCCTGCGAACCTGAGACGCCGCACTCATGCCTGCTGCATCGCCTCCTATTATGATGAGCATTTTCCCTCCTTTGTATGCTGTGCAGCGGCAGGCCTCATTCCACCGGAGCCGTTGCCGAAGATATATCGGCTCAGGCGGTGAACTCTTCGGCCACTCCATCGGTTGGTCTTTCGCCGCGATTGCGGTAGAGGAACATGAGAATTGCCAGATACACAACGGGGAATATGCCTCCGACAATGAACAGCGTATCCCCGACGATGCGCAGCCATTCGAACAGGTGCACCGTGCCGCTTTGAAAAAATTCCGGTTCGCGTGCATGCCAATACCCATTGGCCACCGCGTCGTAAAGCTGCAAAGTCCCGATGGGGGCGAGGTTGATAAAAAGCATCAGCAGCAGACCGATATTGAGACTCCAGAAGGATAGCGCCATTGCGCGGCCACCGCGGTGCGGTGGAATAAAGTAGCGGGCCACGAACATCAAAAAGGCCACCGCCAGCATGCCGTAAACGCCCATCATCGCCCCATGGGCATGGTTGGCGGTAAACTGCGTGCCGATTTCATAATAACTGACGATAGGCAGGTTGATCAAAAAGCCGAAGACGCCGGCGCCTAAGAAGTTCCAAAATCCCACCGCCACCAGGAACATGACAGCCCACTTGTGCGGAAATTCCGCCGTCGACACCTGCAGGATGCTGCCGTTGGCGGCTTCGGTGGTCGCGCCTAAGCGCATGAAACGCCAGGCTTCCAGGGTCAGCAGCAGCAACGGAATAACTTCCATGGCCGAGAAGAAGGCCCCAAAGGCCATGTACATGGCACTCGTGCCAGTGAAGTAAAGATGGTGCAGGGTACCGATGACGCCGCCGATGGAATAGAGAATGATATCCAGGTAGACGATGCGGGTAGCTACCGTCATCCGGACCACCCCGAGCAGCACGAACAAATAAGCAACCATGATGGTGGTGAACAATTCCAGGAAATCCTCGACCCACAGATGAACCACCCAAAAGCGCCAGAAATCCATGACGGTATAATTGACATCCTTCCAGAAGGCGAGTCCTGCCGCATAGAACAGCGGAATAGAGAGGGCGCTGTAGAAGAACAGCCAGGGCATGTTGCCGGGGTGTTCCTGGCGCAAACGGCTTTTGAGGGCACGAAAAACTATCACCACCCAAAAGATCATGCCGGCCAACAGCAGGATCTGCCATAGCCGACCCAGGTCGACAAATTCCCACCCCTGGGTGCCCAGCCAGAACCAGGGGCCTTCGCTGGTGATGAAATTTTTGATGCCGCCCGCCTCGCCCAGGAGGCTGCCCACCACTACCACCACGAGCGCACCGAACAGCGCGATTGCCAGGGCCGCCTGGCGGCGGGGTTCGCTGCCGGCTATCATGGGTGCAAGGAAAATGCCCATGGCCAGATAAGCTGACGAAGTGAAGAAGAGTGCCAGCTGCAAATGCCACATGCGCGAAAGATTGAAGGGGATCCAGTCATCCACCGGAATTCCGTAAAAACTGTCAGGTTCGACATGGTAGTGGGCGTTCAGCCCTCCAAGCAAACCCTGGGCCAGAAACAATCCGGCCACCACCAGAAAATACCAGGCCGTGGCGCGCTGGGATGGGGTAAGGCGAACCTCTTCGGGTGGCCGGAAGGCGAGTTCATAACCTTTGGTGTCCGCGCGGTGCCAGCCAAGAAGATCGTAGCGGCCGATAAAGAAAAATAGCAGTCCCGCTCCGCCGAGCAGGGCGATCAGGCTCAGAACGCTCCACAGCAAGGCATCCGGCGTTGGCGTATTGGCCGCCAATGGCTCGGGAGGCCAGTTGTTGGTATATGAATATACTTCACCGGGTCGCTCGGCAGCTGACACCCAGGCCGCCCAGGTGAAGAAAGCGGTCAGGCGTCGAATTTCATCGGGCCCCGCGATGACTGGTCGTTTCAAGCCGCGTTGCTCATGAGCCTGGGTGAAGTAATTCGCGTAAAAACCGGTCAGGCTATCGAAGGCCGCAACCTGAGAAGCCGCCAATATGAGTCGCTCACTTTGCGGATCGTAGCGGTTCTGCTTGAATTCCTGCTGTACCGCGGCAATTGCTTCGCTCTCGGAGCGACCGGCCTGCCGGTGGAAATCCACCATGAGCAGTGCCGCGCGATGAAGGTATTGGGCGGTGAAATCCGGCCCCAGGTAGGCGCCGTGACCGAAAATTGTACCGTACTGCATCAGGCCGTATTTCTGAAAAATGTGCTGCCCGGTCATAATGTCGGCACCTGAAAACAGGATCTTACCGTCTTGGGAGACCACCTCAGTGGGAATGGGCGGGCTTTCGTCGTAAACCCTGTAGGCCAGGAACCCGAGAATTGAAAATCCGATCACAAAAGTCAGTATCGCTGCCCCTAACCACTTTGTAGATATCACCATGCTTTTTCCATTCTCGGCCATATTCGAGGCTCCTGTCTGAATGTTTTAGTCTTGCCTGGCGTGGTAGTTTTAAACGATTCTGTCCTATTGTTTTATCATATACCTAAGCGCTGACTGCTACTTTACTTAAGTTGACTATCCTTACTACCTCTTCGATTGTACAATTCAACGGTCTTCGTCCTTTTTTCGCGTTCAGATTGACATCTGACACAATATCGAACGCCGGGCAGTGCTCTGCGACGCGCTTCAGGAATTTCTGCCTCGCATTCCTCGCAATGAGTTAAGCTTTCGCCTTCCGGTAAGCCTCTTCTTGCCAACTGAACCGCCGATTCCACCGTGGCGTCTATCTGTTCCTGCACCGCATCATCACGGGCCCATCCAACTGCCATAGCCTATCCTCTATTCAAATGTTTCGATCATACTCGGCCTGAGTTTTCGAAAGCCGAACGTCCCGGCCCACCGGAATATGCAGCCATGCAACATCAGCATTTTCCGTACTATACTATCCTTCAGCCTAACATTATTATACCGCATTATTTGCTCGTGACAATAACAAACAGTCCAAGTCCGGTGCACCGCCTTGCTGGTGGCAACCATTGCCGTCTCAAAAATCACATCTCTTCTCAATGCTAAGTCTCCCGACCTGTTCCCACAAAGTTGCGAGCTACATTTCAATGAGTTTTCTGAACCCCCCGTAAACCATCCGCTTGCAATCAAAAGGCTCGGAAGCCTGCTCCATTATCTCCTTGATTCGTGGATCTGCCATAACAGCGGCATTTACCTTGTCGCGATGTTCACGCGACTCGAAAACGATCCAGGAGAACACGACTGTCTCGCCTTCACCGGTACCGGCGGCTTTCTTGAATGAAATCATGTTAGCTACATCGAGATCGTCTCCCAGGCATTCCCAGTACTCCAAAGCTCCGTGCTCTTTCCATATGGCGCCTGCTCTTTCCGCTATCCGCTTGTATTCGTCCAGCTTTCCTTTCGATAAGGGGATGACGAATCCGTCTATATATTTTTCCATGACAATCCTCCTTTTGTTTCTTTCGGACATGACACTTCTTTTACTTCGGACTTAAGGTCATGGTCCCTTGTCTTAACTTGTTGTCATCAGAGAGACGCTCGACAACGATGAAATTCGACATGAGATAAAAAAATCGACATTTCAGATCGGCAATTCACGTAGCCGTTGCATCATTTGGTCGATCATGGAAATTTTGAGACTTTTCCAAAAATACCTTTCCTTTTGAACTGCAACGGGCTCTTTTGTTCTGCAAAAAGGGCTGTAGGGTCTCATGCACAGGCCGAACTTTTCCCCGGCCGCCAGCAAGCTGGCTGCAAGGATTCTTGTTGCGCGATAAATAAAGAGGAGTTTATGAACGGAAAAAGAGCAAGTTGGCTGTCGGCTATCCTGGTTTTCCTGCTGTTGGCAGGCGGTTGTGCGACGACACAAAAGACGCCGCAGACGGTTTCATTTCAGGTCCAGCCGCTGGCTATGAACACGTGGCGGCAGAAGACCCACAATCTGGTATTTGTTCTGGATGCATCTTCTTCAATGGTCGAACGCTTCAATGGGGTTGAAAAATTCACCATCGGCCGGGATTTCCTGGCTAACTTTAACGAAACCGTCCCCGATCTGCCGTTACAGGCGGCATTGCGCAGTTTCGGGCACTCGTCGGCTTTTTCCGAGAAAAGCACCGTTCTTAATTATGGCCTTGCCGAATATTCGCGCGCGGGAATCGACGGCGCACTGGCCTCGATCATTCCGGCGGGCGGTCCCAGTCCGATGTCGGCATCGCTGAAAGCGGTGGCAGGCGACCTCAAGGACTCGGAGGGAAAAATTGCCATGGTGCTGGTCAGCGACGGCAAGGACATAGATAATGCGCCGCTTACGGTAGCCAGGGAATTGAAGACGCAGTACGGCGATCGGCTGTGCATCTACACGGTTCTGGTCGGTTACGATGGCGACGGCCGGGCGCTGCTCTCGTCGCTCAGCCAGGTTACCGGTTGCGGGCTGGCCGTCAACGCCATGGATATTACCACCGGGGCGGCAATGGCCGATTTCGTCGCGGATGTCCTGCTCAGGAAGGTTGAGGCTGCGGCGCTGCCGGAGATGAGCAAAGCGGGCACCTGGGTATTCAAGGACATCAAGTTTGAACTCGACAAGGCTGTGCTCATGCAGAGCTCTTATCCGAGGCTGAACGAAATCGTCAAGATCCTGAAGGCTCACTCGGATATTAAGGTGGAAATCCAGGGTCACACCGATAGCACGGCCTCCGATGCCTATAACCTGGATTTATCCCGGCGCCGCGCCCAGACCGTGATGAAATATCTGCAAAGCAAAGGGGTTGCCGCATCCCGCATGACTGCCAAAGGCTATGGCGAATCACGGCCAATCGACAGCAACGGTACGGAACAGGGCAGGAGCAACAACCGCCGCGTCGAGTTGAAGCCGATGAAATAGCTGAATAGTCCCTACAGGGATTCGGCAGGAAACCTCATCGGGCTGATCTTTGTTGTGACCAGCCAATAGTGGCTCGGGGGGAATGCTGAAGTCGCATCAGGGCCTTGCCAAAAGTTGAACTATCATAATAATAAAGAGCAGATTGAGACTGGGATCCTTTTCAGTCAAGCATTGGCAGGATTATGGAGAGACATCGGATCGGAATCATAGCAGATACCCATGGCCTTATGCGCCCGGAGGCGCTGAAAGCCTTGCAGGGCTCCGAGTTGATCATCCACGCCGGGGATATTGGTAACCCCCAGATCATGGAAGAATTACGGACCATAGCACCTATCGTGGCTGTTCGGGGCAATATCGACAAAGAGCAATGGGCGCAGGCCCTGCCGGAGCGGGAGTCGATCGAATGGGCAGGAATCTCCCTCTATGTCATCCACGATATCAAGGAGCTTGATCTTGATCCTGCTGCAGCGGGATTCGCCGCCGTCATCAGCGGCCATTCGCATCGGCCCTCCATCCGGCATCGTAGCGGGGTTCTGCTGATTAACCCGGGCAGTGCGGGGCCGCGGCGGTTTACCCTGCCGGTGAGTGTGGCGTTGATTGAGGTGCAGAATGGGGCGATCGAAGCCCGGCTTATTGAACTGTAACTGGCGCTTCGAAAGAAGTGACCTTGGCTATTTAAAAAAAAATCGGCGGAGGGTTGAAGATGAACGAATCGATGCGTGTCATGAGCGAGCGGCCCCTGAATGCTGAGACACCCAAACCGTGTTTGAAATCCTGGATTACCGCAAACAAGGTCTTTTTTGATAGAAACCAGGGGGAAATCCCGGAGAAGGAGATCGAGCTGGCTGAGTGGCTTCTGGCTATCGATGGCGAAGTCGAGGTTCCTTTGTCCATCGATTTCGAGACGCTGCTGCGTATGCCGAAGGCAATTGCTGCCAACACCCTGGAATGCTCGGGCAACAGTCGATCGCTGCTGGCCCGGAAGGCCTCGGGCAATCCCTGGACAACAGGCGGAGTCGGGAACGCCGTCTGGGGCGGGGTCTGGCTGAGGGATCTGCTGGCGCAGGCGGGTCTTGCTCCCTATGCCCGTCATGTCGCCTTTGAGGGCTTTGATAAGCCCTTGGGCAAAGCCCAAATTAAGTTCATTCGCAGTATTCCCCTGGAAAAGGCTATGTCTTCCACCTTGCTTGCCTATGAAATGAATGGCGAGCCCCTCCCGCTGAAACACGGTTTTCCCCTGCGTGCGCTGGCTCTCGGCTGGACTGGAGCCAACTGCGTCAAATGGTTAAATAAAATAACAGTGATGAAAGAACCTGTTACCGGGTTTTTCATGGATGAGGTCTATCGGATATTTAATGAGGGACAAGATCCGAAGACGGGGGCAGTCGTGACCTCCCTCAGCCTCAAATCGATAATTACCCAGCCCGAGGTAGATGAAATCTTGCCGATGGGCAGCATCACCATTCTGGGTGCGGCGTATGCGGGAGAGAAACACGTAGAAAAGGTGGAGATTTCAACGGATGACGGAAATACCTGGCGTCCTGCAACTTTCATAGGCCCGGACGAACCCTTTGCCTGGAGGCAGTGGCAATACGTGTACTCGGTTTCACAGCCGGGCAGCTATACGATCATTTCCCGAGCCACGGACAGCGACGGGAGACAGCAGCCGATGCAGGCCACCTGGAATAAGCTGGGCTACGGCAATAACGGAGTCAGGGAGCACCGCGTGACCTTTCGGGTTCGGTAGCCCTCGGTCCAGGAGCCTGTCGGATTATGCCCTTTTTCCCCATCTCTTCGTTAAACTCGAAAAAATTATCCTCGGAATATTAAGTATATGCCTCCGGTAATTTTTCCGAGTTTGCCTCGATCTGAGAAAAAATTTCTATAATCCGACAGGCTCCTAGGCTGGTACTCCGTCAAATCATTCTTTTTCAAAGTCGCTCTTGGGCGCCCCGCAGATCGGGCAAAGCCAATCTTCCGGTACATCCTCCCAGGCTGTGCCGGGATCTACACCGTTATCTGGATCGCCTTCAGCCGGGTCATATATATATCCACAGATCGAACATACCCATTTATCCATGCATCCACCTTTACGGTCTGATTATGAGGTTACGTACGATATGGTGATATAACAACGAGACCCATATCGTACCAATATTTCTAACAAATCGTTCGCACGAGACATCGTTACTCGTAATAGGCCACCGGTTTTCCTTTTTCTACGGCTAAAGTTATCCTGGAAAAGTCATTGAGCCGCAGGCTTGGCCACTTGACCGAGGTACCATCCTGAGCAACTATCATCAGGTCCCAAGCCTCGGCATTCTCATTGCGGGAAACCAGGATATCGCATTCGTCGCCTACCGGCAGGGTGTCCACCGAAAGGACGTCCTTACCCCAATTCCCCGTGGAGGGGGGGCTGATATACAGGCTGGCTATTTTTACGCCTGTTTTGTTCAGGACAGTGAAATCCTGAACACCGGCCACCGCGAGTCCCGCAGACATTATTCCCAGAAACAGAGCAACGACGATTTTTTTCATACAATATTCCTCTCGGCTGAGTTTTCGATTAACCGCAATCGGGTGAGGTCTTGTCGGGTGTATGGGAATATTCCTATCAGAAAACGGATTTTTTCACAATAGGTTTAGCTGCCCTTCCGAGGAAAGGCTACGAGCTTCCGGAGAGATAAGTTTGTCGCCCAGTGCACTCAGGACCTGGACGAGTTTGACCACACCGACCAGCTTCTGGTTTTCCTCGACCGGCATGACTGTTTCATTACCCAGGACCATGATGGACATGGCATGGATGAGATCGGTCGAAGCCGGCATGACGCGAAGGCCTCTCTCGATGACTCTGGCAACGGAAGACTTCAGGTGGTTGGCTCCCTCTTTCATCAACACCCCGTCGAGCAGGATCGCCAGATCGCTGTAATCCATGGTCTTGCCCTCAAAGGGCTTGATATTGATGGAATCCAGCAGTGACGAAAAGAGCACCCGCAGAATACCCTGCTGGGTGATTCGGCCAACCAGTTCGCCCTTTTCATCCACCACCAACAGTTCGCTGAAGCCACATGGACTGGGGCCGTTGAGAGGGCAGAACGACCGTAGTTTTTGCAGGGCCTCCTGGACCGTGCCGCTTTCCTTCAGACAGGGAAAGCCGGCAAGGGGGATCATGATGTCTCTTACCGCTTGATTTTGTGTATTCATTGTTTTCCTTTTGATATATTTGGTTTGGCAGATAATTGCTGAGAAGGACCGGTGTTTCAGAATGATCGCTTCGGGTTTCGGGCGCGTCGTCACCGGTGGTGGAAGATACGATGAGCTTGAAAAGCTCATCGTCAACCTGCCCGCCTTCCTGCCGAGATGGCATCGTCGTCAATGCTTGTTTTCCGTTTTCCCAGGCGATATAGGTATTCTCATCAACAGGCACATAACCCTTGCGGGTGGCGTCAGTTGTGAGGAATGTCGAGTGACGGGCAATTTCCGCGAATGGGCGTGGAGTATGGAAAAAGACAAGATCCGTTCCGAGATCCGCCGCAGAGCCGGCGAGGCGTTTCAGGCCGATGCCCTGGCAACGCCCCGGATGACCATGCGCGGCGGGTACGCAGAAGACAGCTATGAGCTTGCCCCGCAATTCGACCCTGTTCTCGACAAATTGACTGATACGTATCTTGAGACGTACACCTTCTGGGGGCTCGCCTATCTCGACCCCGCTTCCTGGCGGCATTACCTGCCCCACCTGATCGACTATGCGTATCGACACCAGGATGATCCGGAGATGGTCGTTGAAGGACTGCTCCATAATCTGCGTCCGCCGGACCGGGAGCCGCCGCGACTCGCCTCCCTCACGTCCGAGCAGGAAGCAGTGATCGTTGCCTTCCTGGAAGGCATAGCTTTCAGCGAAGACTTTGCGAACAGGGACTTTGCCCTGCAGGTGCTTGAAGAATGGTGGATTCCGGGGGCGCTGTACCGCAAAGCGCATGAAGAGTGAGCGCCAACTGTAATGGCAGCCTGAAGCGCATCATGTAACATCACGATATAAATCGTAATCCTACCCAGCCAGCCACAAAAATTGCCTGAAAATGGCGTCGGGCGGGATGCAGCAAGTCCGTCCGGTCCGTTCAGCTGCGAGGTTGGCAAAAACAATTGCAAAAAACCCGGCGACTGGTTACCCTGACAAAAACTAGAGTTTTACACTCGATGGGGGGGAAGCCATGGACACGGCTTGGTCCTGCTGTGGCAGGCATAATCGAAGACGCCAGCAGGCCGCCATGCCGGCGCTGATCAAGCGATTTGCGACCGTGGTCTTTCTCGGCCTGATATGGTGTTCCCCGGCCGGTGCCGAGGATCCGTTTACCTTTGTCGAAGTGGTCGCCAAAGCTAAAGAAATGGCGACCCGGCCTTTCGTCGATCCGGAGGGCAGCGTGCCGGATTTTTTGCTTCGCCTGGACTACGATCAGTGGCGCGATATCCGGTTCAAGGAGGATAAGACGCTCTGGCGCGAGGAAAGACTGGCGTTCGAGGTGCAGTTTTTTCATCCGGGGTTTATTTATAATCGCACGGTAGGCATCAACATTTTCGGCCGGGAGGGGGTTACGACTGTTCCGTTCTCGCCTGATTTCTTCGACTACGGGGCAAACCTCATCACCGAGAAAATCCCCGTCGATTTCGGTTTCGCCGGTTTTCGCCTGCTGCATTCCTTGAACAATAACAGCGATCATCTCGATGAAATCGCCGCCTTCCTCGGGGCAAGCTACTTTCGGGCAGTGGCGCGAAATCAGGTGTATGGAC
>MGTI01000142.1:11626-12842 GCA_001799365.1 Desulfobacterales bacterium GWB2_56_26 | reverse complement strand
AGAATGCGCAAAGTATCCTGGGCATAACGCGTGATCAGGGTAGCGTCGATATTCAACTCGGACAGACGCGTGGGACACCCAATACCTTTGAGAAAGGTCTCAAAGCGATCAATACCCTGCAGGGCGCCATCCAGGTCATCCGGGCCTTCGGCCTTGAGGCCGAAAATGCGTTCGGCAAACTGAACGAACTTTTCCGACCTGTGTCTGGCGGAAAAGCGCATCCAGGACGGATTGACCACAGCCAAGCCTGCCGCGTGGGTGATGTCGTGATAGGCGGATAGGGTATGCTCGATCATGTGCACGGGGTAGCCCCCATTGGTGCCCGCGTTCACCCAGCCGTTGAGGGCGACGATGGATGCCCATTGCACCTGAGCACGTGCCTCCAGATCATGTCCATTGGCAATGGCCTTCAGCCCCCACTCCATGGCGGAGGATGACGCCCTCGGCGAACCGGTCCTGAATAGGGGTGCCGTCGACGCCATTGAAGTATGCCTCGGTCACATGGGTGATCAGGTCGCACACCCCATAGGCGGTCTGATCCTTCGGCACAGTCATCGTCAGTTCGGGATCGACTATCGCCGCATACGGATAGAGGCAACTGGTCTGGACAAATGATTTCTCGGTGGTTTCCTCGTTGGTGATGACCGCGCCACAGTTCATCTCCGAGCCGGTGGCCGCCAGGGTCGGTACGGTCACCACCGGTAATGCTCTGGTTGGTATATGCACATGTTCCTGGCCATGAAAAATCATGTCCCAGGGATCACCCTCATAGAGTACTGCAGCGGCAATGACTTTGGAGGCGTCCATAGTGCTGCCGCCCCCCAGGGCAACGATGATATCGCACTTTTCCTCACGGGCAATTTGGGCACCGCGTACGACAGAGGTATTTCTCGGATTGGGCTCGATTCCGGAACACTCGACAACGGTCACACCTGCCTGCTCAAGTGAGGTAATAGCCCGATCGAAGGTGCCGTTACGTTTGACGCTGCCCCCGCCGGTTACCAGCAGAGCACGGTTGCCCTTCTCTTTTACGACTTCACCAAGGAGGGTGAGATTACCTGCGCCGAAAATAAGACGGGTTGGGTTGTGAAATTCAAAATTCATGACAGTTCTCCTCATGTGAGCTGAATGGTGGATATCCTTGATCGATGGTTCCACTATAGAGCCTGCAAGGGGTAACCGTTAGATCGATCCTACAGACTTATTGCCTGATTCT
>MGTI01000142.1:0-11583 GCA_001799365.1 Desulfobacterales bacterium GWB2_56_26 | reverse complement strand
GCTGACGGTAAAGCCAACCAAGCAGCCTTACCCAGCCACATGCGAACCGGGCATGAGGTTATAGAGATAACCAGGGGTGTCTCTAGAGTGGCTTCTCCGGAAAGATGCTGTATTTGGTGAGGCACGGCAATCGAGATGGGCACTTATGCGGTTGCAATCCACATACCATCGGTCAGCCACTTGGGGGCTAACGCCGAAGAACGCCGATAGGATATGAGATAGCCCAGAAGGACAGGTGTGCTTTCAGATAGTAGAAAGGTTTCAGCCTCGAAAAAGAAAACTTAGTTCTGATGACAAGATTTGTACCGGCAACCTTGTTCTGAGGAAAAACAGAATATGTTAAGCTTCTTCCTGAGCTCGTTAGCTACTCCTGCTACTGAAACTGCACAGGGATTATACTTGAAGCATTTTCGCTAACAACCCCTACAGAAGGACAATCAAAGCGATACCGCCACCGATAACCGCAAGATTAAAGCCAGCTGATATTCCATGCCATTTTCTGAACTGGACACGAAGCGGGTCGTCTTTTGAAGTAGTTTCAAAGGACGGTATTTGCTCTTTTAGCGCGGTTGCCTTGGGTTCAATCACAAATGCCTGGATCGATGAGATGACAAGCATAACTGCGATGATGCATGCAGCAATGGTCTTGTGCTTGATAGTTGATGACATGAAAATGGTGGCAAGAGCAATCACTCCGCAGAACAACCCCCATTGGAAATATCCTGGAAAGAGAGTTCCAACAATTCCTCCAGCCATATCCCGGTCGTATGATTTGAAAATGGTGGGGGTAAGGACAAAAGTAAAGAAAGATGCTCCGCCAATCCAGCAAGCGATAGCGAGATGATATAAAAATGTAGATATTTGCATGAGCTTCATTATTTTCCTCCAGGTTGGCTAATTTAAAAACCCAAGATACTCCTCTCGCATAACCTGACCGTCATCGGTCTCCGGAGGTATCTTTGCCAATACGCCGATGCCGGACCGGTCATGAAGTTGAAATTCTTGCCGTTTGACGAGATGATCTGCAACCAGACTTTCTTTTGCTACCTAACCCGCATATCACCCTTTTCCATAAAGAGTTGATGCATGAAAAAGGCCTTTTCGAGGATATGCGGTTCGTGCCCGCCACGCTCCCTGACGGCACGCTGGAAATAGTCCCACAACTGATCGCGATAATCAGGATGTACACATTTCTTTATCACCTGTTCGGCAACCTGGCGCGGGGTAAGGGGGCGGGCGTCGACCAGGCCGTATTCGGTTACCACCACATCGACCGAGTGTTCTGAATGATCGACATGCGAGACCATGGGAACGATAGCCGAAATCATTCCACCTTTGGCGGTTGAGGGCGTCACCATCATGCTCAAGGCACCGTTGCGTATAAAATCCCCCGAGCCGCCGATACCGTTCATCAGCTGCGTACCCATGACATGGGTGGAGTTCACCTGGCCGTAAATGTCGATTTCGATGGCGGTGTTGATGGCGATCACCCCCAGACGCCGGATGACTTCCGGTGAATTGGAAATTTCCACCGGTCGAAGAACAATTTTATCCCGATAGCGATAAATCTCATTGAAGAATCGTTCGCGTGCCTTCTCCGACAAGGTCATGGCCGAACCGGAGGCTGCCCGAACCTTGCCGAGATCGATGAGATCTAAAACGCTATCCTGGAGGACCTCCGAATAGATATCAATGGAGTGGAAGTTTGTATCTTCGAGGAATCCAGATAAAACGGCATTAGCTACATCGCCGACCCCAGCCTGCCAGGGCAGGTTGGGCGGGAGACGATCTCTTTTGATCTCATGCCGGACAAAGTCGAGGATATGCTCGGCGATCCGGCTGGAGGTAGAATTAGGTGGCATAAAGATCGGGCAGCAATCCTTTTCGGTGCTGAACAGAATGGCCAC
Source organism: Desulfobacterales bacterium GWB2_56_26 (assembly GCA_001799365.1). GTDB lineage: Bacteria > Desulfobacterota > Desulfobulbia > Desulfobulbales > Desulfocapsaceae > Desulforhopalus_A. The sequence continues at coordinate 9,676 of MGTI01000142.1, read as the reverse complement.
CACGCGATCGGGGTCCATTTCGATAAAAGGTTTGCCAATCCGGTCGGCGGTGCGATAGAGAGGGATGGGCATGCGGTATGGTGGGTCTTCCGGGATAAAGATGTCGTGAATCCCTTCGAGGAGCGGTGAAATTGCGGAGATTTCGACAATAATCTTCTGTGCTTCGCGTACGTAAGTGGGAGTATTGCCAACTGACATGGTGGGAATCAGGTGGCCTTTTTCAGTAATCGCCGCCGCCTCCACTACCGCGACATCACAGCGCCCCCATTCCCCAGCCCGCACATTAGCCGACAATTGGGAAAGATGATCGTCCTTGAAGGCAATTTCCCCTTGGTTGATTTTGTTCCGCATGAACTTGTCGCTCATATAGGGCCGTCGCCAGGCCACGAGGTCGGCCTTGGCCAAGATGCCATCGACCATTTCGCCGGTGGATGCTCCGGCAAACAGGTTGATTTTAAATTGCTCGCCATTTTCCGACCGATTTACCAGTTCCTGGGGAATCAATTTCGGATATCCGGCGGTAAAACCGGAAATAAACAGGTTTGTGCCATCTTGAATGTGCCTGGCGGCCGTGGCCGGGTCGGTAATCTTATCTTGCAACGGTTTAAATCGAACCCGTTCTGTCAGCATATCGTTATCTCCTTATTTCTTTATCATCCTTTCGCGGTACATCCGGGCAAGTTCATTGGCTACCAGCGCCCCAAGAACCAGCGTGCCGCCACTGAGGAGTGGTATTAGTGGAAGGTTGTGGATGCAACCAGCATTCAGGATCATGTCACACACCGTGAAAAATGTCGGCATACTTACGCTCGATTGTCTTCACTTCTACCTCGGTGAGCCGGTTGAACTCCTTGTCGCGGGCGCGTTTTAACAACCTGCCGTTATTCTGATCGAGAAAGCGAATGAGCAGGTCGACTGTCCTGTCCGGCATATCGATGGAGTTTTTGATGAACTCGCCCAGAAGGTCGTATTTTTTCAGGTAGTTAACCTCTTCGGGCAGGGTTTCGTCGACGGTTTCGGCGACGCATTCGAAAAGGAATTCGGCCTGCGCGGTAGCATCGAAAAAACGATACAAATCGACGGTCTCGTTCAATATTTCCACGTTGCCCCGGTCTGCAGGACGCCACTCGATCAGATCCAGCCGGGGTTTTGAATAGTGTTCCAGTGTTCGCCGGTACTCATCGAGGCGAGCCAGAATGACGGCGGACACCGGAAAAACCAGCCCTTTGGGCACAAAGCCTTTTTCTGCCAGAATATGATGCAGCAGGTAGCGATGAATGCGGCCATTGCCATCCGCAAACGGATGGATAAAGACGAAGCCGAAGGCTATGAGCGCGGCCGCAAGCACCGGATCATAGTCGCTTTCGCCAAGCAGCTCATAGGTTTCAAGGAGGCTGGCCAAGAGGTTTCTCACATCTTTGGCCCGCGCCGAAATGTGCACGGGTAGCGGCATGCCGCTTGCGCGATCGTGATCACCGACAAAACCCTCCTCGACACGGCAACCGGGCGTGACAAACCGCTTGTCAGCGATAACAATGCGTTGCAGGTATTCCAACTCGTCGATACCGAGTTTTCGCTGTCCCGCTTCGCCGATCATCCTGCCCCACCGCTCAATGCGGTTGTGCGGGGGAACCTCCCCTTCTATGGTGTAGGATGCTTTTGAGTCCTTCAGCCAAAGGAAGGCTGCCGCCCGGCTCAACAGGTCGGCGTGGGTCTTGCCGATATGGTCGAGAGCCACCTGTGACAAATTGAGCGCAATGAAACGATCGAGCTTTTCCGTTCTTCTGATCAGGGGGCAAAAGTTTCGTGTGCCCGGTAGGTTGTTGCGGACCCGGTGGCGGCGGCTATTACGGGAAGGTCCCGGGAACTGAAGTGCGCTGTTGAGGAGTTCGACAAAGTTGCCCTGCGTGGCGTCCTCGATATCGAGTTTCCTATCGCACAACCATTCATACAAAAACCAAATTCTGCGGCTATACGCCCCCGTCGGCTCACGGCGAACAATTTCTGCAATGGTTTGCGGCTCTGTCCCATTAAAGAGACATTTCAGCACGCCCAGATCTATTCCTTCATGTTTCAGCGCAAATGTCAGGTGGCCGAGCAGGCTGTCGTCAGGCTTGTGCCGTGGCGTAAACATGCGCCATCGCCCCTGCACATATTTCTTGTGCTTGATACCGATAGCACAGAGGTAATCGGGGGCAGCGACCGGAAGGTTATGATCGGCGATCAGAGCCGCGTACCCGGCAAGGGTTGCTCCCTGTTCAAGGACCGGGAAAACGTGAAAAACAGTTATGTCTCGTGAATTTGGCTTATTTTGCGGCATTTTTATGAATTCCGTTGAAATTCTGCATCAGGTCATACTGTCATGAAAAACGTGTATTGTCCATGAATTTCAATTACAAAACGCCGCTATTTGTGATTAACGCTTTTTAACCCCGCGTGTCGCCTCTGCGGTGAAGGGGTCGTCCGGCCAGTAGTGCTTCGGATAGCGGCCTTTCAATTCCTTCTTCACCTCCGGATAGCTGCGCTGCCAGAAGGAGGCCAGATCGGAAGTGACCTGGATGGGCCGCCGGGCGGGGGAAAGGAGGTGGAGGAGCAGCGGCACCCGGCCGCCGCAGACGGTAGGGGTGACGGTCTCACCGAACATCTCCTGGAGCCGGACGGCCAGGATCGGCGGTTCGCCGGGGCGGTAGTCGATGCGGATCTTTGAGCCGCTGGCGACGGTGATGACTGCCGGGGCGTCCCGCTCCAGCCGCTGCTGGTGTTCCCAGGAAAACCGGGCCATGAGAATCCGCGCGAGATCGAGCTGCTTCAGCTGGTCGGCGCGGGTGATGCCGGAAAGATACGGAGCGAGCCAATCGAGATTGGCCAGCAGCCGCTCATCTGAAAAATCCGGCCAGTCGATCTCCGGCTGGTGGCGGCGCAGGCAGTCGATCCGGGCCTGAAGCTGGCGGGTTTCTCTCTCCCAGGGCAGAGAGCCGAGACCCATGCGGCGGATGCCGGTCAGCATGGCTTCGGCAATCGCTTCGGGAGCCGCGTCGGCGAGCGATTTATCTTCGACGACAATTTTCCCTAAGTAAAGCCTGCGCACCGCCGTCACCCTGGCACCATCGTCATCCCATGACACCTGGTCGGTTACGCGGAACAAGTCCCGATGGTGCGCCTTGAGGTCTTCAAGAATGAGAGGCTCGGCCAGAAAGATCCGCCCTTCGGTGCGGCCGGCATCGAGCGCGGCCACCACCAGGTATTCGGCGGCGGCCAGCGGATCGGCCGAGGGCAGAACAACGCCGCGGCCGTTCGCGAGTACATAACGATCCCGAGCCTCGGCCCGTCGTTTTGCGATCCGGTCGGGATAGGCATAGACCAGCAGATCGCCGATGGCCTCCGGTCCGCGCGGGCCGTTGCTTACCCCAATCAGGGTTTGCCAGCGACGGGCCTCCCGGTCGATGCGACGGCAGATTCCCGGATCGCCGCCTTCCCGGCGAAGGGCTTCATCACCTTTTTTTCGCCACAGTTCGAGCAAGCCATGCCGCAGCCGCAGTTCGGCGGATACAAAAGAATCATTTCTTCGCAAGAGATCCCGCTCCGCCAGAATGGCCGCGAGATCGCAGGCCAGCGGCCCATGTCCCTCCTCCTTCGCCATGAGCAGCATATGGCCGAGCCGGGGATGGACCGGCAGGCCGGAGAGCTTCCGACCGGTCCCAGTGAGCCGGCCTGCATCGGTCAGTGCTCCAAGAGACTGCAGCAGTTCACGGGCCTGTTGATAAGCGCCCAAGCGGGGCGGATTCAGCCACCGCAGTTCGCCGGGGTCGCTTACTCCCCACTGGGCCAGTTCCAGGGCGATTTCCGCCAGATCGGCGGCGACAATCTCCGGCGGATGAAAGGGCACCAGGCTATGATGCACCTCTTTCGTCCACAATCGCAGGCAATAGCCAGGCCCGAGACGCCCGGCCCGGCCGGCCCGCTGGTCGGCCGAGGCTTTCGAGACCCGCACGGTGGTGAGGCGGCTGAGACCGTTGCCCGGATCGAAACTGGGTCTTCTCGACCAGCCGCCGTCGACCACGCAGCCGATTCCTTCGATGGTGAGGCTGGTCTCGGCAATCGAGGTGGCAAGGATCACCCGTCGCCGGCCGTGAGGGTCGGGCAGAATCGCCCGGTCCTGCTCGCCCTGTGCCAGATCGCCAAAGAGCGGGGCGAGGACGATATCGCTGCAGACCGGATCACCCGCCAGCAGCCGCTGCACCTCCCGGATTTCACCGGCCCCGGGCAAAAAAACCAGCACATCGCCCTGCCGCTCCACCACCACCCGACGCACGCCTGCGGCAATCGCCTCGGCTATCGAACCGGCGGTTGCGGCTCTCTGCAGATAATCGACCTGCACCGGATAGCTTTGCCCCTCGCCGGTTATCACCGGCACTCCACCCAAGAGACCCGCCACGGCCGCAGTATCGAGCGTCGCCGACATGACGAGCAGACGCAGGTCCTCGCGCAGTTGGCAGAGGTCAAGGCAGAAGGCGAGGGCCAAATCGGCGTGAATCGAACGTTCGTGAAACTCGTCGAAAATGATCAAACCCACCCCCGGCAGATCAGGATCACTCTGCAGCCGCCGGGTGAGGATGCCTTCGGTGAGCACCTCGATCCTTGTTGTCGCCGAGATCTGCCGGTCGAAACGGATCTGGTAACCGACCGTCTCGCCGATCCGTTCGCCCAGAATACTTGCCATCCGTCCCGCAGCCGCGCGCGCCGCCAGGCGCCTCGGTTCGAGCATCAGGATCTTCTTGCCGGCCAGCCACGGTTCGCCGAGCAATGCCAAGGGCACCACGGTGGTCTTGCCCGAGCCCGGGGGTGCTGCGAGGACCGAGGAACCGGCGGCGAGGGCCTTCTTCAACTCGGGCAGGACCTGATGAATGGGCAGGTTCGGCAACAGCAAGTTTCCTCCGTGGCTAATCATTTTCTCCGATCTCTTTGATCCCGGTGTAAAGGGCGAATACATTGCCGCGGGCGAATCAAGATTCGCCCCTTACGGTCCCGGATTTTGCACATGAGCGATCACAGCCACCGATATACAGGTTGGCTGACGCTATTGAAAGAGGGATTTGAATTTTTCAGGACCCTGGCTTTTCCCTGAGGTAATCCGGATAGAATTTGACCAAGCATTCGGGGCACACCCCATGGCTGAATTCGGCTTCGGAATGCTCTTCGATAAACTGCTCCAGCCGGTTCCAGCCGCCTTGATCATCGCGGATTTTACTGCAGTGCATGCAGATGGGCAGGATGCCTTTCAGGGTTTTTATTTCTTCCAGGGCATGCTGCAGTTTTTCGATCAACTCTTCCTTTTCCCTCTCGGTTCTGGTTCGAGCCTCCACCTCCAGGTTCAGTTCCATATTGAGCAGGTTCATATCGCGAAAAATCAGCTGGAAAGGCTTTTCTATGCCGGTCTTGATGATCGCCAGGTAGATCAGGAAATAGGACAATATTTTGAAATAATGACCGACCATATTGGATAAACCGTAATTGCTGACATAAAAAGTAAAAGCCAGCTCGGAGATAATGGTGCAGACGATCGACCACCAGATAAAGCGGTAAATGGCCGGTCCGACTCGGTCCTTGTTTCTCCGCAAAATGTACATCGCCAGCGAAAGCATTCCACAGATCACATACTCGCTGACGATTTTGAAAGGCGTAAGACCGCTGCCTTCGATAAAGCACACCGGAAAGACCTTCCAGTAGAACACAGTCGCGACCAGGAGGCAGGTGACGATCAGATACCCACCAAAGATCAGATAAACATTGAACGGTTTTGCCTGCCGCAGGATGACAAAGGCGAGGATCAGCGTGGCACTCTCCAGGTACCGGGCGCCGATCCACAGCTGATTGGCGTAATAATCGTAGTCGGTGAAAATCGGCATTCCCTTGTAGGCCAGGGTATGCAGGAGGTCGAGAATGGCGATGAAAAGATAGGCGATGCCGATGAACAGGAGATACGGATTACGGATATACTTTCTCGAATTCCAGGCAATCACAAACATCGAAGAAGCGACGATGATGCTGAAGCCTTCGGCCAGGGTATGAAACAGGAGGTAGCTGATCCACGAAGTGAAATAGAGGCCGACAAAAATGACGAGCAGGAACGAGGAGTCGACGAGCATCCTCATGGACGAACCGTTCGTGTTATTCATATTATCCCGGTCGTTGCGACAGCCATTCGCCAACGAGCCGTTGCGGCCCGGCAGAGGCTGTCTTCAGTCGGGTTACCGACGAGGCAGAATATCCTCCTTCATCATATCGGAAAATCCTGACCTGTTGAAAGAATTATTTCTCTCCCCACAACCTTCCCCTATCCGGGAAAACCGTAAGGGGCGATCCTTGTGATCGCCCTGGGCTGAAGATCAGGGCGAATACAAGATTCGCCCCTTACGGTAGGCCAGAACAGCGATTAAACGGATTTCGGTTCCAATCAGAAATTCCAGAACGAATCGATCGCAGCGTCCGGAATATCCCAGACCACGTTGTGGGGAGCGATCGGCTCGTGCCGGAAGAATTCAGGCAGCCGGTCGTCATGGCTGGTAAAGCCCGCCGCCAGGTTGAAACCCCGTTCGGTCTTGAGAATGGTCTTGCCGAGATTCGTCACATCGTCCGCGGTGAGCGCGATGCCGAAGCGGGCGTTGATCATGTCGATCAGGGCCGGCAGGCAGTTGGGATCGTCCAGGGCGGCGAAGGCGATGAACAGGCACATGCCGGTGGAATCGATGGCGGCGGTGGCGATCTGCAGGTTGCGGGACAGTTCCACCTGGCCTTCCTTGCTGAGCGGATCGAGCTTGCCGCCCACCCCGAGAATATTGGTGGCGATGGTATAGCCCATGGTATGGTCGGCCCCTTGCGTCGAGGTGGCGTAGGTGATGCCGATGCCCTTGATCGCCCGCGGGTCGTAGGCCGGGATGGCCTGATTCTTGACCACCGGCACCCTCGTCACGCCGAAGGCCCTGCCGACGCTTCCCGCGCCGCAGCCGATGATCCGGCCGATAGCGGTGCCGCGGCCGATCTCCTCGCGGAGCATCCGGCAGACCCCGGCGCCGTCGCCGAAGGAGAGGACTCCCGCCTCCATGGCCACGCCGAAGGCCACCGAGGTCTCGATGGTGTCGAGTCCCAGGTCATCCATGAGATGGTCGGCTTCGGCGATATGGTCGAGGTTGTCGACACAGCAGTCGGCCCCCATGGCCCAGATCGACTCGTATTCGAAGCCGGAGGTTAAATACTTCTTATCTTTCCCGGGATAAATCTGGGAGCAGTTGATCACGCAGCCCGGATGGCAGTTGTGCTTGGGCCGGCCGCCCCGCTCGACGATGAGGTCGTGCATGGTCTCGCCGGAAATGGACTCGTGGCCGGCGAATTGACCGGAGGTGAAGTTACGGGTCGGCAGGCCGCCGGCTTCATTGATGATGTTGACGAGGACATTGGTGCCGTACTGGCCGAGGGCCTGGCTGATCGGGTTGTCGACGAGGGCTTTGGCGAAGGCTCGGCCGGCTTGCTGGAATGCCTCGGGCTTCGCGATATCGACCTTGGCGTCGGTCGCCTCGATGGCGATAAACTTGATCCGTTTTGCGCCGAGCACCGCGCCGAGTCCGCCGCGGCCGCAGGACCGGAGCCGCGATCCCGGATCCTTCACCGAGATGTTGGCGGCGGTCAGCTTCATCTCGCCCGCCGGGCCGATGGTGATCACCGCGCATTTTTCGCCGAGACGCCCGTTCAGCTTTTCCACCACCTCATAGTTGCCTTTGCCCACCAGCTCAGTCTCTTCGAGGATCGTAACCCCCTTGGCCGAGACCTGCAGGCCGTACCATTTGTCCGCCTGGGGCAGGCCTTCGATGATCAGCGCCTTGACCCCGTGTTTTGCCAACATCTGGGCGGAAGTCCCGCCGGAGTTGGCCTCTTTGATGGTCCCGGTGAGCGGGCTCTTCGCTCCGCATGAGAGACGGCCCGAGTTGGCCGCCTGGGTGCCGGAGAGCAGGCCCGGAGCGATAACCAGCTTATTGCCGGCGCCCAGCGGGTGACAGGTCGGTTCCACCTCGGCGGCAACCACGGTGGACGTCAATCCCCGGCCGCCAAGGCCCATCCATCCGGACGGAACCTCTTCGACGCTCGCGCTCAGATCGGACATATTCACACGAAAAATTTTATCAGCCATTTTTCTTTTCCTCATTCATGTCAAACCCTCCTGCGAGGGTCGGGATTTCTGGTGTCCTGTCAAGCCTCGTCTGTTGCATCTTGCTTGCCCTTTTGGCTTCCTGGCTTCGTTACTTCTTCGGTTACATAGCGCTGCTATGCGCCCTCAGTCGTGCCTCGCAGGAAACCAAAATTGCGGCGCAATCTTGCAACAGCTGAGGCTTGACATGACACTTGGCAATTGTTCGCCTGTTATCGAAAATAAAACACGATCGGAGCACTGCTGCCGTGCTCCGATCCTCGCGGGTATGCCGAATTACAGGGCAGCCCGGTAAATATCCATGACATCCTTATCTTTCGGACGGCGCGGATTGGTAAAGCCGCAAGCATCCTTTTGGGCGTTGCCGGTCATGATGTCGATATCTTCCGCCTTGACCTTCTTGCCATACCGTATGCCGAGCTCGATGAGTCCGGAGGGGATGCCGATATCGGAGGACAGTTTCTGGATGGCGGTGAGCGCCAGTTCCGCCGCATCGCGGGGGGAGAGGCCTTCTACGTTTTCGCCCATGAGTTTGGCGATCTTGACGAAGCGGTCCATCTTGGCGATCAGGTTGAATCGGCTGACGTGGGGCAGCAGAATCGCGTTGCACTCACCGTGGGGCAGATCGTAGAAGCCGCCGAGCTGATGGGCCATGGCATGGACGTGGCCGAGGCTGGCGTTGTTGAAGGCCATACCGGCCAGATACTGGGCGTAGCACATACCTTCGCGGGCGACGATGTCCTGGCCATTGGCCACCGCCGGGCGGAGATGGGTGGCGATCAGCTCGATGGCTTTTTCGGCGGCCGAATCGGTCATCGGCGTGGCGATGGTGGAGACATAGGCCTCAACCGCATGGGTCAGGGCGTCCATACCGGTGGCGGCAGTGAGGGCGGGCGGCATGCCCATCATGAGCAGCGGATCGTCCAGGGCGATGCCCGGGGTGACGCGCCAGTCGACGATGGCCATTTTCACTTTGCGGCTGGTGTCGGTGATGATGCAGAAGCGGGTCATTTCCGAGGCGGTGCCGGCGGTGGTGTTGACCGCGACATAAGGCGGCATCGGGTTGGAGGATTTGTCTACGCCCTCGTAATCGTGGATCTTGCCGCCGTTGGCGATGACCAGGCCGACGCCCTTGCCGCAGTCATGGGAGGAGCCGCCGCCCAGGGTGATCAGGCTGTCGCAGGAATTCTTCTTGTACACCGCCACGCCGTCATGGACATTGGTATCGGTCGGGTTGGGAATAGTCTCGTCGTAGACCACGTACTTCATGCCCGCCTCGTCGAGAAGGTCGGTGATCTGTTTGGTGATCCCGGCCCCAGTAATGCCCTTATCGGTGACGATGAGCGGTTTGGTGCCGCCCAGGGCCTTGATTTTGGCAGGGATCTGTTTGGCGGCGCCGATGCCGATCAGAGTAACGCTGGGAATGAAATAACCGTATACTTCTTCGCGAATAGCCATGATGTACCTTCCTTTGTT
>MGTI01000141.1 GCA_001799365.1 Desulfobacterales bacterium GWB2_56_26 | reverse complement strand
ACCATCAGGAGGATATCGTCTTGTCCGGGAATTCCATACATATCGCGGACTTTTCCCCGGTGCTTGAGTATGAGACCGGGGAAATCGGTTACTTTTACAGGTGCTTTCATGTAGTGCTACTCCTATTTTTATTTTTTCTTCTCTGTTTTTCTCTCTATTGCAGCGTACCGGGAACAGGCGGGATTGTCATAGGCGACCAGCTCGGCGGTGAGCGAGCCGATGACTATCTTCGAGTTGATCAACACCGGCACCCGGCACTCATCGTCGGTGTACCAGATGACCGTATCCCCTTTCTTGTCATATAAGCCCTTGAAGTTCATGATCGGCATGATCTCCACGGCGGTCACCGGTCCCAGCAGGGTCTCTTCGAAATCCCTTCTGGCGACGGCGTTGACAATCACTTCATTGCGCTTCTTGTCGGCGAAGGTCGGCACGATAAACCGCCCGCCGATGGCAAATTCCATCAGCCGGCTATTAAAGAACGAGGAGAATTCGTTGTTGGTTTCGCCTTCTACCTGAAAGATGCCTTCTATCTTGTTGTTTTTAGTATATTTGATTTTGCCGTGCTCCTGGTCGAACTCGATGACCCGATGGGCTCGGTAATTGAACCCCTCTTTCTGCCAGATTTCGTAGTGATAGGGTAGCCGTTTCGGGCCGCGGACCTTGGTCACATGCAGGTCCTCGATGGGATAGAGGAGGTCGATGGCCCCGTTTTTGGTGGTTACTTCAGCGCGGATCTCATATTCCCCGGCATGATTGTCAAGGACATTCACCTGCAGGTGCAGTTCGCCTATTTTTATGCCGCCGGTCCAGGAGACATCGTACACGAGGGTCTCCTTGCCGGAATAGCCGATCTCAAGGAGTTGCGGAACTATTTCGCCATAGCGGAGCAGGCTGTAATCTATCGATGCGACCGCCTCTCCGGCGACGGCCGAGCCGGGATTGCCCACCAGAAAAAGGATAATAACCAGCACGATTCGAACGATTATCATCGGTGTCACTCGCCGGAGGTAAGAAGAGAAATCCAGGTTGCCGCAAAGAGGGTGATGCTGATCAGGCCATTCATGGAAAAAAAAGAGGCATGAATGCGCGACAGGTCGCCGGGTTTGACCAGCATATGCTGATAAAGAAGAGCCCCTGCCGTCAGCACGATGCCGATGTAGTAGAAAAGATTCAAGCCCGCCTGCCAGCCGGTCATGGCAAAGAAGACGAAGGCCAGGAGATGAAAGCCTCCGGCCAGCCGGAAGGCCCTTTCTTTGCCCAATCTTGCCGGCAAGGAATAGAGCCCCGAGGACTTGTCGAAATCGGCATCGAGACAGGCATAGATGGTGTCAAAGCCAGCCACCCAGAAGATCACCCCGAGTGAAAGAACATAAGGGTATCCCTGCAGCTGGCCGCTGACTGCCACCCAGCCGCCTAACGGCGCAAAGGCCAGAGCGATCCCGAGAATGAGGTGGCAGAAGGATGTGAATCGTTTGGTAACCGAGTAAAAAAGCGTGAGTCCCAAAGCAAACGGTGAGAGCTGTAATGTAAGGAGGTTGAGCTGGGCGCAGGCCGCAAAAAAGAGCGCGCCGGCGCCGACGACCATTGCCCAGGCCTCCCACAGTTTGACCGATCCCGCGGGAATGGCCCGGGTCGCAGTGCGGGGATTACCCTCATCGAATCTCCGGTCGACAATCCGGTTGAAGCCCATGGCGCAGGTCCGGGCCCCCACCATGGCGAGAATCACCCACAGCATGATATCCAGTTCGGGCAACCCTCCAGCAGCCAGAAAAGCACCGGTGAAGGCGAAGGGCATGGCAAAAAGGGTCAGCTTGAACTGGATCATTTCCAGCAGGATCGCGATCTTTTTCACGAGGGTATGAGGTTGTTCCATCTCTTTCTTCCGGGAATGTCCAGCCCCAGTTGGTCGGCAAGACGCCAGACATAGGTCTCGGCGGCTTCCTCAAGGGTGGCGGGTCGCAGATAATAACTCGGCATGGTCGGACACAAGATCGCTCCGGCGTCATGCACCGCCAGCATGTTCTGCAAATGGGTGCGGTTCAGGGGGGTTTCCCTGACCGCCAGCACCAGCTTCCGGCGTTCCTTCAGCATGACGTCCGCCGCCCGGTGAATCAGATTGATCGACAGTCCCTGGGCGATAGCCGCCAGCGACCCCATGGTACACGGCAGAACTACCATTGCCTGATAATCGCTCGAACCTGAGGCCGGAGGGGCTGACATGTCCGCATGATGAAACCACTCGCACACCGAAGGCAACTGTTCCGGCGCCATGCCTTGTTCCATCTTCAGAACCTTCTTGCCCGCCTCTGAACAGATACCATGAACATCAACTGCCAACTCGGCAAGAGCGGTGAGAAAAGCGGTCACGAAGAGCATCCCGCTTGCACCGGTGATTCCCAACAATATCTTCTGCTTATGAGCTGCTGCAGTCATTTTTCAAGTCTCGTTGTGCGAAGTCGCAAAAGCTTTAAAAGAGATTGGCGAAGATCTTCAACGGTACGGCATTGTTCGGAATATCGCCCCGCTTGATGAGATACTCGAAGAAGATCTCCAGGGCCTTGCGTTTCTGGCCACTGAGATCATACTCAATAGCCGACAAATATTCGAAGCATCTTTTTTCCGTCATCGGGATTCGGGGGGCGGCGAGCGCACAGATAGATTTCAGGTCGTTCTTGCCTTCGTCGCGACACCGGAGCAGTTCCCGGTGGATGTCGACCAACTTCTCCGGATGTTCCGTGCAAAATTCCTCGCGAACGGCGCAGACGGCAAAAACGAAAGGAAGTCCGGTCTCCCGCTTCCAGATATCGCCAAGATCGAACTCATAGAGGTAGACCGATGAATCGACCAGTCTCAAGGCATCATCGCCAATGGCCAGCACGGCTTTGAAATCCTTATGCTTGGTCGACAGCACGTCTCCGGTTTCGTATTGAGGGCGAACCTTGTAGAATTCTTCAAGGATTATCTTCACCAGACTTACCGAGGTTTCCGACTGCGAGCTGAGCAGGACCCTCGCCTTGTCCAGTTGATCCATCGGCAGATGGGAAAAGAGGAAAACGGAACCGACCGGACCGTTGGCGCTGATCGATAGCCCCGACAGTATCTTATACTTTTCGGGATGGGCACCGTATTCGTAACTGGAGACAAAACCCAGGTCGACCTGGCCGTCTGCCAACTTTCTATTCAGAACCGCCGGAGGGGCTTCGACCAACTGCCAGTCATCCCGCCGGACCGTGGCCTTCCATTTTTCGTGAATAGGGGCGACATTGATATAATTCACCATCCCTATGCGGGCCGGCGAACTTTTCAAATTTTTTGTATGCATATCATCCTTTCCGTAACTGTACCTATGGACAAGAGAGAGTTACACCCATGATGTTTCCACCGGCCTGCCCCCGGTTACCACTTCCCGAATCAAGGCCGTTGCCGTGCGGCATTGTAACAAGGCTGGTGAAGATATATGGAGAAGACGGCCTTTCCGCCCCGGCTCGATGCTGCCGTAATCCTGTTCGACATGGAGCGCCTGTGCCCCCCCAAGCGTAGCCATGGCAAGTATCTGCTCGGGTGGAAGATCCGGGTGATCGTCAGCTAGAAGCTGCATCTCCCGCCACAGGTCGATTGATGGGTTCGAGGCATACGAGTCGGTGCCAAGCGCCGGGAGAATTCCGGCTTCGATCATGTGCGTGACTGGGGCTGTCCCTACTTTGAGAAAACGATTGCTGCCCGGGCAAAGGCAGATATGAGCACCCCGCTCGGCCGCCAGCTGCAGCTCGGGGACCGAGACGTGGACACAATGGACCATAAGCGTCCGGTCATCGAGAAGGCCAAGTCGGTCATAATAGTCGATTGTGCCGGAACAGTTCTCACCTAGGCAAGCAAAGGTGTCGTCCCAGCGATTTCTTTTTTCAAGAAAATCGCGAAAGATGCCGGTGCGTGAATGAAGAAACTGGAGTTCGGCGTTGCTTTCTGCTGTATGGATGGAAAATATCTGCTTAAATTGCCGGCATCTGCCCTTGATGTACTGCAACAGCTCCGGGCCGGTTGAATAAGGCGCATGACCCGTTATAGCAACGAGTCCATCGAGGCCCTCAATTGCCAGCCGCGCGGCCTCGTCGCCTTGCCTGTCCGGCCCAAGATATTCCAGCATGCGTCGGATCTCCGGCCAACCTTCGGCGGCTTTGCCGAGTTCGACCAGGTACTCATTTCCGGTATCCGCCACCAGCACCACCCCCGAGGCATGCTGATCCCGCAAGAGAGCGAAAACTGCGGCCAGACGTTCTTCGCGGCTGGTGTGGTCCGTAGATCTTCTGGCTAACAGGCCTGCAATCCAGTCGGTGAAGGTGTGATGCGGCAGAGGTGCAGCAATATCGCGCAGATGGGAGAGTTCCAGATGGCTATGGGCATTGATCAGACCGGGAAGGAGTGTTCCCGGACAGCGGAACTCATCGGTGCCGGGATATTTTGAGAGTATCTCTCGCCGCTCCCCGATGTCGACTATCCGGCCGTCGGCAACAACCACACTGCCATCCTCGATAACTGGTCTGCTGATTGGGAGCACCCACCGGGAAGATACGATTTTCATGACCCGAGTTATCATCATCCATCCTTCCGTATCAAAGAAACGGAGTGGCTAGACCAAACTGTAATCCATCAACCGTTGCGCCGGCGTAAAACCGGCACTCGCGACCAGCTGGCGGATTTCCTGTTCGGAGAGCCTGAAACTCACCCCCGCCGCGGCCACGACATTTTCCTCGATCATCGTGCTGCCGAAATCATTGGCGCCAAACGACAGCGAGAGCTGCGCTACCTTGGGCCCCTGGGTTACCCAGGAGGCCTGAATGTTATCGAAATTATCCAGGTAGATCCGGGACAGCGCCAGCATCCGGAGATATTCGACCGCGGTGGTCTTTTCCGTGTCGGCAAGAACGGTATGGCCGGGCTGAAACGGCCACGGAATGAAGGCGGTGAATCCATGGGTTTCGTCCTGGAGTTCCCGAAGCCGCCGCAGGTGTTCGAGCCTCTCCTCCTTCGTCTCGATATGCCCGAACATCATGGTGGCCGACGTCCGTAGCCCCTGATGATGAGCCTCTTCCATGACGGCCAGCCACTGATCGGCGCCGCATTTGCGCGGGGCAATAGACTGCCGCACCCGGTCGCTGAGGATTTCGGCGCCCCCGCCAGGGATCGAATCAAGCCCTGCGACAATGAGCCGCCGAATCACTTCCTTGATCGGCTGGCCTGAAAGATCCCCGAAATGGCAGATTTCCGGCGGCGAAAAACCGTGGACATGGATGCCGGTGGTTTTCATGAACCGGACCATCTCTTCGTAATATTCGAGGGGTTGTCCCGGATGCAGCCCTCCCTGCAGGAGGATCTGAGTGCCACCCAGGGCCTTCGTTTCCTCAATTTTGGCCTGAAGTTCCGGAAAACTCAGCAGATACCCCCGGCCATCCTCCGGTGCTTTGAAAAAGGCACAGAATTTACAGGCGGATATGCAGATATCGGTATAGTTGATATTCCGGTCGATGACGTA
Organism: Desulfobacterales bacterium GWB2_56_26; assembly: GCA_001799365.1. Lineage (GTDB taxonomy): Bacteria > Desulfobacterota > Desulfobulbia > Desulfobulbales > Desulfocapsaceae > Desulforhopalus_A. The sequence goes on along the minus strand of MGTI01000141.1, from coordinate 3,127 downwards.
GGTGACCAGGTTGTCGGGGTGTTTCCGACGGCGAATGGTGTCGGCGAGAAAGCCCAGCTGATACAAATCCCCTGCCCGCTCGAGGAGCAGATATTCGTCGTCGTCGATTCTCTCGCCCGCAACCCCTTTTTCGATGACTCTCTCAAGCTGCATCGTGCACGCTCCTTTCGCTCTTAATTGTGGACGTGAACGACGTTATAGAGCGTATCCCGTTGCACGGGAATCCGTCCAGCCTCCTTGATCAGCCTTACCAGCGTGGCGCTGCCCATGGCCTGTTCCGTCTCGGCACCGGCCATATGGGTGATCACCTCTTCCTTGACGGTCCCATCCATGTCGTCGGCCCCGAAGGACAGGGCTATCTGGGCCATCTGCGGCCCTATCATCACCCAGTACGCCTTGATGTGCGGGAAATTATCGAGGAAAAGACGGGCGACTGCGATATTTTTCAGATCGTCAATGCCGGTCGTTTTGGCAAGATCGGACATCCCGGTATTTTTGGGATGGAACGCCAGCGGAATGAAGGCAAGAAAACCGTTGGTCTCATCTTGCGCTTCGCGCAACGCGGCAAGATGTTCCAGACGCTCCTCCAGTGTTTCGATATGCCCGTAGAGCATAGTGGCATTGGAATGCAGCCCCTGGCGATGGGCGGTCTTGGCAATCTCCAGCCAGTCGCTGCCGGAGAGTTTTTTCTCGCAGGTCAACTGGCGGATTCTCGGGCTGAATACCTCGGCTCCGCCGCCCGGCAGCGAATCAAGACCCGCCTCCTGCAGCAGACCCAGCGTCTCCGCCACCGGCTTGCCGCAAAGCTGAGCCAGATGAGCGATCTCGACGCAGGTAAAGGCCTGGATGTGAACCTCCGGCCGAACCTCTTTGATGCCCCGCAGGAGTTCGAGATAATAATCGAACGGCAGATCGGGGTGAATACCGCCCACCATATGAATCTCCGAGATCGGTTCGGCAAGCCTTGCCCGTACCTTCTCCTTGACTTCCCCAACACTCATCTCAAAGGCCAGCTCGGAATTTTTCTCCCGGCCGAAGGCACAGAACTTACAGAGGTTCGAGCAGATATTCGAGTAGTTGATATGCTGATTGAAGATGAAATAGGTGTTGTCGCCGTTCTGTCTGTTCCTGACAATATTGGCGAGATACCCTACGGCCAGAATGTCCTGGGACTGGTAGAGCTGGAGCCCGTCGGCCAGGCTCAGCCTCTCGCCCGCGTCAACTTTTTCAAGGATCTTGCCGAGACCTGCTTTTTGAATGTACGTGTTCACGGTAGGAAGAAGAAGCCGGGTATAGGAAACCCGGCTAAAGAATTATGGGTGGGAACGCCGCTTAATCTATGAAGAACTTCAATTTGTCGCGCCGGCTCGAGTGGCGGAGCCTGTTAAGCGCCTTCTTCTCGATCTGCCTGATTCTCTCTCGGCTGACATTGAAGAGTTTACCGATCTCCTCCAAAGTATATTCGGCTTTTTCGCCGATACCGAAGCGCAGACGAATGATCTTTTCTTCCCTTTCGCTCAGCGTCTCGAGAATGTCGTTGACCCGGCCGGACAACTCTCGGGTCTGTACCGCATCGTAAGGCGATTGCGACTCCTGGTTTTCCAGGAAATCTCCGAGAGTGGAATCGTCGTCTCCCACTGGAGTTTCCAGGGAGATCGGTTCGCGCGAAGCCTCGAGGATAGAAAGGATCTTATCCATCGGCAGATTGGTCGCCTTGGATATCTCAAGAGGAGTGGGTTCGCGACCCAGTTCCTTGAAGAGGGCGTAGAAGGCCTTAAAGAACTGACTGCGCAGTTCGAGGAAATGCACGGGCAGCCGGATAGTTCGGGTCTTGTCGAGAATTGCCCGGGTGATCGCCTGGCGTATCCACCAGCTGGCATAGGTGGAAAATTTATTGCCTTTGGTGTAATCGAAACGGAAAACCGCCCGCATCAGACCGAGATTACCCTCCTGAATCAGATCGGCCAGGGTCAGGCCCTGATGCATATAGCGTTTGGCGATGGACACCACGAGGCGGAGATTCGCTCGGATCATGGTGTCCTTGGCGACCTCGATCGATCGGCTGTAGGCCTCGAGTTTTGCCTGCAGCTCAAACAAGTCTCTGATATCAGGATATTTTTTTGCGGCACTCAGGATTGTGTACCGCATGAAGTTCAATTGCTGCTTTTTGGGCTTAAGGGTCGGATCCCGCTTTTCCCAGAGATCGATACGCTCGCACAGCAGCTGGACCTCTTTTACCCCCGATCGATCCTCGCGGATGGCACTGATGATCGATTCGAAACCCTGGCGGATGGTCTTGCTGTATTTGGCCTCTTCTTCCGGTGTCAGCAGATCGAACCGGCCCATTTCCCGAAGATAGGTGGTGGTCGTTTCTTCGGCTTCATGGGTTTCGTCGTCGGCCAGAACGATGTCCTCATCATGGCCTCCTTCAGCGGAAGGATCGTCGGTCTTTTCCCAGACTTCTCCCGAAAGCGTCCTCTTTTCCCCAGTTTTTTCAACCGTCACGATTTCAATCGAATGAGCTCCGAGAAAGTTGAAGATCGACTCGATTTCGTTAGGATCTTTTATGTCATCTGGCAACAATTCATTGAGATCGTCAAAGCTAATACAGCCTTCTTCCTTTCCAGCTTTCAGAAGGTTTTCTTTTAGTTCAGGCAGCACCAGAGACCACTCCCTTTCTTGAATTTAACAGGCAACCTATTGTTTAAATTGCACTTCGGCAGTTTCACCAATAGTCTCAAGAGGACCAACAAAGTGTTTTTTAAGCAATTTTTGGCAAAAAAAAAGCCGACGAGAAAGATCTCGTAAGCGTGTAGTAATGCTCAGAAGAGCATATACATACATTATTCATAAGGATAATGCAATTTATAAAAATTTAATGTGCTTGAGCAGAATTTTTCTACTTTTTCCATGTAGCAAGCTTATATTATAGCATCGATAAACTGAGATTCAAGGTGTCCTGCCTGATAAACGGCCGCTTTTCTTCATACGCATCAAACGAATACTTCAACAAAATTCCAGCGAGAGGCAATGATGAAAAACCGTGGCAGTGGTATTCTCGCTCACATCACCTCTCTCCCTTCGCCTTACGGCATCGGCGATATCGGCCCGGCAAGCTATTTATTCA
>MGTI01000140.1:7245-14483 GCA_001799365.1 Desulfobacterales bacterium GWB2_56_26 | reverse complement strand
AAGTCGACAATGGCATCGCCGACCTTAGCGGCCACCGTGAGCTTTCGCTGCTTGTTTGACAGGAGGGAAGTCAAAGCATTTTGTACCGTAGTTCCTGCAGGTACAGTAATGGATTCTCCTCCGGATAGGGTTATTGTTATTTCAGTCATATGACATTCGCTAATAAAAATAAAGGCTAAAGAATTAACGCCTTGTTCAAGGAGTTCTCACTTTAGCCTTTTATTTTGGTAGGCGCGGAGGGGATTGAACCCACGACATCCACCACGTCAAGGTGGCGCTCTCCCACTGAGCTACGCGCCTGGGAAAACTGATTTTTGCCTTGCACTCCTGCAGTCGGAAGTTTGTAACTTTCCGGCCGTGGCAAGAGCCATTTATTAACATGATTGTTTTCGGGGTGCAACAATTTTTTCGTCGCCATTGTACAAAAAATGGTATCGAATCCGCAGATTGCGACCGGCTGAGTCTCAACCTGAAGATCAAAGCTTTGGCGGAAGCGTTATCTCGCCGGGGAGCGGGCTTCGATCGCTCTCGCCAGGGTGTAGCGGTCGGCATATTTAATATCCATGCCCATCGGAATGCCGCAAGCCAGCCGCGTGACCCGAACGGCTTCGTGCTGCAGCAGGTCGATGAGGTACGAGGCGGTCGCCTCGCCGGGCACGGTGGAACTGGTGGCGATAATCACCTCTTTGATCGCACCGCGGCGGACCCGGCCGACCAGTTCCCGGCTCTTTATCTCATCCGGTCCGATGCCGTCCATGGGCGACAGGACGCCATGCAGGATATGATAATGGCCGCGATAGGAATCGGTCTTCTCTATGGCGAGCAGATCTCCGGATTGCTCTACCACACAGACGGTGTCGGCCTGGCGGCGGGGATCGGCACAGATGGCGCAGGGGTCCTGTTCGGAGAAGGAAAAACAGTGGGAGCAGAGCCGAATCGCCTCATGCAGGCCGAGAAGAGATTCGGCGAGATCATGGGCCAGCGACGGGGGCTTGCGCAGGATGTTCAGGGCCAGCCGCGTGGCAGTTTTTCGGCCGATGCCGGGCAGGCGGGCCAGGTTGTCGATGAGTTTTTCGAGAGCCGGAGGGATGACCTGCATGACTCTTTTACGACTGCATAAAGTTGGTAAGGCCGGGCAGGTTGAGGCCGCCGGTCAGCTGGGCCAGTTCCTGCTTGCTCAGCTCTTTCGCCTTGCGCAATGCATCGTTGGTCGCCGCGACCACCAGATCCTGGAGCATCTCAACTTCCTGCGGATCGATGACGGTTTTCTCGATGGCTACCGAGATTACGTCGCCCTGGCCGGTGACCGTCACCTGCACCATGCCGCCGCCGGCGCTGCCGGTGATCGATTTATTGGCCAGATCCTGCTGGATCTTAGCCATCTTTTCCTGCATAGCCTTGGCCTGCTGCATAATCATATTCATATCCATAACAGTTCTTCCTGTTGAGAGTTATCTGCTGTGCGGGCCGATTCTGATATCCCCGACCTCGCCGTTGAAAATTTCCGCCGCCATCACCACCAGCGGATCGCCCGCCAGCTGGGCCCGCTTGCGGTTCGGCGACTCGCCGTTGCTTTCCGCCTGGTCTTCCGCGGCCGGGATAATGAATCGAACCTTGAGTTGTTTCTGGAAGAAATCAAGGGCAAATTCGGTCAGGAGCTGGCGATTTTCCTTCTGCCGAAGCAACGAGCAGTTGGCAGGATCGTGGTAGGTAAGCTGCAATTCCCCTTCGACATCGTGCCTTATCTGGTCCGCGCGCTGTAGATCCTGGGCCATCCACATTTTACGTATTTTTACGTAGTTGATGAATTCGAGCCAGTCCTTGCGGGAGTCTTTTTCATGGGGCTTGATCTTGACCGGTTTGGCCTCTCCCTCGGCTGGTGCTGATTCGCTTTCGGGCGGCAGCGTGGCGGCGGGAATTGCGGCGACCGGTTCCGGTGGCGGCGCGGGGTGGGCGGCAGTTCGGGCGTCCTGGGGATCTTCCGGGGGCAGAGGTGGGCTCGGTTCCGGCTGGGACCGGGGGAGCGGCGTTTCCTCTTTGGTCTTTTCTGCTGGCGGCAGGGACACCGTCGACGGATGGCAGACCGGCAAGTTTTTTATCACCTCGTCGAGATGGCCGAGCAGGGTAGTGAGCGGCACCACGTTGCCGGCCTCTACAATCTTCAGGAATGCCGTCTCGAGAGTCAGCCGGGGTTGCGCGGCATGCCGCAGTTCGTCGGCCGTCTGCATGAGCAGCGCCAGTTTCAGGTGCAGGGTTTCGCTGGTGACCCCTTCCGCCAGTTTGCGGCATTCCGCCAGTTCTTCTTCGGGAAGATCGATAAGGCCGCTGCAGCCCTCGATCTTGCAGAGCAGGAGGCTGCGGAAAGTGCCCATGAGATCTTCCATGAACCGCTTGATATCCATGCCGTAGCCGAAGATCTCGTCCAGGGCGAGGAGGACCTCTTTCATCGTGCCGTCTAAAAGCCCCTTGGTCAGCCGCATCAGCACCTCGCGGCTGACGAGCCCCAGGACCTCGACCACATCCCTGGTGGTGATTTTTTGTTCGCCGAAGGAAAACATCTGGTCAAGCAGGCTCAGGCCGTCGCGGACCGATCCCCCGGCCTCGCGGGCGATGAGCGATAAAGCGGCCGGTTCGATCTCGTAGCCTTCGGCCACAGCCAGCTTCTCGAAGTGATTGTACAGTTCCTGGGCCGAAACCCTTTTCAGTTCGTATTGCTGGCACCGCGACAGGATGGTGATCGGGATCTTGTGAATTTCCGTGGTGGCGAACATGAAGTGGACATGGGCGGGGGGTTCCTCCAGGGTCTTCAGCAGGGCGTTGAAGGCCTCGGTGGTCAGCATGTGCACTTCGTCGATGATGATGATCTTGTACTTGGCCGAGGTGGGCAGAAACCGGATCTTTTCTTTCAGCTCACGGATTTCCTGGATGCCGCGGTTGGAGGCGCCATCGATTTCGTAGAGATCGAGCGAGGTGCCTGCGGCGATTTCCCGGCAGGACGGGCACTTGTCGCAGGGCCGGTCCTCCTGTTCGTTCTGGCAGTTGATCGCCTTGGCCATGAGGCGGGCAAGCGTAGTCTTGCCGACGCCCCTGACTCCGGAAAACAGGATGGCATGGGCGACTCTGTTGCGCTTGATGCTGTTCTGCAGAGTCTTGACGACGGGACGCTGCCCGACTACCTGAGCAAATGTCTGGGGCCGGGACTTTCTGGCAAGGACGAGATAGGACATTTTTTGAACACCGCGGCTGGTTGAGAGATGACGTGCGGTTCGTATCTGTCAAAAAATGATAGCCGGGTTACCTGCAACACACAAAGAGTGTCGCTACCGTTGCTTCCTTCCGGACCTGGCGGGGTTCGCGATTCTTTGTTGCGCAGGGCCCGGCTATCAAAGTCGAACTCTTTAATTGGCGGAGAGAGTGAGATTCGAACTCACGGTACTTGCGTACACACGCGTTCCAGGCGTGCACCTTAAGCCACTCGGTCATCTCTCCTTCTTTGAACGCTCTCCGAATGCTCTCGAATGCCCTCAAAAACGTGTGGTACTATGTATACCGTCATCATCGTTTTAGCAATCAAAAAAATAAGGACGTTTTGAAAAAAGGGCAAATTATTCCGGCCCGGCCGGATCATCCGGCCCGCCTGGTTTTAAAGAAAGCGCGCAGCAAATCTCCGCATCTGTCTGCCAGGATTCCGCCGCAGATCTCGATGTCATGATTGAGTCGGCCGTCTCGCCCGATGGTGTACACGGAGGCAGCCGCACCGGTTTTGGGGTCGGTGGCGCCGTAGACCAGCCGGCCGATCCTTGCCTGGATGAGGGCGCCCATGCACATGATGCAGGGCTCCAGGGTCACATAGAGGGTGGTGTTCGGCAACCGGTAGTTTTTCAAGGCTTCGGAGGCTTGCCGCAACGTGAGAATCTCGGCATGGGCGGTCGGGTCGTTGAGCCTGATGGGACTGTTGCCGGCCGCAGCCAGAAAGCCCTCTTCGCCGACCAGCACTGCGCCGACCGGCACCTCGCCCATTTTTGCAGCATCCATCGCTTGGGCAAGAGCCTGTTCCATCCAGAATTCATCAGTTACGGCGACAGGTTGCGCCACATTGATGTCATCGGACGCCCCGTCCGCCCTCTCAACTATATTATCGGAACGGTTTTTGGTTTGCATTTTTTGTTCATACTCCTTATAAAGGAAATAGGAGTTACGATTTTGAAATATCATTTCCCCTCTTGTAATTGTCCCTTCACCGATCTTACTGTATTTTCTTCGTGAAGGGATGCCTCTCCCTTTCCTGGGTAAAGGCACTCCCGCCCCGCAAGGGGTGTTGAAAAACTGAATTCATCAACTATTCCGGTTCCTGGCTTGGCCGGGTGAGAAGGTGTGAGTTTTTTTGCGGATTTGTGCAGAAAATTCTTTTGATAGATGTATTCACGCTGTCACCGAGAATTCCCCGTGAGGGCTTTTCGATATGTATAAAATTCTCATATATGATTCTTTCGAAGCGACCAGGGCAAGCGTCGTGTCCGCCCTGGAGGATCGGTGCGAATTGACTTGTATAGCCAATGAGATTGAATTTCAAGCCGAGATCAGGTCGCGTCAATTCGATCTGATCTTCATCGATATCGATTCAATAAACGATCAATCGGTGGTCCTGCTCAGCCAGATCCATACTAAGGATCCGTTTTTACCGATCATTATAACCAGCAAATCGGAGAAGGCGGAAATCATTGTTCAGGCCATGAATGCCGGGGCGAGCGATTTTCTCATTCATCCCATTTCGCCGACCCGCATCAATATCGCCGTGGACAAAGCGCTCGAAATCCGCGACCAGCGCTTCGAAATCGCCTACCATAGGCGGACCCAGGACGTCGTCTACGATTTCCGGGATGTGGTTGCCTACAGCTCGAGTATGCAGAAGATTCTGAAAAGCCTCGAACGCTTCGCCAAGACCGACTCGACCATCCTCATAACGGGAGATACCGGGACCGGCAAGTCCTTTTTGTCGGGGACGGTGCATTTCAACTCGCCCAGGCGGAAAAAACCTTTCGTCAAGATCAACTGCGCCAACATCCCCGAGGATCTCCTTGAATCGGAACTGTTCGGCCACGAAAAGGGGTCCTTCACCGGCGCCGACAAGCAGCGCATCGGCCGGTTCGAGCAGGCCAGCGGCGGGACTATCTTCCTCGACGAGATCGGTGAGATGAATATGCGGCTGCAGACCAAGCTGCTGCGGGTTCTCGAAGAAAAGTCGTTCGAGCGGGTCGGCGGCAACAAGACCATTTTCAGCGATGTGCGGATCATCGCCGCTACCAACAAAGATTTGGTGCAGCAGGTAGAGACAGGCCTTTTCCGCGAGGATCTCTACTACCGGATCAACGTCCTGCCGGTGACACTGCCGTCGCTGCGCGAGCGGCGGGAATGTATTCTGCCGCTCGCCGATCTCCTGCTGAAGAAGTGCTGTGCATCCATGCACCGCGATATTCATGGCTTTACCGACGAAGCCAGAAAGCTGATTCTTGAGTATGAGTGGCCGGGGAACATCAGGCAGCTGGCCAATACCATCGAGCGGGCGGTGATTCTCGAGGACGACCGGAAGATCCATACCTACAATCTGGCCCTGCCCAAAAAAACCCTGCGCCAGCAAGTGGCCGCGGCACGACCGGCCGTGGCCGGCGAAGAACCGGGGGTGCCGGAACCCGCCGAATCCCTGGCGGAACGGGAAAAGGAACTCGTCCTGCGGGTTTTGGAAGAGTGTTTATGGGTGCAGAAGAATGCCGCTAAAAAGCTCGGGATCAGCCCCAGGGCTCTCAATTATAAGGTGAGCAAGATGGGCATCACCCATCCGCACTGGCGGCGCAACAAGAAGGTCGGCTGAGATTGAATTGGCCTTGTTATTTCAACGAGCTTGTAGGGTGCGCCATGCGCACCAACATCCTGGTCAGTCGGGGACAGATTTCAATTCTGTCCCACACGATAAAAGCGGTGCGCATGGCGCACCCTACGAAAAACAAAAGCGATTACCGCGGGATTACTCGACCCTGGTCAGCATCTCCTCAATCACCGTAAGGCCTTTCTGCCAGAAAGCCGGGCTGTCCAGATCGATGCCGAAGGGCTGCAGGAGTTCGTAGGGGGAGCGCGAGCCGCCGGCCGCGAGCAGCTCCAGGTATTTGGCCACGAAGGGTTCCCCCTCCTGCCGGTAGAGGCCGTACAGGGCGAGGACCAGGAGTTCACCGAAGGCATAGGAATAGACGTAACCCGGGGTCGACAGGAAGTGGGGGATGTAAGACCACCAGATGCCGTAATCGTCGCCCAGCTGCACCGTATCGCCGAACATGGCCCGCTGGGTGGTCAGCCAGTATTCGCTGAGTTTCGCGCTGCTCAACTCGCCGTGGCTCCGCCGTCCCTCGTGCATCAGCTGTTCGAAGCGGTTCATGGCGGTCTGGCGGAAGACGGTGGCGAAAATCGATTCCAGTTTCTGGCAGATGAAGGCTCTCCGTTCCTCGTCGCTGGTCAGTAAGGCCAGCTGGCTGTTGAAGACCAGGAGTTCGGCGAAGACCGAGGCCGTTTCGGCCAGCGGCAGCGGGGTGTCGCTGTTGAAGTGGCCCTGGGCGGCGGCCAGGAACTGATGGACGCCGTGGCCAAGTTCGTGGGCGACGGTGGAGACGTCCCGGAGGCTGCCGGTGTAGTTGACCAGCACGTACGGATGGACCTCGGGCACGCAGGGGTGGGCGAAGGCGCCGCCCCGTTTGCCCTCGCCGATCGGGGCGTGGATCCAGTTGCGGGCAAAGAACATCTCGGCGATCTCCGCCATCCGGGGTGAAAACTCGGCAAAGGACCGGAGGACGGTCTCCCGGCAGGAGCGCCAGTCGATCTCTTTGGTCGGCAGCGAAGGCAGCGGGGCATAGCGGTCGAAATGTTCCAGCTTATCGAGTCCCAGCAGCCGCCGTTTGACCAGGTAATAGCGGTGGACGATGTCGTAGCGGGAGGTAACCGCTTCGATCAGGGTGTCGACTGTCTTATTCTGCAACTCGTTGTGCAGATTCATCGCATTGATCCAGCTGGGATGTTTGCGCAGCCGGTCGGTGATCATCTTGTCTGCGGCGAGTGTATTGAAGATATGGGTGAGGATGTGGTTATTGTCCGTAAGCCCCGCGGTCATCTCGACGGCGGCATTTTTTCTCACCGCCCGGTCTCCGTTGTAGAGGTCGTTCAATACCTCTTCCTCGGTTCTTTTGGTGGGCCCG
>MGTI01000140.1:0-7191 GCA_001799365.1 Desulfobacterales bacterium GWB2_56_26 | reverse complement strand
ACCGCCTCCTTTTCGAGCAGGATCTTCTCCTCGACCTCCGAGAGTTGATAAGGTCGGTAGCGGCGCAGGCTGGAAAGGTAATGGCGGTAATGGGCCAATTCCGGGTCGGCGAGCAGGGCTTCCGCCTGCCGGTCGGCCACCTGGTTCCATTCCAGTTCGAAAAAGACGGTCTGCGTCCCGCACTTGCTGGCCAGCTCGATGATTTTCTGGTTCAGGGCGCCGGCGGAGGCATCAGTCATGCGGGTGGTAAAATTGAGAAAGGAGAAGGTGCCAAGTTTGCTGAGGGCGGTATCGAGGTTCTCAAGTCTTTTCACCAGAACGAGCAGCTCGGCCGCGCTCTGTTTTTCTACTTTACCGCTATAAGCCTCCCGGATTGAAGCTGCTTCCGTCTCGCACCAGGCGATGTCCGAGTCGATGTACTGATCGTCGGTACCCGCATAGAGATCGGTGAGATTCCAGACGACGTCTTTCGTACCCAGCAGTTCATTGTGTTGTTTGGTGTCAGCCATGATACCCCTCCCTGATAATAAAAAACCTTCAGCGCAGGCCGGCGATGAATGGGCCTACCGCCTGGGGTCCCTCACGATCGACCAGCCGGATGGTTTCCGAGCCGATGACCGCTATGTCTGCCTTACCGGTTATTGCCGCGACATCCTCGCTATTGCGGATCCCGAAACCCACGGCAAGCGGGAGTTTCGTTGCGGCCCGGCATCTGGCTAAATAAGTAGTGAATCCCTCGCCGAAATCCGATTGTTTGCCGGTGACTCCTCGTCGGGCGACGCAGTAGATGAAGCCGGCAGCCGAGCTGTTCAATTCGGCCATCCGCGCATCGGTCGAGGTGGGCGCGAAGATCAGCACCGGCGCAACCTGGTATTCTCTTGCCAGCCGGAAAAACTCCACGCCCATTTCCGGTGGCAGGTCGGGGATGATCAATCCCTTGATGCCTGCCGTCCGGCAGTTTTGAAAGAATTTCTCTTCGCCGTATTTGAAGGCGATGTTGTAGTAGGTCATGAAGAGAAAGGGAATGTCATACTGTTTGCTCATCTCGGCGCCGAAGGCCATGCAATCGGCCACGGTGGTGCCGGCGGCGAGGCTGTCCTGGTTGGCCTTCAGAATCACCGGTCCGTCGGCCATCGGTTCGGAAAAGGGAATCTGCATCTCGATGCAGTCGACACCGTTTGCCACCATCTGGGCAATCACCTCGCGGTTCACATCAAACGAGGGATAGCCGAGAACGATATGGGTCATCAGCAGGATTTTCTTTGTAGCAAGCCTTTCACGTAATTGTTTTTCCAGTACCATTATGATCTCACCGTTCGGTTCGTTTTCTGGGATGGGTGCCTCATTTCTTGTCGTATTCCCGGCCGCGGGCGATGATGAACTCCTTCCAGGAAGGATCATCGAAGGCGTGGGCGATGGTGAAAATATCCTTGTCGCCGCGGCCCGACTGGTTGATGATGATGGCCTCATCCCTGCCGAGTTTCGGGGCTTCCTTGAAGGCCTGGACAAAGGCGTGGGTCGATTCGAGGGCGGGAATGATCCCTTCCATCCGCATGGTGAGATCGAGCGCCGCTATCACCTCGTCGTCGGTAGCCGACTCGAACCTCACCCGGCCGTTTTCCGCAAGATGGGAGAGGATCGGACTGACCCCCACGTAGTCGAGGCCGGCCGCGACGGAATGGGTCTCGCGCATCTGGCCGTCGTTATTCTGCAGGAACATGGTCTTGTAGCCTTGAGCGACGCCGGGGCTGGCATCTTTGCCGCAGAGCCTTGCGGCATGCAGCCCAGAGGCAAGTCCCTTGCCGCCCGCCTCGACGCCGATAAGTTCCACGTCCTTGTTATCGAGAAAACCCTGGAAAACTCCCATGGCGTTCGAGCCGCCGCCCACACAGGCGTAGACTCTGGCCGGCGGTTTGCCGTGCTGCGTTACGATTTGTTCTTTCGCCTCCAGGCCGATGATCGACTGGAACCAGGAGACCATCTCCGGGAAAGGTGCAGGTCCGCAGGCGGTACCGAGCACATAATGGGTCGAATCGACGTTGGTCACCCAGTCGCGGAAGGCCTCGTTGATGGCGTCTTTCAGGGTTCGCGAACCGTCCTTGACCGGCACCACGGTGGCGCCCATCTTTTCCATCCAGAAGACGTTGGGGCGCTGTCGCTGGACATCCACTTCGCCCATATAGATGGTACAGGCTAAGCCGAACTTGGCGGCCATGGTGGCCGTGGCCATGCCGTGCTGACCGGCGCCGGTCTCGGCGATCACCCGCTTTTTGCCCATCCGTTTGACGAGCAACCCCTGGCCCATGACATTGTTGGCTTTATGGGCGCCGGTATGGTTGAGGTCCTCGCGCTTGATGTAGATCTTCGCCCCGCCGAAATGCCGCGTGAGGTTTTCGGCGTAGGTGAGCGGCGTCGGCCGGCAGGAATAGGTAGACATAAGATTCTGATATTCTTGCCAGAACAGAGGATCGGCCTTGGCCTGTCGGAAGGAGGCCTTCAGTTGTTCGAACGTTTCGTGGAGGATTTCCGGGATATACGCTCCCCCCCATCGGCCAAAAAAACCGTCTTGTGTCATTGTCTTCTCCGCACGTATTGTGATCGACTATTCTCTTTTTTATAAACATGCCCGGTCATCTTGCCAACCGGGGTGATTTGACGGACAAGTCCGAAATCTTCAGCGCTCGCCTTGAATCTTGACACGAAGTTTTGCTAAGCTTCAGTCGAGTGTACATTTACCCTTCAGGTCAAAGGAGAACCGTATGGCCAACGATGGAAATGCCGGGCAGCACCTGACAATCGATTCGGAAAAAGTAGTGACTTTTCCCCAAGGTATACCAGGGTTTGAAAAATACACTACTTACCGCGTCTATCACAAGGAAGAAAATGATTTTCGTGCCTTCTGGCTGGAGTCCTGCGAAGAGCCGGGAATAACCTTTGCCATCGTCGATCCCGTGCAGTACGGCCTCGGCTACTCTCTGGAACTGACCGAGGAGGAACGGCATCTCCTGCAGGCGGAGGGGGCGGAAGAACTGGGCATCTTCATGATGCTCAGCAAAAAAGAGGAGGGCGGCAGCTCGCCTGCCCTCAACGCCAATATTGCCGGACCGATCGTCATCAATCCGCGGACCCGGCTCGGCCTGCAGAAGCTCATCCGGCGCGCCGATGTGACGACGATGATCGTTCAGCAAAAATAAGTTTTACCTGTGTTCCAACTGCTTGCGGCAGGCCGCGGCGAAATCCTCCGGATAATGGCCGTTGATGAAACGGAGCTGGGCCTCGCTGAAGGCTCCCGGCGATTCGGGCAGGCGCGGCAGCAGGGCATAGAGTAAAGGCTGACCGGTGTCGCCGGCGGCGAGCCTCTTGCCGTATTCGATCGAGGTGACCATCCTGGCGCCAAGTCCGGCCAGGGCCTTTTGCGCTAAGAGGATGCCGGTGTCAAGGGATTTACGGGTCTGACGGTCGCATTCGAGGATGTTGCCGGCCGCAAAACCACGCTCGTCCGGCAGGGTCATGAGCTGCAGTTCCCACTGGGAGGTCTGGGCCTTGGGGACAAAGAGCATGACGTTCTCATCGCGCCAGACCGTGAGACTTGCGGGCAGATCGGCTCGGCTATCCATGCGCCGGTTGGCGGCCATGGCCGCCCGGTAATCGGCGAAAAAATCGCGCTGGTGGAGGCGGCGATATTCTTCAATGACCTCCGCCACCAGATCGCCGCAGCTGTAAGCGGGTATTTCTCCCACCGGTTGTTCGGTTCCCTCGTGATAAACTACAACCTCCTTCGGTATGAGGGCGTATTGCTGATGAATCTGCTGATGGGAGGCGTGCAGCCGATAGCCGCTTGGGGCGAAGTCGAAGCCGAAGTTCCAGCCCCAGAGGGTGACGGCAGTTGACAGTTCTTCAAGCCGTTCCGGGAGCTTTGCGAGAATATTGAGCCGTAGCGTTTCCAGCTCGCCTTCACTCAGCACCCGCTGCGTCCCCGGCAGGGGCAGTTGCAGTTCTTCGGCCAGCCGGACGAAGGTGCGCTGGTAATAGAGGTGGCGGAGGCCCTGCATATCTCCTGGCCCAAGAGCATCGATCCCGTAACGGATGGCGTCATCGGCCATGTTGGCGGCGTAGTGACCGCCGGGAATATAGGAATTGCGGCGCAGGTATTCAAAGACGTGGGAGCCGGTCTCATTCGGCCATTCGCCGACAATTTCGCTTCCGCCCTGAGCGCCGGGGCGGACGACCATGGTGATTTTGTAGGCGTCGGGCAGGCAGGGATTGTTGGCCACCGCCTCGAAGAGTGGGTGGTTGTGGATCACCGGCCTGATGCCGCCTTTTTCGTCCTTGCGGTAGCGCAGGCCCACCGGTGCTCCCGGCTGGTCTTTATCTTTGATGAGCTCGCAGGAGAGCTCGGCCAGCTGCATCAGATCGGCCGGATCGGTCGAGCAGGTGGCCAGGGCCAACAGGAGCGGCTCGGGCAATTTTTCGAAGAGACTGCGATCGACGCCGTTTTCTTTTAGGGTCGTGGAGAGCGAGACCTGCGGCGGCTGCGGCAGACGGATTCGCGCAGGATTCTTCGCACTGGCATCCGCCCATTCCTTGTCGATATAGGTCGATCCTTTGAAGGGGAAGGGGTTGGGGATCTCGAAAATCCAATCGGCATCCGGGACCGCGATCCCGTCCGGCGGAAAATTCCTGGCGTTATCGACAGGATCGTTATCGGTAGTCAAACCGAGGACGGCAAGCCTCGTTTCCTGCCGGAGGTTGGTCACGGAGTAGGCCGGTTTGTGGACGCCGTACTGAAATTTGCCGGCGGGGGTGATGCATGTCCGCAAAATCTTCATGGTAATTCTCTCTCGTTTCTCATTCTTTGTTCCAGAGGGCAAGGGCCTGCTGATAGATTTGTGAGCGCGGGATGCCGAGATCATCCGCCAGCCTGCGGCTGACATCCTTCAGCGAAAGTTCGGAGTGGTCGCGGTACCAGAGGATCAATTCTTCAACCGTCTGGCCCTGCACCTCTTCTTTTTTGCCCGGCCAGATAATGACGACGAATTCGCCGCGGTTTCTGCCGTCTTTGCTTTTAGCCAGCAGCTCGCCTAAGCTGCCGCTTTGCAATTCCTCGAAAGTTTTCGTGAGTTCCCGGCCCCAGAAGGCCTGACGGTCGCCCAGAACTTCCAGGGCATCGGCCAGGAGCTGTTCGATACGGCGCGGCGACTCGTAGAACACCACCGGATAATCGCAGGCTGTCAGCGCCGCGAGAGCCTTGCGGCGCTGGCCGCTTTTGGCCGGGAGAAAGCCCAGGAACAGAAAACCGGGTGAGGTGATGCCGGCGCCGGACAGCGCGACGGTCAAGGCAGAGGCTCCGGGCAGCGGCACGACCTTGATGCCGGTTGCATGAGCCTCGCGGACCACGACTGCGCCCGGATCGGAGATGCCGGGGGTGCCGGCGTCGCTGACCAGGGCGACATCCTGGCCTTCCTGCAGGCGGAGGATGATCTCTGCGCTCCGTTCCGTCTCTTTTTCCCGGTAATAGCTGATCAGCGGCGTCGCGATCCCGAAGTGGGTGAGGAGTTGCCTGGTGTGCCGGGTGTCCTCGGCAGCGATGAGATCGACCTCCTTGAGGATCCGCAGGGCCCGCAGGGTAATGTCTTCGAGATTGCCGATAGGGGTGGGCACGATGAA
The DNA here is from genome assembly GCA_001799365.1 of Desulfobacterales bacterium GWB2_56_26. Taxonomy (GTDB): domain Bacteria; phylum Desulfobacterota; class Desulfobulbia; order Desulfobulbales; family Desulfocapsaceae; genus Desulforhopalus_A. Next base: position 1,524 of record MGTI01000140.1, on the reverse strand, counting down.
AAGGGTGCCGGAGGTCTTGGTTGCGATGGTCATCATGATGGTTTTTGGGGTCGGGAAACGACATAAGAGACTGTCACGACAAGGAATAATCGTACTCGCTATTTCGTAACGGCCCCCGGCACGGGTAAATTTTGGCCAGTATGATCAATTCGCCGGCAAATTGCATCTGCTTTCTTGGTATCTGTCTTGACGTGGCCTTGACACTGCTGTATGAATATCTGATCATATATCAAAGGAGGCTGAATGAACAACGACAAATGCGGTTGCAGAATAGTCCATCAGGACAAGGTCGATCAGGCTAAAGCCCACGATCTGGGGCCTGCAACAACGGAAGGAATCAGCACGCTCTTCAAGGCCTGCGGCGATCCGGGGAGGCTGCGCATCGTCTATGCCCTGCTCCGGCAGGAGATGTGTGTCTGCGATCTGGCGGCCCTTCTGGATGTATCCGAATCGGCGGTGAGCCACCAACTGCGGTTGCTGCGGACCATGGGCCTGGTCGCCAACCGGCGGGAGGGGACGGTGCTTTACTACCGGGTGGTGGACAAACGGCTGGCACAGCTTATCGATCTGGCAGGTTTGCTCCAGGCCAGGGAATGAGAGAAGTAAGCAATCAAAGAATGGCATAGACATGTTTGAATATATCGCAAAATTTTTCGCTGAATCGTGGCATATCCTGTTGGACAGCGCATTTTACATCCTCTTCGGGATAACCATCGCCGGTGTCCTGCGGGTGGTTCTCAACCCGAACACCGTCCTTAATCATCTGGGGCGGGGGCGGTACAGTTCGGTGGCGAAAGCGGCACTGCTCGGTCTGCCTCTGCCTCTCTGATCATGTGGCGTGCTGCCGGCGGCAGCATCACTTATGAAGCAGGGGGCGAACAAAGGGGCGACCACGGCATTTCTCATCTCCACTCCGGAATCGGGAGTCGATTCGATCGCCATCACCTACGCCCTGCTCGACCCGATTATGACCGTCGTCAGGCCGGTGGCGGCACTCGTCTCGGCAATGGTCGCAGGACTCACCGAAAACCTTCTGTTCTGGCAGGACCGAGGCGAGATCCGGCGGGACCGAAGCTGCGTGGTGGACGACTGTTGCGACGGCGTCGATTGTCCGGACGATGTTCATGCCAACCATCATAGCTTCAGCGAAAAGATTGTTGCCGGGGTCCGCTTCGGCTACCGGGAGGTCTGGGGCGATATCGCTGTCTGGTTCTTCATCGGCCTTTTCATCGCCGCGCTGATCACGGTTGTGGTCCCCGACGATCTGATGGCCCGCCTGTTGGGCGGTGGAATCAGTTCCATGCTGGTGATGCTGATGGTGGGGATTCCCCTCTATATCTGTGCCAGCGCTTCGACCCCGGTTGCCGCTGCTTTGATCATGAAAGGAGTGAGTCCCGGGGCGGCCTTAGTCTTCCTCCTCGTCGGTCCGGCCACCAATGTGACGTCCCTGTCGGTGCTGCTGAAACTCCTCGGCAAAAAAAGCACGGCGCTGTATTTGCTCATCCTGTCGGTATCCGCAGTGTT
>MGTI01000139.1 GCA_001799365.1 Desulfobacterales bacterium GWB2_56_26 | reverse complement strand
CAGCTTCTGGAAAAAGGTCAACTGGTCTTTGAAGCCAAGCACGTGAAAAAATCCGGGGAAATATTTCCCGTGGAGATCAACGCCAACATCATCGAACAGGGCGGCGAGCCCGTCATTCTGGCGGTGGTCCGGGATATTTCGGAGCGGAAGAACAGCGAGCGCGAGCGGGAAAAACTGGAAGACCAGCTCCGTCAGGCGCAGAAACTGGAATCGATCGGCCGGCTCGCCGGCGGTGTCGCCCATGATTTCAACAACATGCTCGGAGTAATTATCGGGCGTACCGATATGATCATGGACGACGTCATGTCCTCCCCCTTCCATGATGATCTGCTGGAGATTCACAAAGCGGCAAGCCGTTCGGCCGATCTCACCCGCCAACTGCTCACCTTCGCCCGAAAACAGTCGGTTTCACTGCAGGTGCTCGATCTGAATGAGAAGGTGGCGGACATCTACACCATCCTCCGCCGGCTCATCGGCGAGGCCATCGAACTCTCCTGGCAACCGTGCGGCAATCTCTGGTCGGTGAAGATGGATCCGGGGCAGGTCGACCAGATCCTCACTAATCTCTGTGTCAATGGTCGCGATGCCATCACCGGTACCGGCCGGATCGTGATCAACCTGGGCAATATTGTGGTGCCGCCGGATCACGAATTCCGAGCCCAGGGGGTGACGCCGGGCCAGTTTGTGGTGCTTACGGTCACGGATAATGGCTGCGGTATTGAAAAAGAGGTGCTCGATAATCTTTTCGAACCCTTTTTCACCACCAAAGCCACCGGCCGGGGGACCGGACTCGGTCTTGCCACTTTATACGGCATCGTCAGGCAGAATCATGGCTTCGTCGAGGTGAAGAGTTCGCCGGGGCGAGGCAGCAGATTCAGTGTCTACCTGCCCCGCTGCGAGGCTATCGGCCGGCAGGCGGCAGAGACGGTCATACCGTGGCTGCCCCCGAAAAAGAACATGACCGTGCTCCTCGTCGAGGATGAACCAGCCATTCTGACCATGACGGAAGCCATGCTGAAACGGCTGGGGTTTCAGGTGATGGCGGTCGAGTCGCCGCAGAAAGCCCTGGCACTGGCCGCCGAAGCCACGGCCTCGATAGATATCCTGCTGAGCGACATTGTTATGCCGGAAATGGACGGATGGCAACTGGCCGAGAAGATTGCCGTTCTGCATCCCGGCATCTGCCGGGTGCTCATGTCCGGGTATACCGAAGAAATTGCCGGTGTGACCAAAATGGTAGCCGAAAAGGGTGTCTATTTTATCCAGAAGCCCTTTACCAAGCATGAATTGTCCAGCAAATTGGGGATGATTATCATGTCCGAATAAGTTGCCGCCACAGCCCCGGCCCTAAGCTCCCAGGCATATCAGTTGTATTTTCTTCCCGGTTGTCAGGAATGTATCACCCGGACGGTTCGATGTTCGGGGACTATGTAACAGGCGAAATGAAATGGAAAACGATCAGAAATTCACAGATGTTTCGGCGACGGATGCAGCCAACTTCGATTCTCAGGAAGATCGGGGTGCGGCCGAGACCCTCATGCGCCTTGCCGCTGAGGAAGGTGAGTGCCTGGAAGAGATTCTGAAGGTTCTCTACGACAAAGAGGGGGTCGATTTCAGCCATTACCGGCAATCGACCGTGCTTCGCCGGATCGTCCGGCGGATGGCCCTCGGCAAAAAGAGCAGCTTTGCCGAGTATCTCGATCAACTGAAAACGGACCGCCGGGAGCTTGACCTGCTGCATGGCGATCTGTTGCTCTACTTCACCGAATTTTTTCGCGATCCCCAGATCTTCGAGACGCTGAAAGCGGAGGTTTTTCCTCTGTTGGTTGCGAACCGCACGGTCAAGACGCCCATCCGGGTCTGGGTGCCGGGCTGTTCCACCGGCGAGGAGGTTTATTCGCTGGCCATCAGCCTGTACGAATTTCTTGAAGCGAACAAACTTGAAGTATCCGCCCAGTTCTTCGGCACCGATCTGGTCGCCGGGCATATCATTTCGGCCCGTGCGGCCATTTATCCGGAGAAGATCGCCAAACATGTGTCGCCGGAACGGTTGGAGCGGTTTTTCGACAAAACCGGCTGGGGATATCGGGTTATCAAACGTATCCGGGAGATGTGCGTCTTTGCCACCCAGGATATCACCCAGGATCCGCCGTTCCCCAACATTGATCTGCTCAGCTGCCGCAACTTGTTGATCTATTTCGATGTATCCTTTCAGGATACGGTAATTCCGCTGTTCCATTTTGCCCTCAAGCCGTCCGGCTTCCTGCTGCTCGGGACCTCCGAGACTCTGGGGCGCTTCCCGCAGCTGTTCAGCCAGGTCGACAAAACCCATAACATCTTTGCCAAGCGGGTTCTTTCCCACAAGCAACCGTACCGGTTTCCCGTCAGCTCGTCGGTCTTCAACCAGCGGATCAGGAATCAGATCGAGCCGGTCGACCGGGCGAAGCACGCCGAGGCGGGCGACCTGACCAGAAAGATCGAGCAGCTGCTGCTTGCGCGGTACGCGCCGCCCGGGGTCCTGGTCGACGCCAATATGCAGATTCGCCAGTTTCATGGCCGCACCTCCCGGTACCTCGATCCCACGACCGGGGAAGCGAGCCTCAAACTCTCCCGGATGGCCGGCCACAGCCTGATGCCCGATCTGTATGTGGCCATCGAAGAGGCGAAGAGGGAGCGGAAGACCGTGCGCAAAAGAAACATCCCCTTCAGCGTCGGCCGGGAGCAGAATGCCCTCGATATCTCTATTCTTCCGGTGCAGAACGACGGGGACAACGAGACCTTTTTTCTCCTGCTGTTCGAGGAGGAAAAGGAGACCAAAACGGTGGCGGCCGGGGACGGCGATGAGAAAAAAGGCGACAGCCAGCGGGACAAGGAACTGCTCGAACTTCGTCGCGACCTGATGTCCACCAAGGAATACCTGCAGACCATCATCGAGGAAAAGGATGAGGTCAACCAGGAGCTGTGGACGGCCAACGAGGAGGTGCAGTCGACCAACGAGGAGCTGCAGAGCGTCAACGAGGAACTGGAGGCGGCCAAGGAGGAACTGGAGTCGAGCAACGAGGAGCTGATTGCCCTCAATGAAGAACTGCACCTGAAGAACACCGAACTGACCGAGGCCAATGCCCTCAACGAGTGCACCATCAACTGCAGCATGGACGGGATACTCTCCTTCGACAACGGTTTTCGGGTCAAGATCTGGAACCCGGCCATGGAGCGGATGTGGGGGATGAGACGGGAGATGTGCCTTGACCGATCGCTGTTCGAGCTATTTCCGTTCCTGGTCGAAAACGGCCAGAAGGAAGTGCTTCTCTCGGTCCTGAACGGCGACGGCGCCATCGTCGAAAACCAGCCGTATTACAATCGGGAACGCGGCATCCAAGGCTTTTTCGAAGGACGGTATTCACCGCTGTGGGATCATAACGACGGAATAATCGGCGGACTGGCGGTCATCCATGACAGCACCGAGCGCAAATGGGCGGAAGAAAGGCTTTTGGAGAGCGAGGCTCGATTCAAAATGGTCATGCAGCAGTCGCCTGCGGCCATCGAGATCTACGATCTGGACGGCCTTCTGATCGGAGTCAACCGGGCCTATGAGGAATTGTGGCGGGTTGACGCCGCCACCATGGTGAACAGCTTCAATATCCTGAGGGACGGCGAGGCGGACAGGGTGCGGCTTTTGCCCTATGTGCAGCGTGCCTATGCCGGCGAAACGGTGCTGGTTCCCGAATACCGGATCTCCTCTGCAGGCGGCCGCAGGGAAGGGCGATGGCTCAGCACCCGGATTTACCCGCTGAAGGACAGCGGCGGTAAGGTCAAGAACATCGTTGTGGCCGTCGAAGACGTCACCGCCCGCAAACGGATGGAAGAAGACCTGCTGAAAATCCAGAAGCTGGAGTCCATCGGCACCCTGGCGGGTGGCATAGCCCACGATTTCAACAATATCCTCATGGGGCTCTTCGGCAATCTGACGCTTGTCAAAAACGAACTGCCGGCGGATCATCCGGCCGTCGAGCATTTGATCGACGCCCAGAAGTCGATGAACCGGGCGACCCGTCTCACCCAGCAGCTGTTGATTTTCGCCAAGGGCGGCAATCCGGTACGGGAAGGGGTAAGTATCGAGACCCTGGTGGAGGAGGTGGTGCGCTTCGATCTTTCCGGCAGCAGCGTCAAGCCGGTCTTCGATATCGATCATGACCTGTGGCTGGTGGAGGTGGATAAGGGGCAGATTCAGCAGGTGTTTTCCAACCTGACCATCAATGCCAAACAGGCGATGGCCGATGGCGGTCATCTGTTCGTCACCATGAAGAATGCCATGGTCGCGGAGGGCGAGATCGCCGATCTTGCGGCCGGCAACTATGTAAAGGTGATCGTCCGGGATGAGGGCGAAGGCATAGAAGAAAAATTTCTTAGCCTGATTTTCGATCCCTATTTCACCACCAAGCGTCTGGGCAGGGGGCTGGGTCTTGCGACCACCTATTCCATCATGAAAAAGCACGGGGGGTGCATTACGGTCGAATCGGCTCCTGCCGTCGGCAGCACCTTCACCCTGTATCTTCCGGTTACCAGGATGGATCTTCAGCAGAGCTGGACGACCATAACGGGCGAGGAAGTCGACGGCGCGGGGAAAGTCAGGGTGCTGGTGGTGGACGACGAGGAGATGATCTGCAAGGTCACCAGCAGGTTCCTTACGGGGGCAGGCTTTATCGTCACCACCGTCCTGGACGGCAAGGAGGCGATCGAAAGCTATCGTCAGGCCCTGGAGGAGGGCAATCCCTTTGCCGTGGTCATCATGGATCTGACCATCCCCGGTGGGATGGGCGGTAAGGAGGCGGTCAAAAAGATCCTCGAACTCGATGCCAACGCCAAGGTCATCGTCTCCAGCGGCTATGCCGAGGACCCGGTGATGGCCAATTACTCGGAATACGGATTCTGCGGGATCGCCGCCAAGCCCTACTCGCGGGATAAGTTGCTGTCGGTGGTTCGGCAGGCGCTCTTATGGGAGACCGACAACCGTCAGATCCACTGACCCGGGGGTTCGAGGCGGAATGGGTTTTTCGTAGGGGCGAAAAATCTTTCGCCCCTATAGAATCAGGATGGTGCACGGTTTTTCGTAGGGTGCGCTGTGCGCACCGGGAAATAGGTGCGCACAGCGCACCCTACGAAGGAAAAGCCCCTGATGCTCAGCGGTAATAGAGGCTCGGGCTGCCCATGGTTAACAGGGCTTTGTGCAGGTTGCGCCGGAAGTCGCGACGGTCCCAGATGCCCTGGATATGGCCGCGCTTCAGGGCGTTTCGCGCCGAATGGTAGTCGGGTGGGATATCCGACCCGGTGGTCTCCCGGATGACCCGCGGGCCGGCAAAGCCGACCCGGCTCGACCGGATGGCGAACTGATAGGGCGAACAGCCGAGGAAGGAGGCCACCGGCCCGGCATACGAGTTGTTGTCGTAGACCACCAGATAGAGGCCGCCCGCGTCGATATATTCCCGCACCGCCATGGTGCATTTGGGCATTTGGGTGACTCCGAGGGTCCCTTCCTGGATGCGGATGCCGCCGGTGGTATGCACGTAGGCCAAGAGCGGCCTTTTTTTCCGTTTCGCCAGGGCGCAGGCCTGGGCAAACTTTTCGCCCTCGGCCGAGCCGACCGTGCCGTTGCGGAAATCGGAATAGAGCATGGTCACGATGATATGGATGCCGTTGACCCGGGCATGAAAGGTCATATTGCCCGAGCGCTTTTTCGTCTTATCCTTTGACCGCTGCAACCGCTCGGTGAAGCCGGTGTAGTTGAGGGGATTGCCGGCGGAGATCTCGGTGTTGAACTGGCTGATCGAGCCGGGATCGAAGATGTTCTGCAGATACCACTGGTGCTCCAGGGGGAAATGATGACCGCAGGTCTCGCAGACCCCCGCGAATTCGCCGTACAGATCGGGAATCCAGAGATCCTTGCAGCCGTGCTTGTCGGCATTCGGGCAGGTCACGGTGCGGTCCTTGTTGGCCAGCGGACTGGTGTAGGTGTCGGTCAACTCCAGCGGATCGACGCGCGGCGACTGGGCGTCCAGTTGTCCGTTGCCGGTGTAGGTAATGAGGCGCTGGGGCTTGTCATTCTTCTGTTTCTTGCCCCACAGTTCCATGAAGGAATTGATCGGCTCGGTGATGCGCCGGATCATGACGTGGCTTTCGCCGGTGACATCGTTTATCACCTTGCGGACCTGGCGCTTGTGATTCTTCATGATATCGTAGCGGAGGGTATAGTAGGCTTTTTCGGTCTTTATTTTTAAAAGGTTGTAGAGCCCATCCTCGGCATCGGCCTGGCCGGCAAAGCCGTTTTTGCCCATCGCCAGGTATTTTTTCGAGCGCAGTTCGAGGAGCCGCCGGATTTCATCCTTGTTCAGATCCCACGGCAATTCCACCTGCAGTTCCTCGGTGGCCGGCTGGTGTTTCTTGCGCCTGATCTCATAGGTGCGAAGAACGGAAAAGCTTTTGGTGGAGAGGACCACCTTGTCGGTTGCCCGGAGCATCTCCGCCCGGAGTTTGGCGAAAAAGGTGAAGTCGTCCCGCCGGGCGCCGAGCGGCGGCTCATAGATGATCCGGTCGATGGTGCCTTTTTCCAGGTTGTCCTTGGCGGTGAGCTTGAGCCGGTCGGCGCAGACCTCGATCAGTTCTTTCGGAACCTTGGAGCCCTCTCGGATCTTCCCTTCGATGGCCGCCGCCCCTTCCGGCGAGATGACCGAATAGTAGCCGTGCGAGGTCATCAGCCGGTAATCGGTGAGCCCGATCGCCTCGGCCCCGCCCGAGCCGCCCTCGGAGATCATCGAGATCGTCGGCACCCGCAGTTTGGTCATGGCATAGATATTCCGGGCGATCTGCTGGGCTGCCCCCGACCCCTCCTCGACCGGATAGGAGCCCGGCGTGAAGACATAGAAGTGGATGGGAATGCCTTCGGTTTCGGCGACCTTCATGTAGCGGAGGGCCTTCTCGTTGCCCTGGGGCCGGCACGAGCCGCCGTTGCGGAACTCTTCGCCATGGCCGGTTTCCTGGCCGATAACCATGACCGAGGCGGTGTAGGGCTTGTTCTTGATCCGTCTCGTTATGGTGGCCTTGGCGCAGATCATCGCCGGATCGACGTTGGCGTCGCCCTCGCCGCCCAGCTCGGTATAGTCTTCGTAGACGTTTTCGAGGATATCCTTCAGGCTGAAGCGCTGGACGCTGCGCACGATCCGCACCCGCTCCATGGGCGTGAGATGTTCCTCGGCCCGCTCCTCCAGGAAACTGATCGACTCGTCAAGCTTGCGGATCTCGGCGTTAAGCTTTTCCTCGGTGAGATCGTAGATGGACTGCTTGATCTGCTCGACGTTTTTCTTGAAACCGTCGAGATTGCCCCAGTTTGAATAGTCTTTGATCTGCAGCAGATAGTTGATCCGCTCTTCGATTTTCAGAAGCTGCTTCTGTAGTTCTTTCATCTGTCGAAACTATGTTATTGTGCCGGAATAGCCCGGTCGGTAGGCGCCTTTCGTTCTCTTTTTCCGTAACAAATCGATAAGAAATTAAAAAGCCAGGAGGCGATCCAGGTTGTTTTTGAGGTAGTCGAGGTTGGTAATTATCGGATTATGGTTCGAGTCATGGCCGGAAATGACCGTTTCGTCGATGAACTGGGCCGCTTTTTTCTTCGCATCCTCGATCGAGTCTCCCCAGACCAGGGCCAGCGCCAGATTGGGATCGAAGTCGCTGGGGATGGGATAGGGGCGGTCGACGGGGACATGGGTATAAACCACCGACCACGGATGAGTCGGGAATTTGAACTCGGCAATCGTGCCGATCCATGGCGCAAAACCGCGGCGGGTGTCCTCCGCCACGATGCGCAGTTCGATGGCGGCGCCCTTGAACTTGACCGCGCTCTGTTTGTAGCCGATCTTGTCGCCCAAGCCGAGGCGGATCTGCTCCCGGATCAGATTCGGCTGTTCACCGTTAATATAACTGATCCGGGCGGAAATGTCATTTTCCACCTGGATGCGGGTATTTACTTCCAGGAGATAGGGCTGGCCGCTTCTCGTGACGATCCACTCCCAGGTGCCGACGTTGTCGTATTTGACATGGTTGGCCAGCTTGAGCGAATACTGGACGATCTGGTCGAGGACCTTCTTTTCGTCGAAGTCGTAGTCGAAGGCGGACTTGTGGAATCCCGGCGCTGCTTCGACCCGCTTTTGCCTGCCGGTCGACTGGATGGTGCAGTTCCGCGAGCTGAAATGAAGGCGCTCACCGTGTTTGCTGCAGACCAGCTGGACCTCGAGATGGTTGTAGTCGCGCAGACACTGCTCGATCAGCACTCCGCCGTCGCCGAACTGCCGCTTGGCGTAATTCTGCAGCTGCCGGTAAATCCGGCGGAACCGCTCGATCTCGGTCACTTCCTCGATACCCATGCCGCCGCCGCCGGCGGCCGCCTTGACCAGGATGGACGGTTGCTCCACGCCCTTCTCCTTCTGGTCCAGGAGGAGCTGTGCGGCGATTTCCTCTGCTTCCATCTCATTGTAGATCGGGGCATCGGTGCCGGGAATGGTGGGAATGCCGAGATGATTGGCCACCCGCTTGGTGTTGATCTTGTCGCCGAGATCCCTGATCACTTCCCAGTTGGGACCGATGAAGGTGAGGGGGCGTTCGCGCCTGGTGGCTCTTCTGGCAAAACGGTAATCTTCCGAGAAGAAACCGTAGCCAGGGTGGATGGCGGTGCAGCCGGTATGATCGGCCACCGCAAAGAGATCATTCGGTTCAGTGTAGCTGGTAATTCGCCACGCGTTCTGGCCGGGGCCGTTTAAGATATTGCGCTGAACATGCTCGGAATCCTTGTCGGCTGCAGTGTAGACGACGACATACTCGAGACCGAGATCCTTGCAGGCATTCATGATTCGAATGGCTATTTCGCCACGATTGGCGATGAGAACCTTTCCTTCCAAACTTTTCCTCGTTCTATGTGTGGACAATATTTTTTGACGAATCGATCAGAGGGCGAAAAAATTTCGCCCCTACTCTGGCCATCCATCTTTTGGTCTTGGTGGTAAAAATCACAGGGTATGAAAACGACGCTACTATAGTCAGACGGTTTGGATTAGAAAAGCAAAATGTTGCACAAGGGGTGACTTCTGCCCCGAATAACCGGCTATTTGTTCGACCAATTTCTTTTCCGGTTGACA
>MGTI01000138.1:4641-6634 GCA_001799365.1 Desulfobacterales bacterium GWB2_56_26 | reverse complement strand
GGTCTGAGCGAGGCGGAAGGCCTTGATGACGGTGTCGATGATCTGCTGGTGGTCGTTGGCGTAGAGCTGGATCCAGCCGACATCTCTCTGCGCCATGCTGTCCTGGTGGTCATTCCAGACGGTCCAGGGCGCTCCGATGCCCCGGTTGGCGACGCACATGACGATGGGCAGCCGCGCGCCGACAGCCCAGTGCAGCTGTTCGTTCATATAGAGCAGGCCGTTGGCGCTGGTGGCGGTAAAGGCCCTCGTGCCGGCGGTGGATGCGGCGATACAGACGGCCATGGCGCTGTGTTCGCTCTCCACTGGAATATACTGGGCACCCAGTTGTCCGGACTCGACGAATTCCGACAGTTTCTCCGTCAGCGGGGTCTGCGGCGTGATCGGATAGGCGGCGATAACCTGGGCCCGTGAGAGCATGACACCTGTCGCCGCAGCGACGTTTCCCGATTCGATAATATGCATGGTGTTATTTCTCCTTCTCTGTCTGGCTTGCCTCGTCCACCATCTCGATGGCATCGGCGGGGCACTCCTCTGCACAGATCCCGCAACCCTTGCAAAACGAGAGGTCGATGGTGGGCGGAATGGTCTTGGTGACGACACAGTCGGGGCAATAGAGCCAGCAGTTGAAACAGGCAATTTTTCCCGTTTTGACCGGAATGCATTTGTCGAGGTTGATAATTGGCCGCATGACGCGCCATGATCCGGTGTTGCCGCCGTCCCCGGGCCCCGGTTTGCTTCTCGATATCATCTTGCAGTAGTCTTTCTTTGCCATCTATTTCTCTCCGACCGAGGTGTTTTCATAGGCGATTCGTGCCGCCCTGGCGTTCAGTTCCGGTTTCTTGCCGGTAAATTCTTCTTCAATGGCGCGGATCAACGTGTCGATGTCGACAAGACCGCTCGCCTTGGCAAAAGCACCGATGATCCCCGAATTGACAATACCGGGCGGCAGCCCTGCAGTCACGCCGTGCGTCGTTACATCGGAGACAGCCACCCGGGCGCCGCCAAAATTGTAGGCGGAGGCCGGCGGAGGAGCATTGAGGATGACAAGGCCGTTTTCCTTCAGGCCAGCAACCACATCGACCTCGTCCAGCAGGGTGTGATCGAGCACCACAACCATATCGGGAGTGGCGATGGGCGAGAGGTCGTATATTTTCTCCCGGGAAATTTTGAGGGAAGTGAAGACCGGTGCGCCTCGCCTTTCGGTGCCGAAGGTCGGGGCCATTACGACCCCCTTATACCCTGAAACAAATGCACCATTTGCCACAATCTTGGCCGCGGTAATGGCACCCTGGCCGCCGCGTCCGTGCCATCGAATTTCAATAATGTCTTTTCTCATTTTCCACCGCTTTGAAAGTATTACCGAAGTTGCTAAACGTGCGCCATCGGCGGGTCATGCCTTACAGCTTTCTCCCTGTTCTTTTTGTGCGAGCAAACTTAATTTTGTCGCGACGAACAGATATCATATTGATTTCTCAGTTATATTCTTGATTTTTTACCGGCAACATGGCTTACTGTCAACAACTGAGCGCTCGATCTGTTTTAAAATCGGCATCTTCAAAATTAAATATACTCATGTAATGAGTGCTTTGCTCCTGCTGAGCCGCCTGGCGACGGAAAACCGGCTGACACAGCAATACAAAAGTATTAAATCACAATACTGTCTTTGGCTAAAAAGACATAATTATTTCTTGTAATGGGGAAGTTCTCTCAGCCTGCCCGGGAAACAGTTCAGTGCTCCATTTCGACAAATCTCGGATTGCCGGATAAAAACAACACGTAAGGGATTATGATGGAAATATCATTCAGGAAAGCGGACCGTTTGAAGGACCACCCCGATGAATCGTCGCTGGGCTTCGGCACCAGGTTCACGGATTACATGTTCATTATGGACTATAATCCGGAAAAGGGCTGGCACGCCGCGCGCATCGAACCCTATGGTCCGATGGAGATGGAGCCGTCGACCATGGTGCTGCATTACGGCCAGGCTATTTTC
>MGTI01000138.1:4187-4414 GCA_001799365.1 Desulfobacterales bacterium GWB2_56_26 | reverse complement strand
ATTTAATCCGGTCAAAATCTGGGTCACATCACAGTATGTCCGTGCAGTCAGAGGCGGAGTCGGCGAAGCGAAAACAGCCGGCAATTACGCTGCCAGTCTCTACGCCACGGAACTTGCCCACAAGGAGGGGTACACCCAAGTGATGTGGCTGGACGGCGTCGAGCTGAAATATATCGAGGAAGTGGGATCGATGAACATCTTCTTCAAGCTCGGCGACGAACTCGTCA
>MGTI01000138.1:0-4178 GCA_001799365.1 Desulfobacterales bacterium GWB2_56_26 | reverse complement strand
TGAACGGCAGCATTCTCTCCGGCGTTACCAGAGATTCGGTCATCAGTCTGGCGGAATCGTGGGGCACGAAGGTGACGCAGCGCAAGATCAGCATCGATGAAATCTATGCCGCCCATGCACGGGGAGAGCTGAAGGAGGTCTTCGGTTCGGGGACGGCCGCCGTCATTTCACCCGTCGGCCATATCAAATATGACGGCAGGGAGATAACCATCGGCGATGGTGGTGTCGGTCCAATTTCCGCACGACTGTTCAAGGAGCTGATGGATATCCAGTACGGCAGGGCCGCCGATCCTTTCGGCTGGGTTATGCCATTGGAATAGCATTGAGAACGGAGCATTTTTGGCCTTAATAACAGACGAATTATGGAGAAGGAATGAGTTCGGAAAAGATCAGTCAGCGAATCATGAGTTTTATGGAAAAAAGAGAGATAGGTATCGACAGGCTTGCCGAAGCGACCGGCCTGGAGAAGGAATTTATCGAAACCATGCTCAAGGAAAACATCTATCCGCCTCTTGGACCGCTGATCAAGATAGCGCGTACCCTCGGGGTTCGTCTCGGTACCTTTCTCGACGACCAGAAAACGAATGATCCCTATATCGTCCGCCAGGCCGAGCGACAGTCAAAGTTCAGTGTCCTGGCGGAAAAGAACAAGCCGGCCTCGCTGAACTTCTTTTCGCTCGGCATGGGCAAGACCGATCGCCACATGGAACCGTTTTTTATCGATATTCTGCCGGAATCGGCAAGTCGCAAAACGCTTTCTTCGCATGAGGGAGAGGAGTGGATTGCGGTGCTCAAGGGCAGTGTCGAGGTCATCTACGGCAAGGAGACCTATATCCTCGGGGAGGGAGACAGCGTCTACTACAACTCCGTGGTGCCCCATTACGTCAGCTGCAGGGGCGGCGAGAAAGCCCAGATCCATGCAGTGATCTATATTCCGGAATAGTGGGGGCGCCATGGGTAAAAATATAAGTCCGCTGCGAGACCTTACGCTGGGGCAGATCCTTGACGAGACAGTCGTGAAACATCCCGACAGCGACGCAATCGTCTACGTCGACCGGGATTATCGCCTGACTTACCGACAATTTCAGCAGGCTGTCGATGAAATGGCCAGGGGGCTGATGGCGCTCGGTGTGCAGAAAGGGGAAAAAGTCGCCGTCTGGGCAACCAATATCCCGCACTGGGTCACCCTGCAGTTTGCCACCGCCAAGATCGGCGCGGTGCTCCTCACCGTCAACACCAACTATAAAAGCGCCGAGCTCGAATACCTGCTCGGGCAGTCGGAGACCGAGAACCTTTTTCTCATCGACGGCTACCAGGACACCGACTACATCAACACCATCTATGAACTTGTTCCGGAACTGAAGACCATGGAGCGCGGGCGGCTGGTAAGCAGCCGCTTCCCCCACCTCAGGCGTGTCTGTTTTCTCGGCATGGAGAAACACCGAGGCATGTATTCTCTCGCAGAAATCAAGGCGCTCGGCGTCATGGTAACGGAGGAGGAATACCGGGAGAGGCAGCGAACGCTCTCGCCTCACGATGTCGTCAACATGCAGTATACCTCGGGGACCACCGGGTTTCCCAAGGGGGTCATGCTGACCCATCACAATATCGGCAACAACGGCTTCTTTATCGGTGAAAACCAGCATTTTTCCGCAAAAGACCGGGTCTGTCTGCCCGTACCGCTGTTTCACTGCTTCGGCTGCGTGCTGGGCGTGCTGGCGGCGGTCAATCACGGCGCCGCCCTGGTCATCCTGGAGGGGTTCGATCCGCTGATGGTTATGACCTCGGTGGAAAAGGAGCGCTGCACGGCACTGTATGGCGTTCCCACCATGTTCATCGCCCTGCTCGATCATCCGCTGTTTGCCAAATTCGATTTCTCTTCACTGCGGACGGGGATCATGGCAGGATCCAACTGCCCGGTCAAGGTCATGGAGCAGGTCATCGACAAGATGAACATGACCGACATCACCATCTGCTATGGCTTGACGGAGGCCTCGCCGGTCATGACCTATACCCGCATCGGCGACGATTTTCGGCTGAGGGTGGAGACCGTCGGCCGGGCCCTGCCCCATATGGAGCTCAAGATCATCGACCCCGTCAGCGGCGTCACTCTGCCGCCCGGTTCCCAGGGCGAAGTGTGCTGTCGCGGCTATAATATCATGAAGGGGTACTACAATAATGAACAAGCCACCCGCGATACTATAACCGAAGACGGCTGGCTCCGTTCCGGCGATCTTGGCATCATGGACGAGGCCGGCAACCTCTCCATCACCGGCAGGTATAAGGACATGATCATCAGGGGAGGCGAAAATATCTATCCTCGGGAGATCGAGGAGTTTCTGTACCGCATGGACGGGATCAAGGACATCCAGGTGGCTGCTGTGCCGAGCAAAAAATATGGCGAGGAGGTGGGGGCCTTTATCGTGCGCAAGGAGAATGCCAACATCGAGGCAAGCGATGTCATCGATTTCTGCAGAGGCAAGATCGCCCGCTACAAGATCCCCAAATACGTGCACTTTGTCTCCGGCTATCCGATGACGGCCAGCGGCAAGATTCAGAAATATAAACTCTCGGAGATGTCGGAAGAGATCTGGCCGGAGAGGGTCTGACGTGGTGGGGTCAAATCTTTACCTTTGACATTTTCCATGATTTTCTTTGGGATTCAATGTGATGAGGAAAATGTCAAAGGTGGAGATTTGACCCCACGTTGCTATGCCAGGATCAGAGAATGACCATCTCTTCCCTGGCATAGATCACGGCCAGAATCTTCGCCGGTTGTTCACCATGACAGGAAATAATGTGCGGGACGTTGGAGTCGTAGTAAATCGAATCGCCGGGGCTCAGTATATCCTTGTGGTCTAACAGGCTTACCTCGACTTTCCCTTCAAGGACATAGATGAATTCCTCGCCGATGTGCTCGTTCGCGAGAACCTCTTTTCCTTCATTGGGGTTGAGGGTGACCAGAAAGGGTTCCATCTGTCTGTTTCTTTTCTGCTGGCCGAGTCCCTGATACGTGTATCCGCAGGATTTTGCATTCGAACTGAAACGGGAAACCGCCGCGCCGTCATCGCTTCTGACGATGCAGAAGGGGGAGTCGCCGCTGTCGCCGAAAAGATCTCCCACCGGAACGGCAAGAACCTTGGCGAGGTTGATGATCATCCCCAGCGGAGGTGCGAGTTCGTTCCCTTCCACCTTGGCCAGATCTGCCTCCACTATTCCCGACTGTCCGGCCAGATCGGCAGGCGACATTCTTTTCTCAATTCTCAGGCTCTTAATCTTTTCTCCAACGCTCATACTGTTCTTGGGCATAATTATCTCCTTTCAGGGGAAGACCTCTCGTCTGTTGCGGGAATATTCATATCCTCAGAGTATATTGCAATTCTTCCGGTTCAGCAATGATAGCTTCCTGCCCGCCAGGCCCTGATTTTTAAGAAAGAGGGAGAAAAAAATCTCGCGGTACTCCCGAAGGCCGATCGCCAGTTGGCATTTATGCCTCTTTCCTGCCGCCGGCGTGAGGTGTAACATGTAATGCTGAGCCAGGTAGCTGAGAACGTTTAAATAACGCAAAGAGGAAAGGATATGAACGATTGGCGAAAAACCGGCTGCGTGTTGTGTGCACAGAACTGCGGCCTCGAAATCCTCGTCGAAGACGGCAGAATGGTGAAGGTGCGGCCGGATCGGGAGAATCCGCGGAGCAAGGGCTACGCTTGCCGCAAAGGCATGAATATCCTTAATTACCAGTACCCGGCAGGGCGGCTTACCACGCCCCTGAAGCGGGTGGGGGACGGTTTTCAGGCGATCTCCTGGGATCAGGCGATCGGTGAAATCGCCGTTAAAATGCGCACCTTGGTAGATACCCACGGCCCCAGGTGTCTGGCCTACATGGGTGCCAGTTCCCAGGGCGGACACTTCGAGGCTGCTTTTGGCCTCTTGCTGCTGCGCGCGATGGGCTCGCGATATCTCTACTCCTCGATGGGTCAGGAATTCAGCGGCGCCTTCTGGGTAGCCGGCCGGATGCTGGGCAGGCAGTACAACACCGCCATTCCCGACGAGCAGGCAACGGAGATGCTGGTCGGCTGGGGCTGGAACGGCATGGAGAGCCATCAGATGCCCCAGGCTCCCAAGGTCCTCACCGAAATCGCCAAGGATCCCAATAAGCTGCTGGTCATCATCGATCC
>MGTI01000137.1 GCA_001799365.1 Desulfobacterales bacterium GWB2_56_26 | reverse complement strand
CTTGCCCACTATATCCAACATGTCGTCGGGGTGCGCGATAGCGGTTAGCCGGCGTAGCGGCCGAGCGGTATGTCGGGTGCATATCACTCCTGACAGGATCTGACATCGATCTCCGGTATGATGGGAGCACAAGAGGCAAAAGTGCTTTCAACTACAACCCATCAGGAGTATCGAAAATGAAAAGCAACGCAATTCCGACAGGCTACCACACCGTTACCCCCTATCTTACCGTCACCGGCGCCGGGGAGTTCATCGAGTTTCTCAAAGCGGCCTTCTCCGCCCGGGAAAAGGAACGTTTCAGCCATGCCGACGGCACCATCGGCCATGCTGAAGTGATCATCGGCGATTCGGTGATCATGTTGGGCGAACCCGCAGGCGACTGCCGCCCCATGGCAGGCACCTTTTATCTCTATCTGGGGGATGTGGATGGTGTGTATCAGCAGGCTCTTACCGCCGGCGCCAGCTCAACCGTGGCCCCCACCGACCAATTCTGGGGCGACCGCACCGCCACGGTGCATGACCGGTTCGGCAACATCTGGCACCTGGCGACCCGGATCGAGAATGTCTCGCTTGAAGAGGTGCAGTGTCGCATGGCTGGCTAAGACCGGGTCTTGCAGAGAGTGTTACAATGGTGAGGTTTTCAGACTAAGGGAACACCGGCCGAGGCAACGACAACCCGCCGCCACAAGCTTCCTGGTTTGCTCAGGCAGCTTGTGGCAATCAGTAAACCCGGTTTCCATGTGTAACTTGGAGGGTCAATTGGAATTTCCGGGTTACTTCATGACTTCATTCAGGTTATCCAATACGCATCTCCAGCCGCCCTCATGTCCCGAGCGCGCTTCTTCATCGATGAACTTCACATGAGACAGCGAAATCTTTGATGTATTATCATCTATCTTAGTGAAATTTAAAGTCACCGTGCTGTTATCAACAACTGAGTAGCGAGATGCCCAGGTGAAAACCAGCTTGTCAGGGCGACTGATTTCTAAAAACTTGCCTGTGTGCGGTATTGTTTCATCACCAAGATGCATGATGAACGTGAAGTTACCTCCTTCGCGTGCATCGATTTCTACATCAGTCTCCGGCATATCGGGCATTCCCCTCATAAATTTTGACAACATTTTTGGATTCAACCACGCATCGAATACCTTGTCGATGGATGCATTGATAACTTTGTCTATATTTACGGTAAGCTCAACCATTTCAGTACCTCCGTCTTTCATTATTTCATCGAGTATTTCCAGGCGTAATTCCCAGATCGATTTTAGTTCCTTGAACCAATTTTCGACCAATCTCACTCGATCTATTTTTGGTTCAATCCAATGGGTTCTGCCGATGGTCTTCCGTGTCACGATTCCAGCTTTTTCCAACACTTTTATGTGCTTGGATATGGCGTTCAATGACATATCATAATGGTTGGCGAGGTCTGTGACACGACTGGTGCCTTGCTGGCAGAGTTGCGTTAAGAGAGAGCGACGTGTTGTATCACTCACAGCTTTGAGTATTTCCGTTAGGATTTTGTCGTTCTCATGCTCAACCATACAGTTGAATATAATCAAGGGCCATCTATTGTCAACCGAATGGTTGAATATATTATCGGGAAAGAACTCGGGGAGGAAATTTTCTGGTTCTTCTGGTTTAAGCCTACTTAGTGGCTCCGGCACATTGCAGCGGTGGACGCGCTACAGAAAGGGCTCGGCAAGGGGATTGTAGCTTGTGTCAAAATTAAAGATTTGACCCCCAACTATTTGGCTGATTCGTTATTGCCCGACATCTTCCTGTTGTCACCCGGCTCTGGGGGAGCATTGAAGGATCTCTCAATGCTTTTGAGAAACATCGCCGGCTTGCTTTTCCCCAAGTCCCGCTGCAATTGCCGCAGCCGCGGATTCTGCGGATCAATCGCCAGTCCCTGGCGGCAAAATTTGTTGGCGGTGGGCAGGCGCATCTCCCTGAAAGCCGCATCCGCCATGTCGGCATAGCGTTCGGCAATTGCCGCCAGCCCCTGGTGAGCGGCAACATTCTGCGGCTCCAAGGCAAGAACCTCGCGGTAGAGCTGATACGCATTATTTCCTTTCGGAGTGGTCAACCTATCGGCTGCCACTGCCTGCTCCGCCCTGGCAAGCAATTCCCTGACTGTCTTCTGCCGCTTCCCGCCGACCACCCCCTGCAAGGAGAGAAAGCGATCGTCCTTGGGAGCGCTGAACATGCCCTTCGCGTTCTTCTCAGTCGTCTTCGGAAAATTGCCGCCCTTCATCGCCTCCTCGGTCACCAGCCGCCGGTATTCGCCGATGCGGGTGATACCGGCGCCGGCCTCCCAGTTGTCCGGTTCCTTCTCCTGCACCTGGTAATAGAAGTCCTGAGCCTGGTCGAGGTCGGCGACGGTAATCGGCTTTTTGCCGAGAAGTTCGCCCGCCTGGTCGAGCAGAACCGCGATTTCATCCGGTGGCCCTTCCGGCTCGGGAGGCTCGGGCGGCGGTTCGATCGGTGGCAGAGGCGATACCGGTTGGGAGGGCTGCTCGACCAACTCCGGCGAAAGTCCATCCCGAGGCTGCTCGGCGGCAACCGGGGTGGATGCGGGAAGGGGATCTTTCAGTTTTTCTGACGTATGCGGCCAGGCAAGGAAAAGGGCGGCAGCGGCAACTACCATACCGACAGTGCCCCAGATCTTTATGCCGCCGAACCGGACCGACGAAAGAACGGCAGCGGAAGGTGATGTCTTGGCGGTCGGGTCGACTGTCTGCGCAGTGCCCTTTGGGGTCTGTTCGCCTGCGCCGACGTTTTCACCGATCTCCGGCGCAGGTGGCGAAGAATCCTCCGCCACCTGCAGCAGCACCGTGGCCTGGTCGGCATCGCCCGATGCCGTTGGCCTCTCTTCCATCTGGTCGGCAAACAGCAGGCGCATGAAAGTCCCCATGAGATTGGCGCTGGGTCGCCGTTCGATACTGAAAAGCGCCTCCTCGATCTCTTCCTGCATATCGGCACACCGCTGGTAGCGGCAAGTTACTTCACTGGCCAGCGCTCGGTCGAGAATGGCATAGACCGCCTGGGGCAGGCCGGGCCGCACCGACTCCAGCCGCTCATATTCCACCGCCATGCATTTGCGGATCAGCGTTGCCGTTTCTCCGCTATACATCCGTCGACCGCTGAGCATTTCGTACAGCAGGATGCCGATGGCGAAGATGTCCGAACGATGGTCAACCTTCTCGGCGCTGAGCTGCTCCGGCGACATGTAGGAGATCTTGCCCTTTGTCATTCCCACCTTGGTCTTGTTATCGAAGATGTCCGCCCTGGCGATACCGAAATCGATGATCTTGACCCGCCCTTCCCAGGTGATGAACACATTGTGCGGACTGAGATCGCGGTGAATGAGGTGGAGCGGCTGCTGCCGGTGGTCCTTCAGGTCATGCGCATACGCCATGGCTTCGCAGACCCGGGCGGTGACGAACAAGGCCTGGGCGAGACCCAACGGGAGGTTCATCTCCCTGGCGCGCTGGATGATGCTGTGCAGGTCCCGGCCGGCGAGGTACTCCATGGCGATGAAATAGTTGCCGTCCAGTTCGCCGAAATCGTAGACCTGGGTAATGTTTTCGTGCTGGAGCAGGGCGGCGAGCTTGGCCTCGGCGATGAAATGCCCGACAATTTCCGGATCCTTGGCAAATTGCGGAAAGAGTCTCTTGATGACGATGAGTTTCTCAAAGCCTTCCGCCCCCGACAGCTTGGCCTTGTATACCTCGGCCATTCCGCCCACGCCGATGAGACTCTGCAGCGTGTATTTGTTGCCGAGTTGCTGAAACGTGTCGCCGGTCATATCCAATTCCACAGAAGATGGCAATCTGCCTTTCTTTCCTCGCATCCAAATGCTTCGCCGACTATAATAGCACAATTATGTTGTTTTTCGATGGGCATCTTTTAGTGAAGAATTTTCCTGCGAAATTCGGCAGTTGATGTATGCGATGGCCATACGCCGGCCGATTGGGCAATAACCGGCAAACGAGATCCTTCCCCCCCGGGCGCCGCAGCCCGCGAAAAGACAGGAAAGAGCATGCGACTATCGGTCTGCAGCAAAACGGACAAGGGCCTGCAACGCTACCGCAATGAGGATGTCGGCATCGCCAGTGCAGACGGACATTACTGCCTGGTGGCCGATGGCATGGGCGGCCAGGCCGGCGGCGAACTTGCAAGCAGCATGTTCGCCGCGGCGGTCGGGGAAATTTTCCGCGATCCTGCCGAGATAAGCGAAAGCGCGGGGGTCTTGCGGGTGCAGTCGGCCTTCGATCTGGCCCATGCCCGAATCCTCGCCCATGCCCAGGCTTACCCTTCCTTTACCGGCATGGGCTGTACCGGCGAACTCCTCTGTTTCTGCGGCAGCCGGTTCGTCCTGGGCCATGTCGGCGACAGCCGCACCTATCTGCTGCGCCACGGCAGCTTCCGTCAGCTCACCAAGGACCATTCCATGGTGGAAAACCAGATCGACCAGGGGCTGCTCAGCCGCCAGGAGGCACGACACAGCCGATTCCGCAACATCCTGCTGCAGGCGGTGGGCAGCGCGGAAGAGTTGGCGATCGACCTCCTGCAGGGCGACCTGCGCCAGGGCGACATCTTCCTCTTATGCAGCGACGGCCTGCACGGCATGATGGAGGACGAGGCCATCCGGTCGGTGCTCGCCTTCGACGCCCCCCTCGACTTCAAGACCGGGATGCTCGTCAACATGGCCAACGATGCCGGCGGCAGGGACAACATCACCGTGGTTCTGGCCCAGGTGCAGGGATAGGGGCATGTGTTACAAAGAAGAATGAACACTCTCCGCCACTGCGGTCAGAACAATTGCTTGTCACCAATGTACCTTTTCCTTCGGGACCGATAATGAAATCCACTAAATTGATACTGCAAACCATCAATAGCTTCGCAGTGTTGTTAATCATTGCCAGTATCTTTGCGACTCCTGTTCTGGCCGACTTTCAGCGTACCAAAATTGCCGTGCTCGACTTTGCGATGATCGGGGAAAAATTGGAGCCGGAAGGCATCGGGACCATTCTCTCCGAATGGTTCATCACCAGCATCGTCAAAAGCGGCCGTTTCGAAGTGGTGGAACGGGCCATGCTGCAAAAAATAATCGCCGAACAGAACCTTACCACGACCGGCCTGGTCGATGAGAGCACCGCCAGCCAACTTGGCAAACTTCTCGGGGTTGATGTCATCATCACCGGATCGATCCTCAAGCTGAGGAACTCCATCGATATCAACGCCCGAATTATCAGTGTCCAGAGCGGGTCGATCATCGCTGCGGAAGATATCAGTACCGATACCGATAAAGATTATCGCGACCTGGTGAAACAGCTCACTGCCAAGATCATGCAAAATTTCCCCCTGAACGGGTATATTGTTAAAAAAGACAATAAAACCGCAACAATAGATCTCGGCATGATATCTGGACTGGCTGTCGGCACCGAATTTGTCGTGTACAAGGAGGGGGAAATTATCAAGCACCCGAAGACCGGTGAGGTCCTCAATGTGGAGAAGATTCAGACCGGCAAAATTCGAATAACCACGCTGGACAGGAATGTCGCCATCGGTGACATTCTCTCTGAAGATGGCGAGGGTATTGAGTACGGCCAGATGGTAAAAAGCGTACAAGCTGCCGAAGTCAAAGCGGGGCGTAAGCCGCCGAGGGGTGCTCCCGCTGAACGGCCGGCCCCCGATCAAGCGGAAGCGGGAGCTCTGGCCAGTCGGAGCACTTCCCCGCAGCCGCCTGTGGCTGGGCCAAGCGCCGCAACGGCACATCTCCGCAAGGAACGGAACAAAAAAGTTGCAGCCCCCGAACCTCCACCGGCAAATATCCAAAACGCGCCACCGGCTTCCGCTCCGGCGCCGGTTTTGGCTGCGCCAAGCGCTCCCCCGGCACAGCCCCCCAAGAAAAAAACCGATTACAATCTCTTGCGAAACGGCGACTTCGAAGCCGGACTCCGTTTATGGGGGAAAGGACAGTACGGCGACAAAGGGGTTTGGTGGAATAGCGGGAACTGCCGGTCGAACGCCTTGGCCCAGAAAGGATCCGGACGCGACGGCAATGCAGCCCTCTACATCAGCAACCCGACGCCCCGTGGGCCGCATGCCTTCGGAACCACCGTGCAGCAGATTATCATCCAGCCGGGCAAGGAATACCGCATTACTCTCTATGCCAAAGGCAAAGGACTTGCTTCAGGCGGCGCCATTAACATCAGCGTCGATCCCGCATGGACGATCCGCCCCATCCATTTACCCGCCGGCAGTTTTGACTGGCGGAAATTCGAGGGGACCTTCAAGCTCCCTTCCTCCACTGCGGAATTCAGGATCATCAGTGAAGACGTCGGCGAGGCGTGGATCGATGATATCCGCATCACGGAAGCTGAATGACCCGGTACCTTTACGATCAAATCGCCTCCTCTTCTTCATCGCTCGGCTTTCCGCCGCCTATCATGGAGGTCCTTCTCTTTCATGGTGCTGACTATGGTTCTTTCACATCTTTTGCAAAAAGGGAGGAACCATGCAGACAGTTAAGGCGTCAGTTTTCAAGGCAAAATGCTTGCATTTTATGGACAGGGTGAATGAAACCGGAGAAGAACTCGTGATAACGAAACACGGTAAACCTGTATCCATCTTGAAGCCCTATCGCAACGTTCCAAAAACCCTTTTTGGCCTGCATAAAGGGATTGTGGAGAGTAAGGACGATCTGATTGAGCCGCTGGATCTTCCCTGGGATGCCGAATAATGCTGCTTCTCGACACCCATGTTCTCGTTTGGCTGGATGAAGGCAGTTATTATGATGTCAAGATTAAAGATTTGACACCACAGACAGCATCGGCGGCAGCAGGCTACTGCAGGATTCTTCTAATCCTTTCCTTGGTATCCGGGTGGCTTGATAAATAATTTCCAAACTTCCGGTCAGTGTCTGGGGCGCCTCTCAGTGTGTTATTCTGCGCCTCCATGCGTGCCAGGATTTCCGCAAATCGTTTTGGCTCAACACCGGCGGTCTGCATCCAGACTTTTGCCGCATCGTCGGCCTCTCTTTCAAAGGCGCGGGAAAACGATGCATTTACCAGAGCTGTGGGCAGTGCCGCCGAAAATGATGCGATCGAGAGAAGATCGCCCGTGAGGGTTGATATGATAAGAACAGATACCGAATTCTGCAGCACATGTCGCAGACCGTGACGGAGCCTTGCATGGCCGATTTCATGTGCCAGTACAGCCGCAAGTTCGTCGTCATTTTCTGCCAGCTCGACCATGCCGTCCGTCATGACAACAATCCCGGATGGCAGAGCAATAGCATTTGCTCCCATGGCCGGGCAGGAGCGCAATTCCAAGCGACCTTCGCCGGAAAATCCGGTTACCCTCTCGAACAACATAACCAATTTTTTGCGCCGTTCCTCTTCGATGGTTGACGGTTTGAAGATGATTTTGTCCAGTGTTGTCAAAGCGTCGCGGCCTATGGTTGCCTCAACGTCTTGAGGTACAGCAAAGGCGACATGATATGCCATGAACGGCACACCATAGCGGAGAAATATTGCAACCACCACGCCAAGCAGCACCAGGCCGGCAAATATAAGAGACGGACTTTTTTCCCACAGATGTATCCATCGTTCGCGTACCGGCCTGTTGCTCTCCTTTTCCAGATCAGCGATGAAGTCGGCATCAGTTACCTCACAGACACCGTCATCGGGTAGTTTGATTGTGCGAATTACCGATCCGACACTACCCGACACCTTAACGGTGGAGAGTGGATACGACAGGGAAATATCGTCGCCATGAATTCGCAAGGTGTTCTTTTCAAGGAAGAGCTGCACTTCGTGTCGGGCAGAGGTTACGCCATCAAAATATCCCGCTGTTACATAGCTCATACAAAGTCCCTGAGGCAGAATGATTTTTTTAGTGGCTAAAGCCCGAGCTCTACCGGCAAATCAAAGATATCACCAATTTCCTCGCCGGTTGCACTGATGGCCTTCTTGTTGTCGGCAGCTGCGATGATACTGTCAATACTGCCATTGCTTGTCACGGTGAGTGTTTCAAACCTGTATCTGAGCATCCGCACGGTTGCCCACGGCATCAAAAGGCCCAGGCTGAACAGTATCGCCAGAATATTAGTAATAAACAGATAGGACATCTTGCCGGTGCGCAGTTTACTGATAAATTGATTGCCGTTGAAGTTTGTACCGTTCCAGCAAAGATTTGCCAAAGTGGTTTGTGCGTACACTATGACCATCAAATAGGCTAGCGGAGAAATAAACATTATTGCGGTTGTTATGACGGTCTTAGTGGTTTGAAGGTCGGTTGAAGAAGAAAGGGTGGAAAGTCCTCCGCTAAACCAGAGGAGCGCGCCGGCGATGACAATGCCAAGAATAATAAACATGACGGCAACAAGGAAAAAAGCCATGAGAACCTTGAGTCCGATAACATAGAATTCCTTGCATGTTGCCGTGAAGCTAAATGGCGTTGAACCGTATAAGTGCTTCTCGATCACGAATTTTTTTTGGCGGTATAGCATGTAAGGGAAGAGTATGCCGAGACTGAGGACCGATAATATCGGCAGTCCCACATAAACAAGATAGGCCTGGCCGTAATCCGGTTGAAACCCGAAACGGATGTTGCGATGCGATGAATTTCTCGCATTGAACATTCGGGAACGCACAAGGAGCCAGGGAAATGCAAGGAATATGACGATGCCGACTGCAGTACTCAGGGCAGGGCTAAATTTCGACGCAACAATATAGAGAATAAAGAAACAGACGGCGATAAGCCAGCCCTTAAAAAGGGTAATGGGATCGGCGAGATATTCGAAGGTTTGTCCTTCCAGGGTAGTGCTGCCATAAAAGAAACGGCGCATACGCACCTTGGCCCAGGCCGAATAAATACCGACTGTAACAATTTTCAGAAGGGTATTGACAATCCAGATGCCGAAATATTCTCCAGCCGTTCCGGTAAACATGAACCTTAAGGTTTTGCTGGTGTCCGACCCTGGTCGCACCGGAATGACGCCAATGCGGGGTGGGGGGTGATGTTCTTTTCTTTCCGGAGGAAGTTTTGGAGGTGTAGCTTGAAAACTCTGCTCTTCGGCAGTGGTTGGGGGCGCTGATGGAGGGGCATCCTGGGTGAGTGGAAAAGACTGTCTACAGGCAGCACACACAGCTCTGACAGCGTTTTTCGGCAACAAATCTTTTTTTATTGTCTTGCGGGAATTGCAATGTGGACAGATAAATGTGACAAATTCAGACATGTTGCCTCCAGTTGAGATTGAGATAACGTAGTATTGACTAACCCATATACCGCATATATCCGCACTTTAAAAGGGAGCGTCTGCCAACTTGCCACCCATGGCGGCAAAATGGCACGATATGGTCTTGAGCCGGTCTGTGGCCAATTCCAGGTTGTATCGGCGGACTACGAAAACACGCCTTGGGCACGTGACAAGGATGTAATGAGGTCGAGTTACGTGCTGGAGGTGGTTTGAACGCTTTTTGAACCGGCAACAGATCCGGCATTATATAATCTATTCTCTTTCATAAGATATTGATATATAGTGGTAGTTGTCAAAAAACAATCCGGCATAATTATAATAGGATTTATGGTCACCACTAAAAACCTCAGCTCGATGGAACCGATGCTGCCACCTGATGGAGTAGGCAGGCTGGAAGATCTTGCCATCGAACTGGCCGCCAAAGCCAGCGGTCTGGCAAGCAAGTTGCGGCCGGCTGTATTGCAGGAGATAGGTGATCTTGTACGGTCGATGAACTGTTATTACTCCAATCTTATCGAGGGACACGACACTCATCCGCGGGATATTGACCGAGCCCTGGCTTACGCCGATTACTCGAAGGAT
The DNA here is from genome assembly GCA_001799365.1 of Desulfobacterales bacterium GWB2_56_26. GTDB lineage: Bacteria > Desulfobacterota > Desulfobulbia > Desulfobulbales > Desulfocapsaceae > Desulforhopalus_A. The sequence goes on along the minus strand of MGTI01000137.1, from coordinate 1,396 downwards.
CCGAAAAAACGGGCTCTGCAACTCGAAGCCGTTGCCCATATAGAAATACAGCGTCTCATAGACCATGGCGAGGATTTGCAGGCCGAAACGACGAGCTTGGATTACCTCACCTGGCTGCATCGTGAGTTTTGCAGGCGTCTGCCGGAAGAGCTGCTTTGGGTGGAAAATCCGGATACCGGCGAGAGGTTGCGTGTTGTTCCTGGTGAACTGCGGAAAGGATGGGTCCAGGTCGGCAAGCATATTCCTCCGGATGCCGATACACTGCCTGGTTTTCTTGAGCGTTTTTCCCAGGCCTACGGCAGCGGCGGCTTATCGCGGGTCCGGCGGATTACGGCCTTGGGTGCGGCCCATCACCGATTACTCTGGATACACCCATTTTACGATGGAAACGGACGCGTCGCCCGCCTGATGTCACACGCCTCGCTGCTTCGCAACGGGATTGGCAGCAGTCTTTGGTCGGTGGCGCGGGGACTTGCTCGAAACGTTCAACGGTATAAATTGCTGCTCATGGCAGCCGACGGGCCAAGACGTGGTGATCTGGATGGGCGGGGGGCACTGTCTGCTCGGGCGTTGGTGGATTTTTGTGAGTTTTTCCTGGTTACGTGCATCGACCAAGTGGAATTCATGGACGCACTGCTCGATCCGGATGACCTTCTGCGGCGAATGCGTCTGCATGTAGAGGAGGAAATAGAGGCGCGACGTCTTCCCCGAGGTACTTTCCCCTTGCTGCGAGAGGCTCTCCTGGCGGGAGAGGTGGCCCGAGGGCAAGCCGGAATGATCACCGGTTACGGCGAGCGTATGGCCCGGAATGTCGTAGCCGAGTTGCTGAGACAAGGGTATCTGAAATCCCGAAGCCCGCGCAGCCCGCTGGTGCTCGCTTTCCCGATCGACGCCGTCGAACGGTGGTTTCCGCGGTTGTATCCGGGCATGTAAAACTATTTTTCGGTAGCAAGGGATCGAGATTAAGCCACGTGGTAGATATGCGGCAAATGGTGCGGTCTATAAAAGCTGCACGGCGATCGATTGTCACGATTAAAGATTCGACCCCATCTTTCTTTCATTCAAGTCTCGTATATGCCCAACCTTCTCCAAATCAACTTCTATTTCCTTAAGAAGCTTAATTAACGTTGTTGGTGCTGAAGAAACTTGTTGTAAATCTCCTAATTCGCAATCTAGTGACTGACTCCATGCTTTTTGCATTGTTGTAGTATCATCAAATGAAATTACATTGCTCAACAAATCGAAGACTATGGAAGCTTTATTTTGTTTATTCTTCATATACTCCTCATTTAAACATAACGCCTCACATCACCGGCAGCAAAAAGCAGAGCGAGGAACGAGTTGTGCTTTTTGCTGTCCGAGTGTATATGATTGCTATGTCGTATGAATAGTAATT
>MGTI01000136.1 GCA_001799365.1 Desulfobacterales bacterium GWB2_56_26 | reverse complement strand
CCGATCTTCGACGTAGTCTTTAACACCTTGGATATACGATGTAAACAACAAATCATATGAGGTGAGAGCTGGAAGAATGATAGGTGTTGTGTTTCCGATTATGATGATATGTTGTCAAAAATAAAGATTCGACCCCTAGACCCGATGGTCGAGGGAGCGGGCCTCGGCCTGTCGGTGGTGTATGGCACTATGAAAAATCTTGGTGGCACGATAACGTTTGCCAACGAGGAGGGGAAAGGAGCTCTTTTTAATATTCATCTGCCCCGGCGCTGAAAATGAGTTTCATTGAGGGAATGGCAGAATCCTGTGCAGGGCTTTTCCGAAACCGGTTGGCTTGGAAGCTCCGGCTTTTTTCTCACGCTTCGCGAGAACATCGTAACCCAAAACAGCTGCACATTTTTGATAGTAGCTGTTTTTTTCACTTTTCCCCGCTGATCCCAACTGTTCCATGGTAAGCATGAGGTCATTGTCATAATGTTTGCATCGTAAGGTGTACTCTTCAGCGGCTGAGATATTTCCGGAGCTTTTATTGATCTGAATCAGCATAGGCAAGAATTTGTAATCTCTGCCTATTGTTTCAATCCCCAGCTTGAGGCTAGCTTCCGCCTGAGTATAATTGCTCTTCTTGCTATATAGTTCCGCAAGTTTCAAATAAGCTTCCACCGGGGACGTATTCTTCCCTGCCAACCCGTCCAGAACCTTTACCGCAGGATCATGCTTTCTGGTCGATATATCCATTGACGATTTTGCCATGCAGCAGGACAAAGGTGAAACACGAGAATTATACTTAACTTCAGCCAACTTGGATGTTGCAAGTTGAATATCTTTGTTTTTGAGAGCATCGATGACTTCCAAGGCAGCCAAATCCTGATTGAGTCTGGCCTTAGAGACCTTGCCGCCCACTATTTCCGAAAATTTTTCGGTGCCCGATTCCGGTGGGAGATCGCCTCCGCCATGGGCTTCCTGCAGATATGTTTTTATTGCATCGATTCGTTCAACTCTGTCATCGTGGCTCTTGTTCATGGATGCGGCTTGCGAGGATATTTCCTCCACAAAGAGGTTGCCGAATGCCGCTCCCATATCTTGCATATATTTGTCCAATTTCACGCCGAGTGACGTCTTTATCTTTTTCCTGTTTTTGTCAATAACGGTATGAGCCAGCTTGTTGAACTGCTGAAGACGTTCTGAACGTTGGGTTTCCGCGTCGGCAATCTTCTCAATAACACCGGGAAATTCCTCGTAGTTATAGTTGGCACGGATCAACAGATCAAGCCCCATGAGATCCGCTTCCTTTTCATTTTCCCGCGACCAGCTGGGGGCCAGCATGTCCGCCCAGACAAACCCCAGAGACTGAAAGCCTAACAAGCCTTCCTGCCCTGCCTCCCGATATTCATTGCTGCCTGAGATCGAGTCCAGGAATTCTCCTCCTGAAGCCATCAGCACTCCTCCGATATCAAGGGCTTCTTCGGTTCTGTCCGTTAAACTTTTTTCACTGTTATGCCGCAGCAAGACATGGCTCAACTCATGCGCCATAATCGATGCCAGCTGGTCTTCGTTTTCGATCTTTCGCAGCAGCCCGGTTTTCACATGGAGCAGATGCAGTTCATCGACAAATGCGGAAAAAAAATTTCCACTCTCGACGACCACCTCGATTTTCGGCTTCACCCCTTCCCATCCCTGCAAAAGTCTGTCCACAATTTCGAGTAGGTACGCAGAGAGATTGCCATCCTCATAGATATATATGTCCATTTCAAGGTAGATGGCTAATTCCGGTCTCAGTTTGCCTTTGTATTTTTGTGTCAGTTTTTCTTGTTCCTGCACTCCGCTGGTAAACCAATCCGGATTGTTTTTTGCCATGGCATTCACTTGATCAAGCAGAATCGTGTCGGTCGACAATGTATTACTTGGCAGGGGCAAGGTGGTACAACCTGCGAGGACAAGACATGTGGCAAGTGCTGTAATCTTGAGAATTCCAGACATCATACCCCCCTTATGGTTTACATTCCGGTCCCGCTCCGCTTGCAGCCGGTTTTTGAATATCGGCGGCTGAACCTGGCGCTCTTTTCGGGCATGGAGGCAGACCGGAATCCGACAGGGTAAGTTTTAACTGGCTTGCTCTGAACCACCGCTCCTCTCCATTGATTTTTACTTTTACCAGCTTTTTTTGATTGGTAGCCAACACCTCCATGGGCATGACGAGGTCTTCGGCTTTTACTTCTCCGACCCTTCGTCCCTCTTCCGAATACATAGTGAGATTCTTCTGATAGACGGCGGTAATTTTTTGGTTCTCTGCGTAACTATTTGAACTGAAGAGAATAAACGCCGTAATAAAAAGCATAGCCATGAAGTTATGTCTTCCCATATTCCCCCCAGTATGTATGGTTCGCCGCCAAATGAATACCCTTTTCCTTCATTTTTCAGCCAAACCTTGTTTTTGATTGGATTTGCAAAGAATGAAAGGAGTGAGACGCCAATCCAGTCCATTGGGGCATACTTAAAACTCCCCATGATCATTGCAACCACCAGACTGATGATGACCGGTATAGTCACTTTACAAACGAGGAATGCAAACCATATGTTTGTTTTTCTTTCATGAAAAATTGCTCCCATAGAAAAAGAAATGAACCACAGAACAAATAGCTCTAGTGCAAATTTAGCTTTGATGGTCTTAAAATAGTCAGGGCCGTACTCGAGATAATTGTCCAGAGCCATGGCAAACAGATACACCCCGGGGAGCTTGCCATTTACCGGACTCAAAATAGTATCATGGATACCGTCGATTTGGGTCCCGACCAGAACTATTCTGTTTTCAATCATTTTCTTCAAATATTCGTGATTTTCAGGCGAAACACCACGAAACCAGGTTGCGTGTAGAGTATCTGTGTATGTACAGCTTTCTCTCTGCCCTCTTTCTGAGGAAGCCGAGGTCAACGTTTGTTGAATTGCAGTCTTCAATTGTGAAAAAAACAAGTACTCCACTTTTTCCGTCCAGCTATCGAGTGATTTGCAATCAATACCCGCCTTCTGGAGGGCTGATTTATGCTCAGAACTCACTCCTGTCCCCCAGCGAATCATCATCGGATCCCGAAAAGCATCATTTGAGAGTCGTTTCTCATTCTCTGGATGCGTGAAGATATCCTCATAGAGGGCAAATGCCGGTGTCCTGAACTCTTTGTCTCCTAAAATGAAGGCAGGATAACGATTGTCACATCCTTTCCAACCTATGTATGTCCGAATTGCCCCGGAGTTTTGCATCTCCTCGATAACGGAATCTTCTTGAATGGTTTTCTCAAAAGAATGGGTGGCAAGCTGACAAGAGTCTCCCTCTACATCGTTGACGAGATACGGTATGAAAATAGGCGTTTTATTAGCTGCCCGTTCAATGGTTTCAACCAACTGCTCAACTTCGGAATCATCTCTATGTCTGTGCCTATACAGCAGATCAAGGAATACAGCCCGTGGTTTGAGATCGAGTATATCGCTGAGCAACAGAGCCTGCTCTACATAGGACATGGGCCAAGAGCTTCCTATCTGTTCCAGATAATTATCATCGATCAGGATTACTGTAATCTCATTCTGAGCTGTAGATTTGTACCAGGGGCCGCCAATGAATCGAAGGAATATTGACTCGGAGTGAAATGCTGCTGCGGTTTTAACACCGAAGAGATCCAGAAAAAGAGGGACCAATCCCCCCCAGAAGAGGCTCGCCAGCAAGGTGGCCACTAACAGCCTTGTGCGCCACCAATTGTCATTTGATCCAGTCATACTCCACCGAGATTCCCATCAACTAAGGCTAAGTGATGGTGATAAGGTAGAATTTAAAGAGACTGAGTGCAGTGTTACTGAGGAATTGCGCTACAAGAGCTTTATAAAAAAAACCAATTCTAAAGATTAATCATTTTGATAGGCATAACAAGGGGGCATGTTCATCCGGTATGGTGACCATTCACGACGGCAAAGGATAAAAGGATCGGACGGCACCCCTCCCGAAGGCGTCTTTAAAGGATCTATAACCCGCAGGATCTGGCCAAGGGCTATGCTGGGGGGCTGGTGAATGCCCTGAAATACAAGAATACCGCCAAGGAATTTGTCTGGCAGTGGTTGTTTCCGGCAAGGCAGTTGACCAGGGAGGAGGGTACCGGGGAGATGCGGCGTTATCATCTTCATCCCAGCCATGTGCACCCATACCGTAAAGAGCGTGACCATGAAGGATGCGTGCAGTCCTCTGGATTTCTGAAAACACCGAAACCAGGTGTGATGTTGTCGCGGGATTCCCGTTGCCGCTAATTTTTCCCCGCTTCTATCCCTTCAAGATCGGCCATTGTTCGGCAATAATAGATGGTCGAGGCTTCCCGCACGTACGTGTTTGGCCGGTTGTCCAGTCTTGTGTAACCCGCCAGAGTCAAGCCCATGCTCCCCGTTGGATCGAAGACGACGATATCGGTGGTCTTCTGAGTGGCGGTCAGGTCGTCGAGGATCGCGGGGAGAGTGCCGCCTTCCTTGGTTGTGAGGGCGTCGAAGCGGATGAAGGCGGGTTTGAATTTTTCTTCGGTGAGTTGTTTCAGCTGTTCGCCAAGGGCCTCTTCCGTCTCTTTGGTGCCGACGATGGCGGCCGAGGTCGAGACCTTGTCGCCCACATCGATGGCGTCGCCCACCTTGATGTCGCCGCCTTTGACAATCACGGCAAAGATTCCTTCCCTCGGCATGACGCAGTCGCCGGCCTGATGGTAGATGGCGCAGCGGGTGTGGCAGATTTTGCCGAGCTGGGAGATGATCAGCTCCGCCTCGCCGATTCTGATGTGCCGGCCGACTTCAAGGGTCGTGAGGTCAAGGCCTTCGGTGGTGATGTTTTCGGCAAAGTTGCCGGCTACGACATCGAGGCCTTTGGCCCGCATGGTTTCGATGCTTTCCTCGGCGAGGAAGCTTACCTGGCGGTGCCATTTTCCGGCATGGGCGTCGTGTTCCAGGCCGAAGGCGGGAATGAGTCGTGTTGCCGGGATATTTTTCTTACGGATACCTTTGCGGTCACTGATCGAAATTGCCTTTATTCTATTCACGTTACGTCCTCTTAGCGGTTGGCGGCTTGGTACTCATGTGCCACAGTGTGTGGTGTCAAGGATACTGCGAATCGATGATTTGTCAAATAGCTTTGTGAAAGCCCGGCAAATGCTTGCATCGTTGCGGATGGTATGAGAAAATGTAAGAAAAAAGGAAGTTGTCGATATTATAAATCTCAGGTGGCAAAAGAGGAGGCTCCATGAATATTATCAATGAAGTGAAAAGCGTGGTAACCCCGGTTGATTTTTCGGATAATTCACGGTTGATCGCCGAGTCGGCGGCCTATTTTGCCGGAAAATTCGGCGCGTCGATGTATCTCGTTTTCGTAGTCCAGAATTTCGAGGATTACTCGGGTTTTTTCGTTCCCCAAATGTCGATGCCGACCCTTGAAGGCGAACTCTTCGACAGTGCCGAGGCGAAGATGGCCTCGTTTTGCGGCGAGATGGAAGAGTACTGTAAAAAGGCCGGGGTAAAAGAACTCAACTATAAAGTCTTTGTCGGCGATGTGGCGGAACAGATCGTCGAATATGCCGGCGATGTGAAGGCCGACCTGATAATCATGGGTACCCATGGCTACAAAGGGCTCGAGAAGATCATGTTCGGCAGCGTCGCCGGCAAGGTGGTCCGCTCCGCCAACTGCCCCGTATTGACCATCAATCCCTACACCTGCTGCAAAGGGTGAGGGATTGTTGCCTGAAATCTGCCTAGCCGACTACTGCGAGTATGCCGTTCACTGACCCGTTTGCAGCAGTCGACTGCACCTTGCTGAGGATGGCTGAACAGGAAAGCTTCGGCAGGAGATAGATTTTGACCGGAATCCTGCCGAAGCGGTCGGCAGGAAAATCGCCGTCCAGGGCCTTTGCCCAGGGGTCGGTCAATTCTTGCAGACCCTGACATTCCTTGTCGCCCGATACCTCTGCCCCGGCGGCGAGTGAGCCGAGCGCTCCTTCCAGCCGGGCCAGCAACTCGCGATGTTTTTCCGCAAATTCCCGGACCATCTGTCCGGCCTCGGCGCTGTTCCAGCCAACGAAGGCCGGCAGCGGCAGTTCGGCCACCTGCGGTGCCGGCTGACCAATCTTTTTGTCGTACATTTCCAGCAGCAGATCGCCGCTGTCCGGGCTGCCGGTCAGTAAAACGGGGCACTCCATGGCGGATGCGGAGAAGAGAGTCCGCCAGGCCTGGAATCTTTTTTTAATATTGCCCGCGTGACTGCCGTGCAGTTTGCTCTTCATCAGGCTCAGTTCGGCAAAGGGATTGTCCTCATCAGCAGAATCGTCTTCGCCCTGGAGTTCCTGGAACAGCCCCTTTTCTTCCTCTTCGAGCATGGCCATATGCATGGCGATCTCTTCTTCCTCGTGATCGAGGAGTTCGCCGATGGCGAGTACCAGCCGCGCCTGCCAGAGCTGATCGGCTTTTTCCCGTTCCTGGCTCCTGCCTTCCGGTTCCGTCTGGCCGTAGAGCGACCTGACGATGGCCCGCTCGCTGTCTTCCGCCGGGGTGCCGCTGGGCGTCATGGCGGCCAGGGTGAGCGAGCTGAGCTGGGCGGCATAGTCGTCCTTGCGGTTTTTAATGTCTTCCACCAGGTGCAGGAAACGGCTGCGGTCCGCGCCCAGCGGGCAGGGAGTATGTACTTGACAGAAACCCGATTTAATGAAACTATCGGGGGATTCCTTGCCTCCTTCCACAGGGTCGCCCTCCACCGGCGTGATGAGGTGAACCTTCTGAAACATGAGAAATAGCGGATACTGGCGTACCGAGTGGATATCCGTTCCCGGAAAATAAAGAGTATCGAGTGTATTCATATGGCTAAAATAGAAGGGAAAGTTTCATTATATCTGTCGGGGTTCATTTACCTGCTGTTCAATCTGCGGATCGCTGCCGATAACGCCGAAACAATCAAGGCGACTCTCTGGCAGATCGCCACCACCGCGCCCTATGTCGCCGGACTCACCTATGTCATCATCGCCTTGCTCCAGTATATGGCAAGCGGCGAAAAGCTCCCGTGGGATCGGAGGCTGCGGCTGTTTTTTGCCGTCGGCATCCTGTCCGGTCTCTTTCTTGCCATCTACGAGTACGCCGGGACCGGAACCGGCAGCAAATAATAACTGGCCCGACGCGCCCTGTAAACCGAAGAAACGGCTGCAATAGTTTTCCGGCTCCGTAACCGGCGTCCGTAACGCACATACCGCCATGCTCTCTCTGCACGTCTCGAACCGCACCGAAAACCTCCTGCACTACCTGGCCCGCCTGCTGCGGGAGGAGCGGCAGGAGGATATCTTCGCGGCCGAGTTGTTTCTCATTCAGAGCCAGGGAATGGAGCGGATGGTGGCGCAGAGTCTCGCGGAGGCATTCGGCAGTTTCTGCAATTTTCAGTTTTTCCTGCCCCTTGATTTTCTTGGATTCATCGCGACTCGGCTCGGGCTCGGCATCTCGCCGGACGGTTTTCAGCGGCAGATTCTCACCTGGCGGCTCGATGAGCTGCTGCGAGACCTCGGCGGCGAGGCGTACCGGCCGTTGCGCTTTTATCTGACAGGCGAGTCCGTTGAGGTCAAGCGCTTTCAGCTGGCCCGACGGCTGGCAAATATCTTCGACCAATATCAGCTGATGCGCTCCGAGATGCTGGTGAAATGGGAGCAGGGGCAGCGGGTCTCCAGCCATCCGGCGGAAGTCTGGCAGATGGATCTGTGGCGAAGGCTGGCCGACCAGGCCTCCACCGAACACGGCAAGATTCATCGGGGCGAGCTGTTTCGCCAGGTGTCCGGGCGGCTTTCGGCAGGCGACGACCTGGCACATCTTCTGCCCAAACGGATCTCAGCCGTAGGTCTGCATACCATGCCGCCGCTTTATCTCGAATACTTGGACCGGTTGGCGCAGCACATGGATGTTCATCTGCTCATGCTGTCGCCGTGCCGCCACTACTGGGGCGATGTGGAGAGCCGGAGGACGCAGCTGAAAAGGATGGTGCGGCAGCCCGCGGTCAGCGAAATATTTGACGGTGCCCATGATCATCATCCCCTTTTGGCAGCACTCGGCCAGCAAGGCAGGGATTTTCAGAACATGCTGCTGAATAATGTCGAAAGCTTCCTCGATTCGGACAGCTACGACGATCCCCTGGCGGCTGGGGAATATGAAAAGACTACTTTGCTCCGGCAGATCCAGGCGGATCTCCTGGACGATATCGTGCCGCAGCCAATTGGGCAGCATGAAACGTCCTCGGACGACTCGATCCAGGTAGTTTCCTGCCACTCAAAGCTGCGGGAACTGACTGTCCTGAAGGATCACCTGCTCCGTCTCCTGCACCTGGACCACACCCTGCAGCTGCGGGATATCGTGGTCATGGCGCCGGACATCCAGGAGTACGCCGCCCTCATCCCGGCGGTCTTCGCCGAGATCCAGCATTCCATCGCCGATCGCAGCATGCGGCGGCGCAATCCGGTCATCGCCGCGTTTCTCGCCTTCCTCGATTTGTTCGACGGCCGGTTCGGCTGGAGCGAGATGCTCGACCTGCTGCGGCAGCCGGCGGTCTTCCCCCAGTTCCAGCTGGCCGCGGCCGACCTCGATACTTTGCAACAGTGGGTGGTGGGTGCCGGCATCCGCTGGGGTTTGTCCGATGCCCAGCGCGGCGAGGAGGGGCTGCCGGATTTTACCGAGGGCAGCTGGCGGGCAGGGCTTGAACGGCTGCTGATGGGTTATGCCATCGATGATGACGATTTTGTCGACGGCGTCCTGCCGTTTGCCGATATTGAAGGACGGGGCGCGCAGCCGCTCGGTGGACTGTGCCGCTTTGTCGCGTTGATCGAGGAGGCCCGCCTCGATTTTCGCCAGCCCCGGACCCTCGGCGAATGGTCGGAGGTTCTCCTGCTGTACGTGCGGCAATTGTTCGGCGAGGCCGAGGAGCAGCCGCTTGCCGAACTCCAGGCCATCCTCGCCGAACCGGCCGAGAGGGCGGCCGCCTTTCACGCAAGCCCCGTCGGTTTTGCAGTGATTCGGGAATGGCTCACCCAGTCTGCCAAAGAGAGCCGTTCCAGCTCCGGCTTTCTGCGCGGCCAGCTGACCTTCTGTTCGATGCTGCCGATGCGGTCGATTCCCTTTCGGGTGGTCTGTCTGCTGGGACTGAGCGACGGGGTTTTTCCGAAAAACGACAACCATGACACCTTCGATCTGATGGCGGGCGACTTCCGCCCCGGCGACAGGTCGCCGCGGGCCGACGACCGCTACCAGTTCATGGAGGCACTGCTGGCGGCCAGGTCCTATCTCTACCTCAGCTATGTCGGCCAGTCGATCCGGACCGGCGATCCCATCCCGCCGTCGGTGGTGGTGACCGAATTTCTCGAATTGCTGGAAAGTTCCTACGGCTTCTCCGACATCGTGGTGAAACATCCGCTCCATCCCTTCAGCAGCCGTTATTTCAGCGGGGCAGAGGCAAGGCTCTTCAGTTACGACGACTATTATTGCGGAACCGCGCAGGTGCTGCAACAGGGGCCGAAGGCGAGAGAAAAGTGGTGGTGTGGCCGGACGGAGGATGAGGTGACGACCGTTGCGCTGGCCGACCTGCTGCGCTTTTTTGCGCATCCCCAGAAGTTTTTTGTTACTGACCGTCTCGGCATCCGCCTGAATCTTCAGGAGGAAGTTCCTGACGAGCGCGAGATGTTTACGCCGGATGGGCTCGACCGTTATGGGGTCGATCAGGAGCTGGTGCAGGCTGGCAGGACCGGCCGAACCTCCGCCACGCTTGCCGCCTTCCAGAACGAAGGCCGCTGGCCCCTCGGCACGCCGGGGTTGGTAGCGCTGACCGAACGGCAGACCGAGGCGGAACGTTTCTTGGAAAGGGTGGCGGCCGAGGAGTTGGGCTGCGAACTGGCCGCTGTCCCGGTGGATCTCGAAGTCGGCCGCTTTCGCCTGGTCGGGAGCCTCACGGGTCTCCATGAGCAAGGTCTGCTGCTTCTCCGCTTCGGCAATCTGCGAGGCCGGGATGTGCTCGCCGGCTGGATTCACCATCTGGTGGTAAGCCTTCTGCAGCCTGGCACCGTCACCCGGATCGTCGCCGGGGATACCTTCGTGGTCTTTGCCAGCATGGAAGGCGGGCCTGGGCTCGACCGGCTCCTGGCCATCTTTGCTGAGGGCTGCCGTCGGCCGCTGCCCCTGTTCATCGAACCGGCCTTGGCCTACGCCCGTCAGGAGGCGAACGGCCGCGCCAAGACTTCGCCCGAAGAAAAGTCCGGACTGGTATATCGGGGCCGGCTGGAAAACGGCTACGAGCCGGAGTGGCGGCTGCTCTACGGCAATGCAACTCCCGCGGAGGTGCTGGACGAGGAATTTTTCCAGCTTTGCCGGGAACTCATGTGTTCCATCTGGAGGATGGCAGATGTCCGCTGACTTCCAAATTTTTGATGCTGCCACCGTGGAGATGACCTTCGGCATCAACCTGGTCGAGGCCAGCGCCGGAACCGGCAAGACCTATGCCATCGCCATGCTGGTGCTGCGGGCGGTGGTCGAGCTGGCGGTCCCCATTGATAAAATCCTCATCGTAACCTTCACCAAGGCCGCAACCGAAGAACTGCGTTCGCGGATCAGGACCCGGCTGGTCGAGGCCAGGAATCTTTTAGCCGGTGGTTCCGCTGGCGATGAAACTCTTGTGGCCTGGGCGGCGGCCATCATGGACCGTGAGGCGGCCGTCATGCTCCTTCGTCTCGCCCTCGCCGACATCGACCGGGCTGCCATTTTCACCATCCACGGCTTTTGCCAGCGGATGCTGGTCGAGCAGGCCCTGGAAAGCGGCCAGCTGTTCGAGGTGGAGCTGCTGACCGATATCGATCACGTCCGCCGCGAGGTCGCCGACGACTTCTGGCGCAGCCATGTCTACGGCCTTGCCCCCGTTCCCTGCAGCCTCGTTACCGTGACCCATAATTTTCCCACGCCGGAGAAGCTCCTGGCAAGCGTCACGCTCGCCTTCAAGGACTGCCCGGTCGAGCCTCCTGCCGGCAGCCTCGATGCGGTTCTGGCCCGGCTGGAGGGTTCCATGGCGGGGCTTGCCGCCTGGTGGCAGGCAAACAGCCGGGAGTTCATCGAGCGCTGCCGTACGAGTATCGGCCAGGGGCATTTCAAGAAGGCCATCGGCGACGAATGCGCCGTATGGTTCCAGGCTTTGGACGATTTTTTCACCGGCAGGACCCATGTGATGCCGGAGGCTGTCCGCCATCTCCACCGCAGCCATCTCACCTCCGAGCTGAACGGCCAGAAGGTGCGGGGCGAGGAGAAAAAGCTCGCGTATTTTACCGACTGGACCCTGCCGGACGCCCTCGTCGACGAACTCCTCGCCGCAGCGGACGAGTTGCTCCTCACCCTGCGGGTGCAACTGGCAGACAAGCTGCGCGCAGAAGTCGCCCATCGCCTCGAAATCCGTGGCACCATGGGCTTTGACGACCTCATCCTCCGGTTGTCGAAGGCCCTTGCCAGCGAGCGGGGCGAGGCCCTCAAGTCGGTGCTGGGCGCGCGATTTGCGGTGGCCCTGATCGACGAGTTCCAGGATACCGACGCCGCCCAGTGGTCCATCTTCGCCACCATTTTCGGCAGCGGAACACACTTCCTCTACCTGATTGGCGATCCCAAGCAGGCGATCTACAAGTTCCGCGGCGCCGATATCCACTCCTACTTCCAGGCCAAAGAGGCGGCGGGCAAGCTGCTGACCCTGGAAAAGAATTACCGATCCCATCCCCTGCTGGTGGCCGAGGTCAATCGCCTCTTCTCCTCGCGGGAAAGGCCCTTCCATTTCGACGAAACAACACTTGGTTATCGGCCGGTAATTGCCGCAAAAGGTGAAAAGGATGCCGATCTTGTTTGTGACGGTGCCTCTCTTGCCGGGATGGTCTACTGCACCCTGCCGCCGGCGGAAGGTGGCGGCCGCTGGTCCTCGACCGGGGCCGCGGCGAAGTTCCGCAGCCATGTCGTGGCCGAGATCTGCAGGCTGCTTAATGCGGCCAAGCCCGTCATTCTGCATGCCGCCGAACAGCGGCCTCTTGCTCCCCACGACATCGCCGTGCTGGTTCGCAGCAACAGGCAGGCGGAGGAGTACCGGCTGGCCCTGGCGGAAGCGTCCATTCCCGCGGTTTTGAGCAGCAGGGAGTCGGTCTTTTGCACTGCGGAATGCCGGGACCTTATACTGGTGCTGCAGGCGATAGCCTCGCCGGGTGAGACGGTGAAACTGAAAACCGCGCTCACCGTCCCCTGGTTCGGTTTTACCGGCAACCAGTTGTATGAACTGTGGCTGGACGAGGAGGGTTTTGCCGCCTTGCACCGCCGATTTCTCGACTATCACCGGTTATGGCAGGACGAGGGGTTCCTGCCGATGATGAGCCGGCTGCTGGTGGCCGAAAATGTGCTGGTGACGCTGGCAGCCGACCGGATGGCCGAGCGGGCCATCGCCAACATCCACCATCTGCTCGAACTGGTCCAGGAAGAAGAGATGGCCGGCAACCTCGGTATCGGCGAGGTGCTTCAGTGGCTGGGCCGAATGATCGCCGGTGACCGTGGCCAGGAGAACGGCGAGCTGCTCCTCGAAAGCGACGAGGAGGCCGTGCGCATTGTCACCATGCACGGCGCCAAAGGGCTGGAATTCCCGGTGGTTTTCTGTCCCTTCCTGTGGTATCGCAGCAATCGCCTGAGAAACGAGGCGTATCAGATAAGCTGTCACGACGAGCACCACCGGCCGGTGGTCGACCTGGGCTCGGCCCGCTTTGCCGAGCGGCGGGAGCAGGCCCTCGCCGAAGAGATGGCCGAGGACCTCCGGCTGCTGTATGTCGCGCTTACCCGGGCGAAGATCCGCTGCTATACTATGTGGGTGGATGTCAAGCCCCACTCAAGTGTCGTCGATTCATTCCAGTCGGCCCTCGGCTATCTGCTCTTTCCCGACGGTATGCTGCCGTATGAGGAGCAGGAGACGAGATTGCAGGGGCTGGTCCGAGACCACGGGGTCCAGCTGGCGCAGGTCGAACCGGATGTAGCGCCATCCGGCGCTCTGACCGAAAAGGTTCACCGGGAACTTCGCCCCTTGCGCCCCTCCGGCCGGTCGCTTTTCACCGATTGGCAGATGTCGAGCTTTTCGTCCCTGGCGATGCAGAGCGAGTATGGCGGCGAGACGACCCCCACAGTTCCCCGGCTAGGCGGTTCCGGCCGGCCGATTCCCTTTCCCGATCTGCCGGCCGGACCGGGTTTCGGCAACGTGATTCACGACCTGCTCCAGACACTGTCTTTTGCGGCCATCGCCCGGCAGGAGATAGAGGGTGACGTGGTGCGGCAAAAATGCAGCCGCTTCGGTGTAAGCCTTGAGCCGGCCCAAGCCGCCGGTTTGCTGAAGATGGTGGTGGAGACCACTCTTTCGGCTGAAGATTCCGGCGACACCTTCAGCCTAGCCCAGCTCGACGAAAAAAAGTGCCTCAAGGAAATGGCCTTTTATTACCGGCTGGGCCGGACGGCGACCGAGAAGATCAACGAGATCCTGGCGGCGGAACCGACGGTCGTGCCGGTCAGTCACAGGGTGATGCAGGGTTATCTGACCGGGTTTGTCGATCTGATCTGCGAACACCAGGGAAAGTTCTATATTCTCGACTATAAAACCAACTATCTCGGACCGACCCTGGGCGATTACCGGCCGGATAGCCTGACGGCCGCCATGCAGTCCCACAATTACGGACTCCAGTACTGGATTTACACCCTTGTGCTCCACCGCCATCTGGAGAGCGTCATGCCGGATTATTCCTACCACGACCATTTCGGCGGAGTCTTCTATCTTTTTTTGCGGGGTATGGTCCCGGAAATCCCCGGCAGTGGCGTCTTCGCCACGCTCCCCGATTACCATACGCTTGTGGCGCTTGACCGGGCGACAGGAGGGCGAGAGGATGACTGAACAGAATTTTTCCCTGCTCGACCGCCATTTCGCCGGTTTCCTGGCGGGCCGTTCAGGCCTTTCCGGCGTAAAGAAAGAGCGATTCTACGAACTTGCGGCCAGAGTCTCCTTAGCCCTGGAGTCAGGACACAGCTGCCTGCCGCTGACGGCGGCGGAACAGGAGTTGTTCAATGGCAACCCGCTGGTCTCGGACGGTGGCCGGACGCCCTTGGTGCTTCACAACGGCCGCCTCTATCTGCACCGCTACTACACATATGAGACCCGTCTGGCCGGGCAGATCAAAGCCATGGCGGCAGTGACGCTCGACCCCGGGCGAGGAGAAGCGCTCGTCGATGGCTGCTTCGAAAGGGATCCGGCCGCTGTCGACTGGCAGAAAGAGGCCGCGAAGACCGCCCTGAAGAAGTCCTTGACCATCATTTGCGGCGGCCCCGGTACCGGCAAGACCACCACCGTGGTCAAGATTCTGGCCATTCTCCTGCAGGCCGCGGAAGATGGCCGTCTGCCGAACATTGCCCTTGCTGCCCCCACCGGCAAGGCGGCGATGCGCCTCAGCGAGTCGGTCGGCGGCAGTGTCAAAAAGCTCGATCTGCCGGAGAGGATCGTGGGGGCCCTGCCGACCGCCGCCGCAACCCTGCACCGGCTGCTCGGGGTGCGGCGCAATTCCCCGCAATTCAGGCATAACCGCGAAAATCCCATGCCTTTCGACATTGTCGTGGTGGACGAGGCCTCGATGGTCGATCTGGCCTTAATGAGCAAGCTGGTCGACGCCCTGAAGCCGGGGAGCCGGCTGCTGCTTCTGGGCGACAAGGACCAGCTGGCCTCGGTGGAATCCGGGGCGGTACTGGGCGACCTCATCCGCACTCTGCCCGCAAATACCGTGACGCTGCAGAAGACCTATCGCTTCGACGAAAACATTAAAAACCTGGCGATGGCGATCAATGCGGTGGACGGCGATACAGCCTGGGGCCTGCTCGAAGACCCCGCTGCCGAAAACGTTTCGCTTCTTCGCGCCGATTCTCTCGACGCGCTGGTCGAGCCGTATGCACGCTACATGGCGAGAGTGAACCGGCCGGGCAACGGTGACTTCCGGGAGCTTTTCGCTCTTTTCAACAGTTTTCGGGTTCTCTGTGCCGTCCATTACGGCAGCCGCGGGGTCGAAGAACTCAACCGTCGGATCGAGCTGGCCATGGCCAAAAGGGGATTTTTCTCCCGGTCAGAGCCCTGGTATCCCGGCCGGCCGGTGCTGGTTACCAGAAACGACTACGGTCTCGAACTCTTCAACGGCGATATTGGTATCTGCCTGAAAGACCCGGACGGCGGCGCCGAGCTCAAGGTCTGGTTCGAACGGCCGGATGGCGGCCTGAAAAGCTATTCCCCCCATCGTCTGCCCCACTGCGAAACCGTCTTCGCCATGACCATCCACAAGAGCCAGGGCTCGGAGTTCGACGAGGTGGTGGTTGTCCTGCCCGAGGAGGACAATAAAATCCTCAGCCGCGAACTCCTCTATACGGCGGTCACCCGGGCAAAGAGAGCGGTGCGGCTGGTGGCCGAAAAAGAGGTGCTGCGGTTGGCGGTCTCTCGCAACACTTTGCGTTACAGCGGTTTAACCGAATTTCTGGTGGGAAGGACTGAGCGATGAGGACTGAGGGATACTCAGTCCTCATCGCTCAGTCCTCAGTCCTTTTTTTACCCGACATCGGGTCGACATGCCCTGAAATCGGGAGGATATGACCCGTCATCCACTGACAAGCCACATCCGGTTCGATAGATTGAAAGGCAAAGGCAGTAAGCAAGTTTTTTTTCAATCTTTCAATTGGAGGTGGCGTATGACAACAGATAGATCAAAGAATCGGGCGGGGTTTTCGGCAGCATGGGGCGTTTTTCTGGCAGCGGTATTTTTCTTGACCATTCTTGGACCGGGGATGGCAGGCAAAGCATGGGCGGCAAAAGATCGGTTCGTTCTCGAGTATAACGATAGCCAGATCCGCAGTCATCGCGGCGAACCGGCGAGCCTTTTTCTGAAAAAGGCCTTGCGGGACCAGTATCCGTGGGTTGACGTCGATGATCTCGAGCTGCGGCGGGTGGTACTGATCGCCAAGAGCAGGCAAGGGCGGGGAGAGGCCCAGCTGCGGGTGGGCCACCGGATGACGGACATGTATCAAGTGGATGGCGGTTCCGGCCGGTTCCGCGACCGGCGGGATTCCTTCGACCGGATCCACTTCAGCAACCCTTCTTATGACAGTAACGGGCCGTGGCAGATAGACATGCTGGGGAATTTTGTTGTGAATAAGGTGGTGCTGGAGGTCGACAACCGGCAGCATCGCCAGCGTATGCCGCCGAGGCCATATCGTTTTTAGTGCCTTAGAATTTCATTTCTTGTGTTTTAAGAAAGGAATTCATACCCCCTTGTGGGGTGTTGATGACAAACTGCCGGCAATCTGGTAACGAGGGTTTGAATAAATGCTCATCCGCACGAAAAACCCGGTTACCGGATTGACCGGAAAGGAGTTTCTTTGGCAGGGTATCGGCAGAAAGGAGAGAGTATTTCGACTCCGAAACGGTTGTTTGTCACCGACCTCGACGGAACGCTGCTCAACGACCACAAGCAGATCGCGCCGCAGGATCTGGCGGCGCTTGTCCGCATGCGGCAGATGGGAGTATCCGTCGCTCTCGCCACCGGCAGATCCGATTATTCCTTCGCCAAGCTTCTGGAAAACCTGACTGCCGACCCCGCCGGTGGTTTGCCGGCGGACCACATCATCTTCTCGACCGGCGCCGGCATCATGGACTTTCCGGGTCGGAGGCTCTTGAAAAGCTTTTCTCTTCGTCCAGAGGATGTTCGGTTCATCGCCCAAGTGCTCGATTCGATGACGCTTGACTATATGATCCACCAGCCGGTTCCCGACACCCGGAGCTTCCTCTACTGTCTGCGCAATAACCGGGAAAACCCGGACTTCCACCGGCGCCTGCAACTCTACAATTCCCATGCCGCCCCGCTCTCGCCTGTTACTCTTGCGGCTAGCAATGGGGCCACCCAGGTGCTCTGTATCGTTCCCGTAGAGTCCGGCCACGGCATCTTCCATAAGGTTGCCGCAAGCCTCAAACAGTTCAGCGTCATCAAGGCTACTTCGCCGCTCGACGGCCAATCGATCTGGATCGAAATTTTTGCCCCGGCCGTCTCGAAGAGCCAGGCGGTCAAATGGCTGGCCGGGGAGATAGGTGTCTCGCGGGAACAGATTTGTGCCGTCGGCAACGACTACAACGACGAGGATCTGCTCCACTGGGCCGGCCAAAGTTTCGTGGTGGCCAACAGTCCGGAGTCGATTCTCGCCCGTTTTCCGGCCGTGGCCTCCAACAACGAGGCCGGGGTCAGCGAAGCCGCGAGCCGCTGGCTGGGTCTGTGTCGGTCTTCGACAGATGCGCCTTTATTTTAAATTACGGGGTCTTGTACGATATTGGACGACTGCGGGACCGGTCTTTACCGGCAATATCAGCCTAAAATAGTTATGTGGAATTAAGGTCAAGATATTACGAAATTATGCTATAATAGGAGGACATGCTGATCGGATAAGTTGGCGGCGGCATGAAAGACATTGACACCCACTGACCCGCAAAAGCGGGAGGAGGAACGTCGTGGCCAAAGTGAAGATTTTCTTTCGAACGGAGATGATGTCCTGCGGCGAGGCCGAAGATCTTCAGACGTTTACCGTCAATCAGCTGATGCCGGCTGGTTCGATGCTTGTCGCGCTCGAAGGGGAAGAAAAGGCGGTACAGGCGTTCGATGTGAAGGGAACGGTCGATCTGGTTCCGGGTAAATTCGTTGAATTGTCCTCCGGCAAACGGTCTCTGCTTGCGACGGAGCCCGGATACCCGAGCCTTTCCCGGAAAAGGTTTGGCTCGGGAGAAAAGCTCTTTGTCGATCTTGAACCCCTGGTCC
>MGTI01000135.1:323-11946 GCA_001799365.1 Desulfobacterales bacterium GWB2_56_26 | reverse complement strand
TATTCGGAAGCAGATATGGCGGAACTCTGCCGGACCTCCGATCATATCCTCTTCAACTCGATGAGCCAATTGGCGAGGTTCCGGCCGGTGGTGGAGGAATATTGTGCCCGAACCGGTAAACCGATCGAACTCGGCATCCGCATCAATCCCGAACATAGCGAAGGGGCGGTGGAGATGTACGACCCCTGTGCGCCGGGCTCGCGGCTCGGCATACGGCGAAGCGAACTGCGGCCGGAACTGCTGGACGGCGTCACCGGTCTCCACTGGCACAACCTCTGCGAGCAGGATGCCGATTGTCTCGAACGGACGGTGGCGGCGGTCGAGGCGAAATTCGCCGATCTTATCCCCAAGATGAATTACGTCAACTTCGGGGGCGGTCACCATATCACCCGCCCCGGCTATGATCTCGAACGGCTGATCCGGGTGGTGAACGATTTCAAACAAAAATGGGGAGTGCAGGTCTATCTCGAACCGGGCGAGGCGGTGGCGCTCCACTGCGGCTATCTGGTCAGCTCCGTCCTCGATCTTGCCCGGGCCGACATGGAGATCGCCATCATCGACAGCTCGGTGCCGGCCCATATGCCGGACGTGCTGGAGATGCCCTACCGGCCGCATATCATCGGTTCCGGCAAAGAAGGGGAGAAAACGCACAATTACCGCATTGGCGGACTGTCCTGTCTGGCCGGTGACGTAGCGGGCGTCTACTCCTTCGACCGGCCCCTTGCCGTCGGCGACCGGCTGGTCTTCAGCGACATGGCCATCTACACCATGGTCAAGAACAACACCTTCAACGGCGTGGGCCTGCCGTCCATCTACCTCTATGAGCCGGAAGGGGACCACTATGAGTGTGTCCGCAGTTTTGGCTACGAGGACTTCAAAAACCGTCTGTCGTGAGACCTCCCCATGACCAACTTAGCTTTTCTTGAGTCCGAACTGGACGAGTCGCCCGGGCACTCCCCGCTCTTTCAGGTAATCCCCGTCCCTCTCGAAGAAACCGTCTCCTACGGCGGCGGCACCGCTCGGGGTCCTGCGGCGATCATTGCCGCCTCCCAGCAGCTGGAACGCTGGGACGGCGTCTCCGAGCCTCTCACGGCAGGGATCGGCACCAGCCCCGCGGTCGACTGCAGCGGGGAGATCGGGACGATCTACAGTCGCATCGAGGCAGCGGTGCGGCAGGCGGTGGAGCAAAAGGCCATCCCCGTGGTGCTCGGCGGCGAACACAGCGTAAGCCTTGCCCCGATCCGGGTGCTGGCGAAAACCGCGCCTGGACCCATCGGCATTATCCAACTCGACGCCCATGCCGACCTTCGGGATAGCTTTGAGGGCTCGCCTTACAGCCATGCCTGCGTCATGCGCCGGGCCCTGGAGGAGTGCGGTTGCAGCCTCATGCAGTTCGGGGTGCGGGCGCTGTCCCGCGAGGAGGTCGACTACCGCCGGGAGAAAAGGATCGCCCACCTCGACGGCCGGGCCCTGCACGGCCTGAAGCTGGATAACTTTTCCCTGCCCGCAACTTTCCCGAAAAACATCTATCTCACCCTCGATGTCGACGGCCTCGATCCGTCGGTCATCGGCGCCACCGGCACCCCGGTTCCCGGCGGCCCCGGCTGGTACCAGACGCTGACCTTTATCGAGCGGGCGGTGGCTGGCCGCCGGGTGCTCGGTTTCGACGTGGTGGAACTGGCCCCCCGGGCAGGCGACCACGGCTCGGATTTTGCCGCCGCCCAGCTGGTCTATTCGGTCATGGGTATCATCGCCCGCAACTTTGACCGGTGACGGCGGCAAAGACGGTCAGACTTATTCGCTTAAGAACGAACAGCAATAATCGGTCAGCTCCGCCACCTTCAGGCTGAAACTCGAATTCGCCGGGACCGCAAAAGACGAACCGGCTCCAAAATCCCGCCATTCATCGCTGCCGGCAAGCTGCACCTGCAGTTTGCCGGCGATGATCTCCATGAGCTCCGCCGCCGCGGTGTTAAAACAGTAATCGCCGGGCTGCATGATGCCGAGGGTTTTTTTCGAACCGTCGGCAAAGAGAATGGTGCGACTGGTGACCTTGCCGTCAAAATAGACGTTAGCCTTTTTAGTGACTGTAACATTTTTAAATTCAGACATATCATTTTCCTGATAAAGAGTTATGGCCAGTACCTGCGAAAGGTCTCGCCGATCATGAAAGCGGGCAAGCGAAAACTGCCATGTGCCCTGCCTTCATACCCGAATGAAGCGATACTGTCCAGAGAGGGGAGTATGGCGGGCACCGTTTGTGGCGGCAATTCCGAATAAATTGCAATCATAAAAGAGGCATGCTAAGTTCTTATTCATTCTCCCCGCTGGCATGACTGCTTTCCACCAAGGATCACGGCATGACAAGACGTTCAGCTGACGATCGGGTCCCTTGCGGACGCAATCCTCTCCGGCAGAAATATATAGTGAAGGCTGTCCTGGCCTACGCCGTCTTTTCCCTGATCTGGATATTTCTCTCCGATCTGCTGCTCTCCACTTTTATCGATGTCAAGTCGATCCAGTGGCTGTCGACGGCCAAAGGCTTTCTCTACGTGCTGGTCACCGCCCTCATGCTGTTTCTGATGATGCGGGCGGTTCCGGATGAAGTTCCGGGGAAGGCTCCTGCGTCCCTGATCGGCTCGGCTTTTACCGGCAACGGCCTGTTGTATCGGTTCATGTACGTTTTTGCGGTGCTGGTAACTCTTGCCATGTTGCTGGTTCGGTCGCAGATTGCCGTATCGGCGAGCGACCGGCCGATGCTCATTCTTTTCATGTTTCCGGTAATTTTAAGTGCCGTGGTCGGCGGACTCGGTCCGGGGCTGGTCGCAACCGCGGTATCGGCTCTGGGCCTCACGTATCAGGCTATTCCGCCGGTGAGAAGCTTATCTATTACCCATAGCCATGATATCTTGCAGGTTTTGTTCTTTGTCGGCAACGGGGTTCTGGTCAGTATCCTCAGCCATGTGCTGCACCGCCTGCGTCGGCACAGCGAGGAGGAAAAACAGCAGCAGCGGGTGACCCTGGAAAGCATCGGCGACGGCGTGATCGCCACCGATATTCACAGCCGGGTCACCTTTCTCAACTCCGAGGCGGCGCGTATTATCGGCCTCGCCCGGGAGGAGGCCCTAGGGCGGCCGCTGTCGGAAGTCTTAATGTTTGACGAAGGACAGGTCGCGCCCGACCTGGTCGGCGGAGAAGGCGTTAAAAACCGGCTAATGATGTTGCGCTCGCACGACGGCCGGGAGATTCCCATCAACAAAACGAGGGCCGGAATCAGACGGGAAGACGGCATCTTCCTCGGCGAAGTGCTGGTCATTCGCGACGATACCGCCCGGCGGCAGGCGGAGGCGGTGCTCCGGGAAAGCGAGGAGACCTACCGGTCGCTGTTTGAGAACATGCTCAATACCGTCGCCCACTGCCGAATGATCTATCAGGACGGCGTGCCGGTCGATTTTGAGTATATCTCGGTCAATCCGGCCTTCGCCAGGAGTACCGGCCTGCCCGATGTGGTCGGCAAAAGAGTCAGCGAGATTATCCCTGATTACTGCAGGGATAATGCGGAGTCGCTGGCGGTCTTCGGCCAGGTGGCCGCAACCGGCGAACCGACCCGCTGGGAGCATTATCTGTCCGCCCTCGATGCCTGGTATTCCTATGCCATCTATTCCCCGAACCGCGGCGAGTTTGTCGCGGTGTGGGACGATATCAGCGAGCGCAAGCGGGCCGAGCGGGCTCTGCTCGACGAGTCGGAGCGGCGCAGGGTTCTGACCGACAACTCCCGGGACGGCATCGTCATCATCGACCAGGAGTACCGGGTCTACGAGGCCAATCGCCGCTTTGTCGAGATGCTGGGATATTCATTCGATGAGATCAGCCGTCTTTCCGTCCGTGATTTTGACGAGCTTTTTGCCGACCAACAGGTTTGGGAGGATGTGGCGGACTTGTCGTCGACCGGCATGACCTTTGAGACCCGGTTTCGTCGCAAAGACGGGGCAACCTTTCCTGTCGAAGTCAGCGTCAGCGCCACCAAGTGGGCCGGACAGCAGCTGGTGTTTTGTGTCTGCCGTGACATTTCCGAGCGGAAACAGTCCGAGGAAGAGAATAAAAAACTGGAACAGCAGCTGGTTCAGGCCCAGAAACTGGAGGCGGTGGGCCGGCTTGCCGGCGGGGTTGCCCACGATTTCAACAATATGCTGAGCGTTATTCTTGGTCACACGGAAATAGCCCTGAACCAGATCCGTCCGGAAAACCCACTTTACGAGGATCTGCAGGAGATCCTCAAGGCGGCCGACCGCTCGGCGGGACTCACCCGGCAGCTTCTGGCTTTTGCCAGGAAGCAGACGGTTAGTCCCAAGGTCCTGGATCTCAACGAGACCGTGGCCAGCATGCTGAAAATGCTGCGGCGCCTCATCGGTGAGGATATCGAGCTGCTCTGGTCGCCCGGCCACGATCTCTGGCCGGTGAAAATCGACCCCTCGCAGATCGATCAGATGCTGGCCAACCTGGCGGTCAACGCCCGTGACGCGATCGGCGGAGTGGGCCGGGTCACCATTGCCACCGCCAACGTCACGCTCACCGGAGAATCCTCCCGGGACGGGCGGGCCATTCCCCCCGGCGACTATGTCATACTCACCGTCAGCGATACCGGCGCCGGCATATCCGAGGACGCTCTCGATCACATTTTCGAACCTTTTTATACCACCAAGGAGGTTGGCAAAGGCACGGGGCTGGGGCTGTCCACGGTATTCGGCATCGTCAAACAGAACAATGGTTTTGTCGAAGTGCAGAGTGCAGCCGAGTCCGGCACGATCTTTAAGATCTATCTGCCGAAGTGCAGCGGCGGGACCGTGGAGCTTGATGAGGGGATTGAGTCTTTGCGGCCGCCGCGGGGAGATGAAACGGTTTTGATCGTCGAGGATGAGCCGGCAATCCTCAAGCTCGGGGCGACCATCCTCGGGCGGCAGGGGTACACCGTGCTCACCGCGGGTACACCGAACCAGGCGATTCAGGTCGTCGCCGAACAAGGTGACGCGATTAATCTGCTGATAACCGATGTGGTCATGCCGGAAATGAATGGCCGGGATCTGGTCGAACGGTTGAGGGAGGTCAAGCCCGATTTGAAATGCCTCTATATATCCGGGTATACCGCCGACGCCATCGCTCATCACGGGGTGCTCGACGAGGGAGTGAGGTTTCTACAGAAGCCGTTTTCGGTACTGGAACTGACCACCCGGGTACGGCAGGTATTGGATGAAGACCAGGACTGAGGGGAAAGGACTAAGGACTGAGGGGAGGGGCGAAAAATCTCAGTCCTCAGTCCTCAAATCTCAGTCCTCTTTTCCGTTACAGCAGGAGAAACTCCTTGAACTCCCCGCGCATGCAGTGGTTGGAGGCCATTGAGGAGGAATAGGCGCCGGCGTTGATCAGGGTCAGGCACTGGCCTTCTTTGAGCTGGGGCATGGCGATGCCTGCGTACCAGACGTCGAGGGCTTCATTGATATTGCCGACGATGGTCACCGTCCGGCTTTCTCCCTCCTCACGCAGGGCGGGAACCGGATGGAAGGGCAGGCCGTAGTTCGCCGGTTCCAGGGCAATGTTGAAGCCCGCATCGACCCCGACGAAAATCGTCTCCATCTTCTGTTCGACGGTATTGACGGTCAGCAGCAACAGGCCGCTGTCTTTGGCGATGTAGTCGCCCGGCTCGATCTCGATGGTCTGCGGCCGATGACGGAAATGTTCCGCCAGGATGGCCGCCCAGCGATTCAGATCGAGCGGGTTGTCCAGAGCGGTATGGGGGACCCCCAGACCGCCGCCGACATTGACTACCGTAACCGTATCCAGCTGGTCGACGAACCACAGACAGTTGTCGACAATGGCATTCCAGATTTCCAACTGGGGCGTCAGATAGCCGCAGCCGGTATGGAAATGGATCTTGGTGATAGTGAGGTTATAGTCGCGGGCCACCGCCAGGGCTTCGCGGAACTGCTCGCGGTAGATGCCGAACTTGGTGGTGTTCACCCCGCTGTACTGGAGCTTTTCGTTCTGGGCCCGGCTGATGCCCATGGCCGGATTGACCCTGATGCCGATGTTGCGCCCCGGCCCCAGTTCGCCCCAGCGGCGGATGGCGGAGAGGGAATCGCAGTTCATCGACAGCCCGTCGATCCGCGACAGCCGTTGCAGGTCGCGGTTCGACAGGTTGGTGGCGGTAAAGGAGATATTTTCGGCTGCAAAACCGCAGCCGATGGCATGTTCGACTTCACCCGGCGAGCAGGCGTCGATGCCCACCAGCCCGCTTTGACACAAGTGGGTTAAAAGCGGCATGAAGCGGTTGGCCTTCATGGCATATTTGATGCGATAGCGGCCGGTCAGCCCGGCCCCGTCGAGGGCCGTATGCAGCCGTTCGACATTGTCGATCAGCCGCCTGCCGTTATAAAAAAAGCTCGGCGTACCGAACTGCCGGGCAAGATCGTCGACCTTGCGGCCGGCGAAAATAAGGGCTCCATCCCGGTAATGGAGGTCGTCCCTTTCCCACCACTCGGTCATATGCTCTGGCACTCTTCGAATTGATTGTCCGGAAGCCGGAATCCACTTGGCAGCACGGCATCGGCGTAGGGCAGCTCTTTTCTGCCGGTGATCCAGCCACGGCAGTTTTCGGCGCCGCAACTGCAGGGGAACTGCTTGAACAGAACGTCCTCGGTCTGGGCGTAATCCATCATCAGATAGTCGTTGACGTTGATATCCCTGGTCGCGTACACCCGCAGGTTCTTCATGTCCAGGTAAACATTCGGATCGCATGAATGGAGGAAGTACCCGGAAAAATGGATATCGTACAAATGCACGCCGGGCTCGATCTGGAGACTGTGCTGGCGGATATCGGTAATGATGTCGCCGGCCAGGACACAAATCAGATCACCTTTGGCAAAGGCCTTGAAGGTCATGACGCCCATGCCGCTGACATGATTTCTCAATACGACTCGAAAGTCCATTTTATTGGGAAATAATGGATTTTTCCCATAGTGAGGTGGATACATGCTGTAAATTTCCTATCTGGTAAGAAGGGTGGAGGGATTATTCAAAAATACATCGAAAACAAAGACCAAATTTTCGCGATGATTACACCTTTTCCGATGGATAATCAATAAGATTTTTACAGGGCGGAAATGCCGGCTCGGAAGGGGGGAAATGAGTATATATTTACAGGCTTAGATGCTATGCTTAACCTGCAAATGGAGTGATTGGGATCTTTGCAGGGGATGCAGAAAATGAATGGTGCACCTTGCTGTGGATAGGCTTTTCTTCGCTTGCCGATTTGCGTAAGCTTGCAAATGTCGATTCTTGTAGGGTGCGCCGTGCGCACCATCCTGGTGTTCCTTGGTGCGCATGGCGCACCCTACGAAAAACAATTCGTGCCAATCTCTGCAGACGTCTGCCGATCATGCCGCCTCGCCGGGAATTCTCAACAGTTCCTGCTGGCGTCTTGCCGTTCGGCAAAGCTCCTCGGCCTTTTCCCGATCTGCTGCCTTGGCGGCACTCTCCATCTCGACCATTGTCCGGGAGAGACCGTCTGCACAGACATTGCCGGCCATGCCTTTCATCTTGTGGGCCTGCCGCTGGATTGCCGGCCAATTCCCCTGCTGCACCACCTGGTCGAGAATCTCGATCTGGGCAGGCAGGTCGGCAATGAACGAGGAAAAGATCGTCTGCGCCAGCTCCGTGTCGCCCATCATCCGGGCGACCAAGGCGGGGAAGTCCACCAGGATGAGGGGGCGCTCCCCGCCCGTCTCGCCCGGCACCCTCCGGTTTGCCGCCGGGTTCGTCGTGTTTGGATCCGGCAGGAGATGCAGAAGAGTGGTCTTCAGTTGAACCGGATCGATCGGTTTGGTGACATAGCCGTCCATGCCGCAGGCGAGGTATCGTTCCCGGTCTCCCTTCATGGCGTGGGCCGTGAGGGCGATGATGGGCGTTTGCGGGTTTATGACTCCCGAGGTTCCCGAACGGATCTGCCGGGTCGCTTCGAGGCCGTCCAATTCCGGCATCTGAATGTCCATCAGGACCAGGTGATAGCGGGTCTTCTGCATGGCGCGGATGACCTCGACGCCGTTGCCGACGATATCGAGCCGGTCGTATCCGAGTTTTTTCATGATCCCGGCCACCACCTGCTGATTGATGCTGTTGTCTTCGGCCAACAGGATCAGCTCGTTTTGCTTATCCAGGACCGGGAGATCCCCCGCGGCCGGGAGGCTTGACCGGCCACCGCTGGCGGGCGTTCCGGAGAGAACGGTGTTAAGCGTGTCGAGCAGATCGAAATGTTTGATGGGTTTTTTCAGTCTCGCGGTAAAGCCCATACGGTTGTACAGATTGTATGTTTCCGGACCTCCGGACCGGGTTATGAGTACCGTTTTGAGGCACGGGAAAAATTTATCGATCATCGACTTCGCCTCGGTGATATCCAGACCGTCGGTGTAGGCATCGAAAAAAGCTGCATCCAGGGGAACCGCCTGGCTGACGTATTCGCGCAGCAGGTGGAGGGCCTTCTTGCCGCTTCCCGCTTCCGTTACCCGCGCTCCCCAGTACTCCAGCTGTTTCGCCAGCTTACTTCGGCAGGTGTCGTTGCCGTCCACCACCAGCACGTGCCGGCCGGTCAGTTGGGCGGCACGTTCGGTTTTTGGCGCTGCGATGAGCTGTTTTTCGAACCGTGAGGTAAAACGGAACACGGAGCCGTTCATCCCGTTGCTGGCCATGCCGATTCCGCCGCCCATCAGCTCGACCAGGGCTTTGGAGATGGCCAGGCCAAGGCCGGTGCCGCCATACTTTCTGGTGGTGGTGCTGTCGGCCTGGGTGAAACTTTTAAAGAGCAAGCCCTGCTTATCGGGAGGGACGCCGATGCCGGTGTCGCGAATGGCAAAACGGATGAGGATGTCGTGGTCGGTCTCCGTTTCTCCGGTGACGTCGATGGATATTTCGCCATGTACGGTAAACTTCAGGGCGTTGCCGACCAGATTGAGCAGAATCTGCCGCAACCGCCCCGGGTCGCCCACCAGTCGCGTCGGGGTCGCCGGGTCGACGGCGCAGACCAGTTCGAGGTTTTTGGCGGTGACGTTAAGGCTCACCATGTCGATGATCCCGTCGAGAACCGTATGCAGGTCGAAGGGCACCTGTTCGAGGACCAGCTTGCCGGCCTCGATTTTGGAAAAATCCAGGATGTCGTCAATGACCGTGAGCAGTGACCGGCTGCTGTTTTCCAGGATTTCCACATATTGGTGCTGGATTTCGGAGAGCGGGGTTGCGGCGAGCAGAGCCGAGCTGCCGATGACCCCGTTCATCGGTGTCCGGATCTCATGGCTCATATTGGCGAGAAATTCGCTTTTGGCCCGGCTCGCGCTTTCGGCTTGTTCCTTGGCGAGGATGAGTTCCTCGGTGCGTTCCCGGACCAGTTCTTCCAGGTTGTCCCGGTGCTTTTCCAGTTCCGACTGATTTTTATGGAGGTTGGTGGACATGTCGTTGAAGGCCTTGCCCATCTCGCCGATCTCGTCGTTTCTCGAAAGCTCGACCACCGTGCCGAGCGAGCCGTTCTCGACCTCGTGCATGGCATCCCGGAGTACGGTCAGCGGCCGGATGATCGAGCGAAACAGGAAGATATTCAACAGCAGGAGGATCAGAACCGACATCGTCAAAATGGCGAGGACGAAGAACACGAGAAACCGCTTGTTTTCGGCGATGACATTTTCGAAGTCGTAGGAAATGACCACATGGCCGAGCTTTTCACCGATCACTTCGATATTGTTGACATAGATCCCGGTCAGCCGGCCGCCCTGTTCGAACTGGCTGAAACGGTACCCGCCGTTTTGCACCAATTCATAGGCATGGGCGGGGAGCTCGCCTTCCCGGCCGGCGCAGAACCGCGTGGCGCCGCTCGCCGGATAGAGACAGGCCTGGGTGATGTCGCCGACGGCCTCCTGCATATCCTTGAGGGAGGCTTGCAGGGCTCGCCCCTGGCCGGCGAAAAGTTCATTGGCCAGATCGTCTTTCTTCTGCTTGAACAGGGTGTCGAGGAGCAGCTCGATCCTCGCCGTCTGGCTTTTGAACCTGGACTGTTCGAGCGGATATTGCAGAAGGATGCCGAGGGAGGCGACGAGCAGCACCGTGACAATGGTCGCCAGATTGAGTTTGATCGGCAGGCTGTTGAGTTTCATCCGGGGTAGGCTCCTGTCACTCATGCTTGTCGGGATGGACGCATTTCAGTAAATGGGGCACCCCTGCCCGGATTTCGGCAATGCAGGCCTGCTTGGCGGCATCGCCCCGGGGGGTGAAGCTGATGTCGCCGGTCACGCCCTTGAAGCCTCGCAGGCTGCGCAGGCTGTCGACGACTTTAAATTTGTCCTGCGTGCCCGCCTTTTCGATGGCGGCGGCAAGGATATGCACAGCATCGTAGGCCAGGGCGGTGGGGGCGAGAATATCGCCTTCTCCCTGAAATTTTTCGATAAACGCCCTCGACCCGCGCTCGATGGCGTCCGGCAGCCAATGATTGATGAAATAGCCGCGGACGATACGGTTGCCGCCCGATGAGAAGAAACTTGGTGCATCCCAGCCGTCGCTGCCGATGGGAATGGCCGTACTGCCGGCTGCCTGGAGAGCTGCTGCGAGGTAGCCGCTTTCGTCGTAGCCGGAAAGAAAGACGACATCGGCCTGATGGAGGAGTGCTTCCCGGATGGCCGGGCGATAGTCTTCCTGGCCGGTTTTGTATTCCACTTCCTTGACGACCTTGCCGCCCAGGCTTTCGAAGGTGCGGCGGAAAATTCTGGCGATGGACATACTGAAATCGCTGCTGATATCGATAAAGACCACCGCCCGCCTGGCCGCGAGGTCGGTGAAGGCGAACCTGGCCAGCGCGCTGCCCTGGAAGTCGTCAGTATAGCAGACCCGGAAGATCGATTTGCCGATGTCGGTCAGCGACGGGATGGTCGAAATCGGTGAGATCATCGGCAGATGGTGCTGGGCGGCGACCTTGGCCACAGCCAGGGAATGCGAACTCCAGGAGGCGCCGATAATCCCTGTCACCCCAGCCCCCACCGCCTTTTCCGCCGCCAGATGCGAGCCGATGGGGGTGCTTTCGTTGTCGAAGACCAGCAGTTCGACGGGCTCGCCCAGGATGCCGCCCTGTTCGTTGATCTCCCTAATCGCCAGTCGGGTGCCGTGGATTGCCGCGCGGTTGGAATTGACGGCTTTGCCGGTGAGGGCAAAAATTGCTCCAATCTTGACCGGTTCGGCAAAGGTCGGCATCGTACCCCAAAAAAACAGGACGCCGAGGCTGCATAAGAGGAAAAGATGTTTCGAAGTCTGGCGGAACATGGCACTTCTCCCACGGCTAAGGTTGGATCGTCCGGGTAAAGACCTTTTTCCCATCCTTGAACTCGATGATGATAATGCCCTTATCCAAAGGATCGCCGTTTTCGTCAAAGGTGATCGAGCCGGTCGCCCCCTGAAAATTACTGGTAGTCGCCAGGGCGTCGCGGATGGCTTTTCGGTCGGCGGTTCCGGCCCGGGTTACGGCATCGGCCAGCAGCATGACCGCATCGTAAGCGAGCGGGCTGCTGTTGTTGGCAATCTCCCGGCTGTAGGCAGCCTT
>MGTI01000135.1:0-183 GCA_001799365.1 Desulfobacterales bacterium GWB2_56_26 | reverse complement strand
TCCCCATTTTCACCGCCTGTTTGATGAACAGGCCGCTGTCCCTGGTGTACCCAGGCAGGTAGACCACGTCCGGACGGTGTTGCTGGATCGTCTTGATGTTGCTTGAAAAATCAGTGGCATTGCCCCGGTAGCCGATCTCCGCCAGGATCCGGCCACCTGCCTTTTCGAAGGCCCGGCTGAAAA
>MGTI01000134.1 GCA_001799365.1 Desulfobacterales bacterium GWB2_56_26 | reverse complement strand
CAATCTTCAACATCCAGCCGAGGCCCTCCCGGCAGGGCGTGCACTGGCCGCAGGACTCGTGATGATAAAAATCGATGAGATTTTTGACGAGGTGGACGATATCGACGGTCTCATCCAGCACCACGATGCCGCCCGAGCCGAACATGGTCTTGTGGGCGGCCATGGACTCGTAATCAAGCGTCACGGTTTTTGCTTCCTCGGGCAGAAGTACGGGTGTGGAACTGCCGCCGGGGATGATGCCCTTCAATTTTCGGCCTTTCCAGACCCCGCCGGCCACTTTGTCCAATACCTCAAGCAACGGCAGGCCGAGGGGGAGTTCATACATGCCCGGCTTTTCGACATGGCCGGAGATGCCGAACAGGTGGGTGCCCGGGCTCTTCTCCGTGCCGTAGGCCTTGTACGCGTCGGCGCCGTTTTCTATAATCCACGGCAGAGAGGCGATACTCTGGACGTTGTTGATGATCGTCGGGCAGCCGTAAAGGCCGGCCACGGCAGGGAACGGCGGCTTGCTGCGCGGCTGGCCTTTCTTGCCTTCGATGGATTCCAGCAAGGCGGTTTCTTCGCCGCAGACATAGGCGCCGGCCCCGCGATGCACGGTGACATCGACCCGGTAATCGTGCCCGGCGATTTTTTCGCCGAGATAACCAGCCGCATAGGCCTCATCGATCGCAGCCTGCAGGACTTTCACCTGGGTGGTGTACTCGCCGCGGATGTAGATATAGGTATCATGGGAGCCGATGGCGTAGCTGCAGATGATGATGCCCTCGATCAGCATGTGCGGATCTTTGACGAGAATATAGCGATCCTTGAAGGTCGCCGGCTCGGATTCGTCGGAGTTGACCGTCAGATATACCGGTTTGCCGGTATTTTTGGGCAGAAAGCCCCATTTCACACCGGCCGGAAACCCGGCCCCGCCACGGCCGCGCAGGCCGCTTTTCTTGACCTCCTCAATGACTTCCTCGGATTTCATGGCAAACAGCTTGTCGAGGGTGCCATAGGCGCCGTGCTTCTTGGCGGTTTTCAGTTTGTGGGAGCTTTTTATATCGAACTTGGCACTCAGTAACTTCACTTCCATATCGGTGCGCCTCCTTATTTCAATGTGGCCAGCAGCGCTTTCAGCTTGTCTACGTCCATGTTCTCGTAGAATTCGCCATTGACCTGGACAACCGGGGCGGTACCGCAGTGACCCAAGCATTCGACTTCTTCCAGACTGAACCTGCCGTCGTCGCTGACCTTGCCGGGAGTGATGCCGATTTCGTTTTTCAGGTAGTCGACGATTTCCTGTTTCCCACGGAGCCAGCAGGAGAGGGTGCGGCAGACGCAGATATGGTTTTTGCCCATCGGCTGCAGCTGATACATGGTGTAGAAAGTTACTGCCTCGTAGACCTTGCTGGCGAAGGTGCCGATACGATCGGCAACATAGGCGATGGCCTCCTGGCTTATCCAGCCTTCCTGTTCCTGGATCAGCCAGAGGGCTGGGAGGATCATCGATTCTCTGGTGGGATAGCGTTTGATAAGCCTCTCGAATTCAGCATCCCTTTTCTGGTCATACTGGAACGGTGTCCCAGTAGAAATCAGTTGTGAACGATCGCTCATCTGTCCAACTCCCCGCCGATAATATTGATACAACTCAGGTTGATGACCGCGTCTGCAATCATGTTACCTTCAACCATTTTATGAAAACCTCCCATGATATAGAAACACGGTGGTCGCACCTTGAGTTTGTAGGGCTTACCCGACCCGTCAGAGACAAAATGGAATCCCAGCTCGCCATTTGCTGCCTCAAAGGAATCGTACCATTCACCCTGAGGGGTCTTCACTCCCTCGAAAACAAGTTTGAAGTGGTTAGCTAACCCTTCAATATTGTTGTAGACCTGCTGTTTAGGTGGGAGACATACCTGGGAATTGTTCACGTTCACCGGTCCCGTAGGGATGTGTTTTATAGCCTGGCGAATGATGCGGATGGATTGAGCCATCTCATAAAAACGAATCATAAAACGGTCGTAGATATCACCATTCGTGCCAACAGGTACCTCGAAGTCAAAGGATTCATAGTTGTAGTAGGGGGCGTCTTTTCGCAGGTCGAAAGGAACGCCGCTGGCTCGGAGAACGGGGCCGGTAAAACCATAGCTGAGAGCGGTTTCCGCCGAGACTACACAGACACCCTGTGTTCTGTCGTGGACAATGCGGTTGGTATCGACCAGTTTCAGCGCATCACCAATACCCTTTTCAATACCACGAAGCTGAATTTCCAGGTCCCCTTCCCATCCTTCATAGAAATCGCGATACATGCCGCCGATCCTGGTGAAAGAGCTGGTGAGACGTGCCCCGGTAAGACGACTGATAAAATCGTAGGCAGCTTCCTTTTCGTTATAGAGGTACCAGTAATTGGTCAGACCACCCATATCAACCAAAGCAGCTGCAAGACACACCAGATGGTCGAGCACCCGGTAAAACTCGGTGAGGACTACCCGCATGAATTTGGCGCGCTCGGTGATCTCCACCCCCAGCCATGACTCGACCGCCTTGGCGTAGGCGATGTTGTTGATCATGGAAGAGCAGTAGTTCAGCCGGTCGGTCAGAGGGATCACCTGATTGTAGGTCCGGTTCTCCGCTGTTTTCTCGAACCCCCGGTGCAGGTAGCCGATTTCGTTGACGTTGGCCAGAATGGTCTCGCCATCGAGGGCGGTGAGGATACGAATGGCGCCATGGGTCGCGGGGTGCGAGGGACCAATGTTCAGAAACATGATTTCGGTATTGATGTCCTGCATGGTGGTTTCATCGACACCGTTTTCCAAGAGTCTTGCCCTGATTTCCTTTTCCAGGCTGTCGGTCTGGTAGCAGACCTGGCCTTTATAAATCGAATAATCCTTGCGCAGCGGATGGCCTTCAAACTGCCAGTGGTTGAGGATTCTCCGCAGGTCGGGATGCCCCTGGAATCTGATGCCGTACTGGTCGTAGACCTCCCGTTCCCCCCACACTGCCGAACCCCATAGATGGGTGGCGGTGGCAACGCCTTGGTCAGGATCGGCTACCGGCGTACGCACCTGTACCAGGAGACCTTCCTGCCAGTTACGAAGTGTATAGACCACGGAGAATCGAGTCTGCCTCCTCTGCGGATGATCGAGATAGTCGATTGCTGTGACATCGACCATCAGCCCGCAGTTGAAGGCTGCGTCGTTTTTCAGCCGCGACAGAGTCTTCTCCAGATTTTCAGGCTGAACATCAATAACCACCGAATCCAGAACAGCCTTGCAGGTCGCGTCCGGGAAAGCGGCTTGGATTTTTTCTAGAGCCGTCGCATTCATATCAGTCGAGAATCCCTTTGAAGTCTTTATGGCGGTCTATCAGAACGCTTTCGGTTTTTATCTGCTCCTGAATCTTTATCAGGGCATCCAGGATCGCTTCAGGTCGTGGCGGACAGCCCGAGATATAAACATCCACGGGAATGATGGTATCGATACCCTGCACCGTGCAGTAGTTGTCGTATATGCCACCCGAGCTGGCACAGGCCCCCATGGCGACAACCCATTTTGGGTCGGGGATCTGCTCATAGATCCGTTTCAGGATGGGCGCCTGTTTATAGCTGATTGTGCCGCAGACCAAGAGAAGGTCGGCCTGGCGGGGAGAAAACCGGACAACTTCCGCCCCGAAACGAGAAATGTCGTGCTGGCTTGCCGCGGCACTCATGAATTCGATAGCACAGCAGGCGGTTCCAAAGATGAATGGCCACAGTGAATACTGCCGACCCCAATTGATGACCTCATCAAGTCTGGTGGTAATGACAGTGTTGCCGAGACTAGCTTCTAATCCTAACGCCAATTGAGCACCCCCTTCTTGAGAATATAAATGAGTCCGGTAAGAAGCAGCAGCATGAAAACTACCATTTCGAAAAAGCCGAACCAGCCCAGTTCACGGACGCTGACGGCCCACGGATACATAAAAACTGCCTCGAGGTCGAAAATTAAGAAGAGAATTGCTAAGAGATAAAATTTGACACTGAATTTCTGATCAACCGCGCCGATCACCGGGCCGACACCACTTTCGTAAGCCTCGTTTTTGATAACTCCCGTGGATCGCGGTCCTAGAACCTTGGTGAGAACCATCAGGCAGGGAACAAGGGCGGCGATGCCGATTAAGGTAATCGCCGAGAGTACAAGTTCTGTAGACATCATTTCCCCTCTTACTGCTTTTTTCTATACCCTGTGGCCGGTAAACAGCACACACCTCTCCGAACAATTATGAACAACCATTCATTAACAAGCGTCTTTGAATTATGTCAAGGAAATATTTTTCTTTACCAAACAGCTACTTAGGGATATTTAGGTGGGAGAAATTGTGCAAAAAAAATACTCGTAATGTGCACATTGTGCTGAGCTGGTGGTAAATTATGCCTGAAGGTACTGTGCATGATTCCTGCACAGTTCGCAATGAATGGGGCATCTGCTAAATAAAGCCCAAAATACAATGACATGTCAAGCAATCTTTCAGATTTCCTTTGAAGGTTCTCTTGTTGAGATATACTGCAAGAAAACAGTATGCCCAAAATGCACAGCAAGACAGGTAGCGGGGGTGGACAGTTCATGCGGCTTTGTCGGTTTTTCGTGCACGGCGCCTGTCCGCATCGATGCTCTATAACTTCGAAACATTGAGGAGTTGGCGAAAGGATACGAGCTATTCATTTGACTGAATATAATGATCAGGATAGATTATGAAACCGGCAAGGGTGAGGCGTTCGCTGGATTTGCGTGGTGCAACAAAAAACCCCGCCGGGCATCAGGCCGGCGGGGTGGATC
The DNA here is from genome assembly GCA_001799365.1 of Desulfobacterales bacterium GWB2_56_26. Classification (GTDB taxonomy): domain Bacteria; phylum Desulfobacterota; class Desulfobulbia; order Desulfobulbales; family Desulfocapsaceae; genus Desulforhopalus_A. The sequence goes on along the minus strand of MGTI01000134.1, from coordinate 10,153 downwards.
GGACAGCTCGCGAATTGGCGATTACGCTGCAGCTTTTACCAACCGAGCGTCAGGTAGTCGTGGATGGAATTGGCGGCCTGCCGTCCGGCGCCCATGGCCAGAATAACGGTGGCTGCCCCCGTGACGATGTCGCCGCCCGCCCAGACGCCATGCTTGGTGGTCTTGCCGTTCTTTTCGTCGGCAGCGATATTTCCCCACTTATTCAGTTTCATATCCGGGGTTTCACTGGTCAGCAGAGGATTGGCGCCGGAGCCTACGGCGACGATACACAGATCGCAGGCTATCTCAAACTCGGAGCCCTTCACCGGAACGGGACGTCTCCTGCCGGAAGCATCGGGTTCGCCCAGCTCCATCCGCAGACATTCCATGCCGGAGAGACGGCCGTTGGCATCGCCAATGTAACGGGTCGGGTTGGTGAGCAGGAATAGCTCGATCCCCTCCTCCTCGGCATGGTGAATTTCGGCCGCACGAGCAGGCATTTCATCGCGTGAGCGGCGATAGACGATCTTGACGCTCTCGGCGCCCAGGCGCATGGCCGTCCGGGCAGAGTCCATGGCGACGTTGCCGGCACCGAGGACCACGACATTTTTGCCGAGGGGAATGGGGGTGTCCACTTCCGGATATTTATAGGCCTTCATCAGATTGGCCCGGGTGAGGTATTCGTTGGCGGAAAGGATGCCGACGTAGTTCTCGCCGGGAATGTTCATGAATTTCGGCAGACCGGCGCCGACGCCGACATAAATGGCGTCGTAGCCCTCGGCGAAGAGCTCGTCCAGAGAAACCGTCCGGCCCACGACCGCATTGCACTCTATCTTTACCCCCAGTCGTTCGAGGAAATTCACTTCCTGGGCGACGATATCTTTCGGCAGACGGAATTCGGGGATGCCGTAGACCAAAACGCCGCCAGCTTTATGGAAGGCCTCGAAGATAGTGACGTCGTGGCCCTTGACGATGAGGTCGCCGGCCACGGTCAGGCCGGATGGTCCGGAGCCTACCACCGCAACCTTCTTGCCGGTCGGCGGGGCCTTAGGCGGCAGTTCGCCGGTACCGTTCGCCCGTTCGTAATCGGCGCAGAACCGTTCCAGATTGCCGATGGCAACCGGCTCTCCCTTCTTGCCGACGATGCATTTGCCTTCGCACTGGCTTTCCTGCGGGCAGACCCGGCCACAGACGGCCGGTAACGCATTCTTGCTCCAGAGATTGCGAATGGCGCCGGTCATGTCTCCCTGGGCGATCAGGTCAATAAAGCCGGGAATGTCCACGCCGACCGGACAGCCTTCGACACAGCCGGGCTTCTTGCACTGCAGACACCTGCTCGCTTCCTCTTGCGCCATTTTCACGGTATAGCCGGTCGGGACTTCGAGAAAGTTGCGAGCCCTGACCTTCGGCTCCTGCTCGGGCATGGAAACCCGCGCTTTCTGCTCTTTTTTGTTTGCTGCTTCTGCCATAATATCCTCCGTAGAAATCAGATCCACGATATATTGTCAATTAACAGGTTCTATGAAGCTGCCGGCTTGCCGGGCAGCCGCATCTCAGCGGGCGTCGCGGATAGTGCAGTATGCCTCGTGGCACTTACGCTCTTCAGCCTGGTAAGCTCTGAGTCTCATCATCAACTCGTCGTAGTCGACCTTATGGCCGTCGAATTCCGGGCCATCGACGCAGGCAAACTTGGTTTGTCCGCCGACAGTCACCCGACAACCGCCGCACATCCCGGTCCCGTCGACCATGATCGGATTGAGGCTGACCATCGTCTCGACGTTATAATCCTTGGTGATATTGCTGACTGCCTTCATCATGGGCACCGGACCGATCGCCACAACCAGCTTGACATCGCCCGCCTTGAGGACATCCTTCAGGACATCGGTGACAAAACCGTGATGACCGTAGGAGCCGTCATCGGTGCAGATGCGCAGATCATGGGAGGCGGCTCTCATATGGTCTTCGAGAATCAGGAGACCTTTATTCCGGGAGCCGATGATGCAGGTGACGTCGTTGCCGATTTCCTTCAGGCCGCGGGTGATCGGATGGAGAACGGCAACTCCCGTCCCGCCGCCGACGCAGACCACTTTGCCGACTCTTTGGAGATGGGTAGCCTTGCCCAATGGGCCAATGACATCCTGGAACCCCTCACCGACCTTGAGGTCCTTGAACAATGCCGTCGATTTTCCGACCACCATATAGATGATGGTGATGGTGCCTTTGGCTGCGTCGGTTTCAGCCATGGTCAGGGGGATGCGTTCGCCATTCTCGTTGGCCTTGAGGATGACAAACTGACCGGGCCTGGCTTTTCTGGCGATCAGTGGAGCCTCAATTTCATTGAGAATCACCGTGCCCTGAGACATTTCTTCGCGTCTAACGATCTTAAACATTTTTTCCTCCAGGTGTAGAAACTATTCAATTTCACAGGTAAAAATATTTTTATATTGCGTCGATTCGGCTTGCTTAAGTAATCATAAAGTCGTGATTTACGCAACCTCTATTGTCGGACCGAGGTTTTTTAACCGACGAACCGGACACGTCTTCAGCCACTCTCTTCCCAACAATCCTTCGGATAACCGCACGGTGCGTGATAATGTCAGGCTAAAGGGAGGTCCTGTTTGTCAGGATACGTAAAGGAATTGCATGTCATTGCACTTTTTATTTGAATTTTTTTTCCGGATACGAGTAAATGGAGGGATTCGGGTGACTTTTTTGCTGGATAGCGGGGAAGTCAAAATTGCATAATGTGCCAAAGGAGTCGTGCCATGGCAGAAGGGAAAGTCAAGTGGTTTAATAATTCTAAGGGGTTCGGTTTTATTGAGCAAGATGGCGGCAAGGATGTCTTCGTACATCACTCGGCGATCAAGGGGGAAGGTTTTAAATCCCTTGAGGAAGGCCAGAGGGTGAAGTTCGATATCGTCCAAGGAGAAAAGGGTCCGGCGGCGGAAAATGTTGTGAAACTTTGATTTCTCGTTCCTTATTCCATTTTCTGATTAGTTTTGACCGTTATTGCGTCAGGGAAAGATAGCTTTCTCTGGCGCTTTTTTTTGGGTGTTCGAAGGGCCTTATGGCGAATATGGCGATATGGCGATGAGATTGAAACAGGCCCTGCGGGGGGCGTTGACCGAAGAAGAATTGCAGGCGCTGGTCGGCAGCTATGACGTAGTTGGAGATATCGCCATAATCATCGTGCCGGAAGAAATTCAGGAAAAGGAACAGCTTATCGCGGAGGCCTTGTTGGCCGGCAACGCCAGGATCAAGGTGGTTGCCAAGAGAGCCGGCAATTACGGCGGCGAATTCAGGACCATTCCCTTGACCATCCTGGCCGGCGAAGAGCGAAAAGAGACGGAGGTCACGGAGTTTGGCATCCGGTTGCGGGTCAATCCGGAAACCGTTTATTACTCGGTGCGCAGCGGCCATGAGCGACGGCGCATAGCCTCGCTGGTCGGAGAAGGTGAAGATATCCTGGTGCTTTTTTCCGGAATTGCCCCGTATCCTCTGATTATTTCCCGTTTCAGCTGCGCCCGGACCATCGTTGGCCTTGAAAAGAATCCGGAGGCTCACGAGTACGCCCTGCAGAATTTGCGCCTGAACAGGAAGTTGAAGAATATCGAGCTGTGTCTTGGCGATGCCCGGGACTTGCAGGATTTTTGCGCCGCCCGCCGTTTCGATCGGGTGGTCATGCCGCTGCCGACCATGGCCGCGGCGTTTTTACCGCCTGCCCTGACTGTGCTCAAGCCGCAGGGCTGGTTGCATTTTTATGACCTGCAGCGACCTGAGCTGTTCGAGCTGTCGCTACAGAAGTTGGCGGATGGTTGCCGGCAGCAGAAGCGGAACGTCGATTCTGCCGAAATAATCAGGTGCGGCCACTCTGCGCCGCGAACCTTTCGGATATGCATCGATGCGCGGATCTGCTGACGGTGAACGCGGAAGAGAAAAACTCAAGAAGGAGCAGGCATGCACGTTTCATTTTACGGCGCGACGCGTGAGGTAACCGGTTCGTTTCACACTCTGACCACCGACCACGATACCATCCTGATGGATTGCGGTCTTTTCCAGGGCAGACGCAAGGAGACCGAGGCCAAGAACCGGGTTCTGCCGGTCGATCCCAAGATATTGACCAACATGATCCTTTCCCACGCACATATCGACCATTCGGGACGGTTGCCGATGATGACGAAGGACGGCTTTACCGGCCGGGTGTTCTGTTCGCGGGCAACCGCCGCGGCGAGCGCCTATCTGCTCCGCGATACCGCAAAGATACAGGAGGGTGATGCCTCCTATCTCAACTACAAAACGGCCCGATCTTTTCTGGCCAAGGTGAAAACCGGCGGCGGCAAGACTGTCATCTCCGGTGAGGACATGCAGGCCATCAAGAAGCTCTTGAAGTCCAACCATCATATCCTACGAGACGAGGTAATACAAAAACTCCTGCGCGAGCACCACCTTGAAGTGATCCGGCCGCTCTATTCCATGACCGACGTGGATCAGGCGCTGGAATATTTCCACGGTGTTCCCTATCGTGAGACGGTGACCATCGGCCAGGACCTGCACTGTACCTTCTACGAGGCCGGGCATATCCTCGGCTCGGCCATGTCGGTGATTCAGTACACGGCCGGCGGCCGAACCAGGACCGTGCTCTATTCCGGCGATATCGGCCGGTTCGATAAGCCGATCATCAAGGATCCCACACTCGATTTTGCGCCGGAACACCGGAATATAGACCTGATGGTCATGGAAAGCACTTATGGCAATCGGCTGCACGATCCGGTGCAGGACATGAAGCCGCAGCTCAAGAAGGTGCTGCAGGAGACCTTCGATCGCGGCGGTTCCGTCATCATTCCTGCCTTTGCCTACGGCCGCACCCAGGAACTCATATATTTCCTCCACGAACTGTATATGGCAGGCGAGGTTCCGCCGATGCCGGTGTGGGTCGACAGTCCCCTGGCCACCGAAATCACCCATGTCTTCGGCGAACACCCGGAAACCTACGATGAGGATACCCACGAGTGCTTCCTGAGCAAGGGCATCAACCCGTTCGACTTCAGCCAGCTGCAGTTTGTCCAGAGCGTGGAAGAGTCCATGGCCCTGAACCGGGAGAAGAAGTCCCATATTGTCATCGCCGGCTCGGGCATGTGCGAGGGAGGGAGGGTACTGCACCATCTCCGCCATAAGATCCATGACGATCGAAACACGGTGTTGATCGTCGGCTATATGGGACAAAATACCTTCGGCCGGCACCTGCAGGAAATCGGCGAGAAATACAATGGTGAAGGACGGCGGGGACCGGCGCCCATGGTTCGTTTCTACAACAAGGAGTATCCGCTTAGGGCAAAAGTTGTCACCCTCGGCGGGTTCAGTGCCCACGGCGACCGCAACGAGCTGATGCGGGTGCTGAAAGAGTCGAATCTTGCCATCAAAAAAATCGCCCTGGTCCACGGCGAAGAGGAACAGACGTTAGCCTTTGCCGATTATCTGCAGGCAGCAAGCTTCAACGTCACGGTTCCCCTTCACGGGCAAAGCGTGGAGGTGTAGCAGTACTGCTCACATCTGCTGCGGTCGTCATTGCCGCAATTTCCTCCTCTCCGGGAGCTTCTCTTCCGGGGAGGTGCTTTTTCTATTGATTATCGAGAAAATGCGGATATAAACAAAAAAGTGGATGAGGCATCGGCGAATGCTTGCGGGAACCGTTCCGTGACGAAGCGTCAGGCCGAATCAATGCCAAATGCGCGGTACAGGAGGAAAATTCTATGACCGGAACCTCCGGTGAAGCTTCACCAGGGGGGGTGGGTATGAGGTTCTGGTCATGGTGCCTCCTGCGTTTCCCGGGATCTGCGGGCCGTGCTTTTTAAATATCAATGAACACATCAAGGAGGTTGCGGATGGCACAAAAAGTTACATTGGATGAAGAAGAATGCATCGGTTGTCAAAGCTGCATTGAGCTATGCCCCGATGTATTCGGTTTTGACGATGAAACCGAAAAGGCCTATGTTTACGAACAGTATTCGGCGGATGAAGAATGCATTGAAGATGCGGCGGCGGCATGCCCGGTCGATTGCATCGACGTAGACGAAGAATAAGCAAAAAGATGGAGGTTGGAACACGCTCTTGCTGTCATTTTCAACTCCGTCCTTTCTCTCCCGGGGCGGCACCACAGGGCTTGCAGATTTCAGGCTCGGTGGACAGACGCCCCGGAACACTTCTCGTTACATATATCATGGCAGGAGATCTTGAACGGATCGTCCTGCCCGACCCCGCTCTTTCCGTCAGCCGCCGCCACGAACTGTGGCGGCGGACCTGTTTCGAGGTCTTTTTCGGCATTCCTGGTCAGACCGCCTACTGGGAAGGCAACTTCAGTCCGTCAGGCGACTGGAATCTCTATCGCTTCAACGATTATCGGCAAGGGATGGCGGAGGAACAGCGTTCGGATCGGCCTTCGTGCCGGGCAGTCACAACAGGCGGAAGCCGGCTGGAATTGTCGTGCAGCATGGACATCCATGACCTCTGCTCCGACTCGGAGGTGCTAGCGGCCGGAATTGCCTGTGTCGTTTTGGAAACGAGCGGCAGGGTCAGCTATTGGGCGGTCGATCATTGCGGTGCACGTCCCGACTTTCACGATCGCCGCAGTTTTCTGATACAGCTCACGGCGACCGACACGTCTCAGGATGTTATGATGTAACCACATTATTTTATGGGTACTCGAAAAATTGAACTGCTGGCTCCGGCCAGGGACCTCGGCTGCGGCCTGGCCGCCATCCAGCATGGCGCCGACGCCGTCTACATCGGCGGACCGCAGTTCGGCGCCCGTGCCGCAGCCGCCAACAGCCTGCAGGATCTGGAAAAATTGGTGACAGCCGCCCATCAGTTCCGGGTGAAAGTCTATGTGGCGATGAATACCGTCTTCGACGATCGTGAACTGGACCAGGCCGTAAATCTTGCCTGGCAGCTTTATGGTATCGGAATCGATGCCCTGATCATTCAGGACATGGGGTTGCTGGAATGTGATCTGCCGCCCATCCCCCTGCATGCCTCCACCCAGGTGAACAATCGAACCCCGCCCAAGGTGGCCTTTCTGGAGAAAGTTGGCTTTCAGCAGGTGGTGCTGGCCAGGGAGTTGAGCCTTGCGGAAATCCGGGAAATCCGGGCGGCCACCTCGGTGTCTCTGGAGTTTTTCGTGCATGGCGCCCTTTGCGTCTCCTACAGCGGCCAGTGCTATATAAGTCAGGTAATGGCCGGACGGAGCGCCAACCGGGGTGAATGCGCCCAGTTTTGCCGGCACCGCTACACCCTGCGCGACGACCATGGCACGGTCCTCGCCAGGGACCGCTACCTGCTCAGCCTGAAAGACCTGGATCTCTCCGCAAGTCTGTCCGACCTGATCGCGGCCGGCATCGATTCCTTTAAGATCGAGGGCCGCCTGAAAGACCAAAACTATGTGAAAAACGTCACCGCCTACTATCGCCGGGCTCTTGATGAAATCATTGACAGGGATGAGGGACTGACTCGCGCTTCTTCCGGCCGCTGCAGCTTTTCCTTTGTACCCGATCCCGCCAGATCCTTCAGCCGCGGTCATACCGACTATTTTTTGCAGAAGAAAAGAAACAGACCCGGGGCCATCGACAGCCCCAAATCGCTCGGCATGGAATTGGGTCGGGTGATTGTTGCCGAAAGACAGTATTTCACCCTGGCGACAGGCGAAACGGTGGGCAACGGCGATGGTCTCTGCTTCTTCGATCTGGCCGGCAACCTGACCGGGATGAAGGTCAACCGGGTGGCGGACGGCAGGATTTATCCGAAGGATGCGGTTATCCCGCCCCCCGGCACGACGGTTTATCGCAACGCCGACACAGCCTTCGCACGATTATTGGCCGCAAGCGAGCTGTGCCGGACGCTTGCCCTTCAGCTCGACCTGCGGGAGGCGGTCGATGGCCTGCTTTTGCACATCATCGATGAGGATGGGGTAACTTCCGAAACCCGGCTGAAGGTGGAAAAAGAAACCGCAAGACAACCCGGCTCGGCAGCGCTTCAGGCTGCGAGGCAACTAAAAAAGAGCGGCGGCACTATCTTTGCGGTTGAAGGGGTGACGGCCGACCTCAGTGCCGAAGCTTTTTTTCCCGCCGCGGCCTATAACGAGCTGCGGCGCCGGGCATTGGCCCATCACGAGGGGGTGAGACTGTCGAGCTATCCACGGCAGCATGTCGAGTTGCAGGTTAGCGATGTTCCCTGGCCGGAGACGGAGGTGAGCTATCTCGACAACATCGCCAACCGGAAGGCCGAAGACTTCTATCGGCGGCACGGGGTCCGGGAGATCGACAGTGCGACGCTACGGGCCGAGATGGTTGCGGGATGTGCCCTGATGACCACCAGATACTGCATCAAGGCCCAGCTGGGGATCTGCCCGAAAGAAAAGAAACGATCAGGCGGGGAGCCGGTCATGCCTCTGACGCTCTCGGACAATACCGGCGACTACGACCTGGAATTCGACTGCCGCCGCTGCGGCATGATTGTCCGAAAAAGCATTAAAAGAATCTAACAGAACGAGAAATTATTTGTCTTTGGCAGCGAGCGGCGCGATCCCCAGCCCCTGCAGGATGGTCCCGGCAACGTCGGCGGTTTTTCGGCCGGTCACATCGATCTCGACATCGGCCGCCTCCCGGTAGATCGGCAGACGGCTGTCGAAGAGCTTGCGGGCCTTCTTGAGACTTTTCAGCAGCGGCCTTTTTTCCAGCTTTTTCTTGGCCTGCGGATGGTCCATGACCTGGTTGACGATCGCCTCGAAGTCGCTGTGCAGATACACCACCACCCCGATTTTCTTCAGGTTCGGCACATTCACGAAGCCGCCGCCGGTCGAGATGATGGTGTTCCTGACATGATGTTCCAGCCACAGTCCGGTCTCTTTTTCCAGCCGGCGAAAGTGGGGTTCGCCAAGGTGCTCGAAAATCTCCCGGATCTTCATCTTGCTGAAGGATTCGATGAGGTCGTCGCAATCGATGGCATATCTGCCGCTCTGTCGCGCCAGTTCCCTCGCGGTTCGTCCTTTGCCGACGGCCATGAAGCCGATGAGTACTATATTTCTTTCCATAAATGGGAGTCTTGCATTGTGAGGTTTTTATTCAACAGCCTTGGGTGTTGCCGTTGAAGGATTCACAACCTGCCTTATTGTAGGGGTATATGAGCCGTAGGGAATCCTGCATGGAGGAGATGATGAAGACATGTGCTTTAATTGATTTCATGGCGGAAATGAAGCCATGGCTTGACAAGGAATATATCCGCAACGCCTATATCGATGCAAAGGGCAATTTCGTTCTGCAATTTTTTGACGGCACGCGCAATGTGTATGCCATAAACGACTGCAGCAAGCAACAGCTCAAGAAAGTCCTGCTGGACCTTCGGCATAACGGCATCCATACCGTGGAATTGTCCTCGCTGTAGGTGAGGAGGACATTTTGGCTTCCCGCAAGCTGCTCATAATCGAATGATAACGGGTTCGGTCTGTGAAGTTGCGGCCGGATCGTTTACCGGCAGATAGACGGAGACGGTGGTGCCGGCATTTTTTTCCGAATAAATCCGAATTGTTCCGGCATGTTTGTGGATGATCGAATAGCTGGTGGATAGACCCAGACCAAGTCCTTTTTTGGCCCCTCGTTGCTTCGTTGAAAAATACGGATCGAATATCTGGGGTAGCGCTTCCGTATCGATCCCCGTCCCGCGGTCCGAAATCGCGATAGAGAGATACCTGCCGGGTTTATCAAGCGTCCCGAGAGCTTGTTCCGGGCTCTGACTGTCGATGAATACGGCGGTGACGCTGATGGTGATGGGGCCGCCATCCTTCATCGCCTCCCGGGCGTTTTTCAGGATGTTGTGCAGTGCGATGGTGATCAGGCCGGCGTCGACGTGGGCGGTCGGCAGGTCTTCGTCCAGCAGCAGTTCGGCGGGATACGCGCTGTTTTCCTCCAGGCTGTTCAGGGCATCTTGAATGATTTCGCCTACAGGATGATCCTTGAGGATCAGGGACTCGCCATGGGTGAAGGCGAGGAGTCGCTTGGTGAGCTTGGCCGCTTTGCGGGCAGCCTCTTCCGCCGCATCGAGCAGACTGTAGACCTGGGAAGCCGCCGTTACCGACCGCTTGGACATCAGGATGTTGCCAAGGATAATGAGGAGCAGGTTGTTGTAG
>MGTI01000133.1 GCA_001799365.1 Desulfobacterales bacterium GWB2_56_26 | reverse complement strand
CCTCGGTGGTGCAGGCATAGACCACCGCCTCCGGCAGATGCTGCTTCTGGGTGGCATCGTAAGAGTGGGTTATTCTGTCGGCCGGGGCGATGGAGACATTGTCGGCCCCCACGATTTCTTCCAGCTCTTTCACGACCTGTTCATCCATAAAAATCTCTGTTATCCCTTGTTCAATCGCAGTACTCTTTGCCTCTTGCCATGCATTCTGCACGTCAAGGAACGGGTTCCTCGCGTGCTCGTACAATGTAACCATTTGCCGCCGATCAATACAGTCAAACTTGCGGAAGGATCCGACAATTGACAAAAAGATTCGGAAGCAATGCCTGCGTGTTATTTCGTATCCTGGAGAACCTTGCGGATGAGCTGGCCGATGACGCTCTTGGAAAGGGGTTTCAAGACAAAACCTTTGATGCCGAGAAGCTGCGCCGACTCCTCGTTGACCAGGTTGCTGAAACCGGTACAGAGAATGATCGGCAGGCCGGGGCGGAGCTGCAGCAGCCGGCGGGCCAGATCGGTGCCGGTCATGCCGGGCATGGTCTGGTCGGTAATGACCAGGTCGAATCGGTCGGGATCCTGCATGAAGACGGCCAGGGCTTCCAGGCTGCTGTTGTACTCGGTCACGGTGTAGCCCAGCCGCTCCAGCATGATTTTTCCCATCCGGGTCAACACCTCCTCGTCGTCGACGAAGAGAATCCGTTCCTTGCCGGAGGGCGATGCCGGTATCAGCTCCTCCGTTTTTTCCTCCTCCTGAACCACCGGGAAATAGACGCGAAAGGTCGTGCCCATCCCGACCACGCTGTCCACCGTCACGGCGCCGCCATAGCTCTTGATGATGCCGTGGATGATCGACAGCCCCATCCCCGTACCTTTGCCCACTTCCTTGGTGGTGAAGTAGGGTTCGAAAATCCTGGCAAGGACATCCGGGCCGATGCCGGTTCCGGTGTCGGAGACCGACAGCTCGATATATTCTCCCGGCAGCAGCCGGCCGGATTCGAAGGCGACCGGCTTGTCGAGGAGCTGCTCTTTTACCGCTACCGTCATGACGCCTCCGCCCGATTCCATGGCATGGGCGGCATTGGAGCAGAGATTCATAACGATCTGATGAACCTGGCTGGGATCGGCCAGGATGACCCGTCCGCTCGGCTTCAGGCTCGCTTTGATGGAAATGGTCGTCGGGATCGAGGCCCGCAGCATCTTGAGCGTTTCCTTGACCAACGGCAGGATCCTCATCGGGATGCGGGCAACCGCCGACTGGCGGCTGAAGCCGAGAATCTGCTTGACCAGGTCCTTGGCCCGGTTGGCGGCCAGCAGAACCTTGTCGAGATCGTCCGCGAGCGGCATACGATTGCCGGCATCTTCCCTGGCCATCTCGGTATAGCCGATGATCGCTCCGAGGATATTGTTGAAATCGTGGGCGATGCCGCCCGCGAGCACCCCGATGGCCTCCATTTTCTGGGCCTGGTTGAGCTGGGCCTGGAGCTTTTCCCGGGCCTGTTCGTCCTGCTTGCGTTCGCTTATGTCGCGGATGATGACGGTGAAAAAGACCCCTTCCCTGGTCTGCCACCGGGATACCGTGAGTTCGATGGGAAGCCAGGTGCCGTTCTTCATCTGTCCGGCCATTTCCAGCGACTCGCGGGATTGCTGGAGCCGGCCGCCCATCGGCTCATCGGTCGGGGCGCCATCCGCCTCCTCCATGAAGGCAGGCACGATCAGGGTGATGTTCCGGCCGGCCGCTTCCTTTGCGGTATAGCCGAAAATTTTTTCCGCGCCTGTGTTCCATTGGGTAATGCGGCCTTCGCCGTCGACCGAAATTATGGCATCGGATGCGGTCTCGATGAGGGAACGGAAACGCAACTCGCTCTGTTCCAGAGACTCGAGATTGCGGCTCTGAGCCAGCGCCAGGGCGGCAACCTCCCCGAAGCCCGTGGCGATCCGGGCATCCTCGCCGGTATAACCGCCGGGTTTGTCGATCAGGCCGATCAAGCCCATAACCTTGCCCTGAACGGGCAGCGGCGCGAGTATCATATTGGCGGCCGCCTTGCCGCCCGGTACCCAATCCCTGTCCCCGCCCTGCAGAGTCCTGTTGGTGAATATCGTCCTGCCCGCCCGGTAGGCCTCGGCGCGCAGGCCGGTTACGGGAAGCGGCATCCTGTCCGGCCTGATACCGCCCGCAAGACTGCTGTCCAGATAGAGCACCTCGATATCGCCGGTTTCCTCCGATCGCAGGGTCATGAAGCCGGCCGAGGCCTCCAGTTGCCTGCGGCATTCGGCAAAGATCACCCTGGCGGTCTCGGCAAAATCCCGGCTTTCAAGGACCGCCCGCGAGGCCCGCATAAGTGCGGCTATTTCATGATAGCGGTCCTGGGTTTCCCGCAGCAGCATCTCATTGGTAGCTTCCACCTGCTTGCGTTCGGTGATGTCCTTGACGATCCCGTCGTAGGAACGCAGGACTCCGGCCGCATCCCGGCTGAGCACAATATTGTCGCTGACCCACCGAACTATGCCGTCTTTCCTGACGATCTTGTGTTCGATCGGCCCGATGTCCTGACCGGCCAGGACCTGTCCCACCCGGTCGATGAGCATCTCCCGGTCGTCGGTAGTTACCATGTCGAGCCAGAGATACGGGTCGGCGGCAAACTCCTCGGCCGAGTACCCGGTGACAAAGAGGCAGGCCGGACTGTGCACCGTCTCCACCGCCTCGCCCCCTGCCAGCCTGACCGTATACTGGTAATCGGCCAACCCCTCGGTGATCCGCCGGAAGCGGGCCTCGCTTTCCGACAGCGCAATCTCCGCCCGCTTCCGTTCGGCCAGCTCATGTTCGAGCCGAAAGGTCCGTTCCGCCACCAGCCCGGCCAGATCTTCCCGCTCCTGGCGCCGGTGTGCGGCTGCCGCCTTGATCTTGACCATGGTCAGGAGCTGGGCGCCGAGTTCGATATCGTCGAAGGGATATTGGAGGAAGCCCTCGGCCCCGGCCTGCAGGGCTTTTTTACGACTGTCCCGGCCTGTCTGGCGGGTGGTGAGAAACAGCACCGGAATTGTTGCCAGGCCGGTATCCTCCTTAAAACTGCGGCACACCGCGCAGGCCTCCGACATCTCGATATCGAGAAGAATCACGTCGGGATCTTGGTCCCGCGCGAGGCCATTTGCCGTTGTACCGTCCGCAGCAGAGAGCATTGTCACCCCGGGCGACATCTCCGCCAAGGCTGCATGCAAGGCCGATTGACGGGACCGATCCCCGTCCAGCATAAGAATCTTCACGCCATGACTCACGATGCAGTTCCGGAAATCATTCGATCACCACCATATTCCGGCCCTGTTCCTTGGCCCGGTAGAGGCAGCGATCGGCGATGCTCAATGTTTCGTCCAGGGATTTGTGGATCGTGCCGCAGGCCCCGATGCTCACGGTGACGCTGACGACCTTGTCGTTGCAGGAGATATGGTGGTTGGCTATTTTGGTGCAGAGCTGGTGCAGGAACGGCTCGAGCGCCTCGCGTTCCATATTGACCAGCAGGATGCAGAACTCCTCGCCGCCCATGCGGGCGACGATATCCGTCTCGCGCAGATTTTTTCTGAGAAGTCTCGCCAGATGCCGCAAGGCCATATCGCCGACGTCGTGCCCGTAGCTGTCGTTGACCGACTTGAAGTGATCGATGTCGAGCATGGCCGTGGCGATGGAGATCTGATTGCGTTTGGCGCTGGCAAAGAGCTTGCTGCCGACGCTGAACAGATGCCGCCGGTTATAGAGGCCGGTGAGAAAATCTTTGGTGACCGCATCCTCCAGAGCGCGGATATGGGTGAGGATCTCGACGTTCTGGCTGACCCGGCAATGAAATTCCTCGATCAGGAAGGGCTTGATGATGAAATCCGAGGCCCCGTATTTGATGAACTTGGCGGACAGGATATTGTTGCCGTATCCCGACATGCCGATGATCGCGACTTCGTTGCGGCTGTACTTCAACCGGATCTTCTTGGTCAGCTCGAAGCCGTCCATCTCCGGCATCATGTAGTCGGTCAAAACTACCCGGATGTCCGGATACTTGGCAAGCGCCGCCAGGGCCTCCTCGCCGCCGGCAGCCTCCGCCACCTTGTACTGCTGGATGGCCAGCAGTTCGAGAACATAGCGCCGGGCGGTGGCCGAATCGTCGACGATCAGCACCCGGGTCTTCTGGTTCTCGTGGATGCGGCAGACGAGCTGAATGACAAAATCGATGCTGGACGGATCTTCCTTGGTGACATAGTCCACTACCTTCTTCTGAATCATCTGCTCCCGGAGCTCGTCATCGAAGTAGCCGGTAAAGACGATGCAGGGAATGGCGCAGGCCGTCACATAATCGACGATTTCGCCGTTGGGGGCATCCGGCAGGTTGAGATCGAGCAGGGCGATGAAGAAGAGATCGCGGTGCTGGCCGATTATATTTTTGGCGGCCGCCATATTCTCGGCCACGATCACCGAAAAGCCGCGTTCCTCAAGGCGGTTCTGCAGCACCTTGGAGAACATTCGCGCATCTTCGACGATCAGTACATGTTGCTTCATGAGGGTTCGGTATCTCCCGGGTACGCGGATGCCATTGCTGACGTATACCTTAGTATAGGAGGAAACGACCTTGCGAGTCAAAATGAAAATACGTCCCGAACGGCTGAGAAGGCTCAAAACGCTGGCATTTATTCAGGGTTCCTCGAGCGGCACAGACCGGCGGCTGCCGCCGGGCGAAAGTCACCGGCGAGCGTCATTTCCTGCAAAAATGACGAAATGCTCAAATATACATTAACGCGTTGGAATCCAATGCATTTATTTCGATATACCACAACCGTCTGCGACTATTATTGAGGATATGCTCAATTTCCTGCTTTTCCACCGCTGCCTCGTTCGTGGCGCACGCATCCCCATATCCTTTTGTTTTCTCATGATATCTCTTTTATCCAACCGGTTTCGGACAGCGAAAAAACGCTTGGCACAAAGATTGCTGTAAGAAGTCTGCATACGGAAAGCCTACACAGTTCAACATCGAAGAAAGAGGAGGATGGCGTAAAATTCTGTGGTAGTGGTTGATATTTAAAAAAAATTACACTCGGAGATCGAAATGAAACGTACTTTTGCACAAGCGGCGGCTGCCTTCCTGGGACTTTTTCTGCTCATGGGTCCCTCAGTGGAGGCTCAGGCAAAAACTTCCTTTCTTACCATCGGTACCGGCGGCATCACCGGCGTCTATTACCCGACGGGCGGCGCCATTGCCAACATGGTCAACAGTAAAAAAGACCAATACGGCATCCGGGCAACCGTTGAGGCAACCGGCGGTTCGGTATTCAACATCAATGCCGTAGTGGCAGGCGATCTCGAATTCGGCATCGCCCAGTCCGACCGGCAGTTCCAGGCCTATAACGGTCTGGCCGAGTGGCAGGAGAAAGGGGCCCAGAAGGATCTCCGTGCGGTATTTTCCATCTACCCTGAACTCGTTACCCTGGTGGCCGCAGTCGATGCCAACATTCAGACTATCGCCGACCTGAAAGGCAAGCGGGTCAATCTGGGCGATCCCGGTTCCGGCAATCGCCAGAACGCCATCGATGCCCTGGAGACCGCCGGCCTCAACTACGAAAAAGACCTGAAAGCCGAGAGCGTCAAGGCCTCCGAGGCCCCGGCCCTCTTGCAGGATGAAAAGATCGACGCCTTCTTCTACACCGTCGGCCATCCGAACGGCGCCATCAAGGAAGCGACCGCCGGCGCCCGCAAGGTGCGTTTCATCAAGATCACCGCGGTGGACAACCTGCTGAACAAGTCCTCCTACTACGCCAAGTCCTACATCCCGGTCAACAATTACCCGACCGCCGACAACAAGGAGAATGTCGACACCTTCGGCGTACAGGCCACCCTCATCACCTCCGCCAAGGTCTCCGACGACGTCGTCTACGCCGTCACCAAGGAGGTTTTCGACAATTTCGAAAACTTCAAAAAGCTTCATCCGGCCTATGCGGTCCTGACCAAGGAAAGCATGCTGCAGGGCCTTTCCGCCCCCCTCCATCCGGGCGCGATCAAATATTATAAAGAAGCTGGCCTCATGAAGTAACGTAAGACGAAGGGCCGGGAGGAAAGCCCTTTTCTCCCGGCCTTTTTACTTTCCGCCACATCGGCACCCCTGTCCGCCGACTCGCCGACTATTTAGTCCGCAGCACACGCTTTACGCACATTGACCCGGAGGAGATCATGCACACGCACAAGGAAACCATGCCGCCCGGCTGCGGCCTGGAACAAAACGATGAAGGTATCGAAATAGCTAAAAAAATCGTTGAGGAAGAAGAAGGTGTGGGCCGGCAGCCCGCCGGTTTTTCCCGTTTTATTATCCCGACCCTGGCTGTCGCCTGGTCGCTGTTTCAGTTGTCCATCGCCAGTTTCTGGATCCTCGATTCGACCCTGGTCCGGGCCATTCACCTCGGCTTCGCCCTGTCGATCATTTTTCTCAACTACCCGATGCTGAAAAAGAATCGCTTCGGCCTGGGTTTTCTCGCCACCAAGACCCGTATTCCCGTATTCGATTATTGCCTGGCCGTGGTCGCCGGGATATCCGCCCTCTATATCGTCATCGATCACAGCGGCATGGTGGAGCGGGTGGGAATGCCTATCCTCCGCGATCTGATCATGGGCGTACTGCTGCTCGGACTGCTGCTGGAAGGCGCCCGCCGGGTGCTGGGACCGGCCATGCCGATTATCGCCCTGTTTTTTATTCTGTATGCCTTCCTCGGGCCGTATATGCCCGACTTCATAGCGTTTAAAGGGGTGTCGCTGAACCGGTTCGTCGGCCAGATGACCATGTCGACCGAGGGGATCTACGGCGTGCCGCTCAATGTCTCGGCGACCATCGTCTTTCTCTTCGTCCTGTTCGGGGCGATGCTCGACAAGGCCGGCGGCGGCAAATACTTCATCACCCTTGCCTTGAGCCTCCTCGGCGGCTATAAAGGCGGCCCGGCCAAGGCCGCCGTGCTCGGCAGCTGTATGACCGGCATGGTGTCCGGCTCGAGCGTCGCCAACGTCGTCACCTGCGGGACCTTCACCATCCCGATGATGAAAAAAGTCGGCTATCCGGCCACCAAAGCGGCCGCCATCGAGGTTGCCTCCGGGGTCAACGGCCAGATCATGCCGCCGGTCATGGGCGCCGCCGCCTTCATTATCGCCGAGTATGTCAATGTCCCCTATTCCGAGGTCTGCAAGGCGGCGGTCGTCCCGGCGGTGGCCATCTATGTGGCGCTTTTCTACATCACCCATCTCGAAGCCTGCAAACTTGGCTTGAAAGGCATGTCGAAAGCAGAGCTGCCGAACTTTTTCAAGACGCTCGTCGGCGGCTTCCATTTTATGATTCCGCTGGGCGTCCTGCTCTATGAGCTGATCGTTGCCCGGCATTCCCCGGACGTTGCGGCCTTCAAAGCCATTATGACCATGATTGTCCTTATGCTGGTGCAGCATCCGGTGCGGGCCTACTTGCAGAAAGAACCCCTTGCCCCGGCCGTGAAACAAGGCATCGTCGATGTCTTCTCCGGCCTTGCCGCCGGCGGACGCAACATGCTGACGGTCGCCGCCGCCTGTGCCGCCGCCGGCATCATCGTCGGCATCGTGGCCATGGGCCTCGGCCAGCTGATCACCTCGATCGTGGCAACGCTGTCGTTTGGCAATATCTATTTGCTGCTCATCATTGCCGCGCTGTGCAGCCTGATGCTCGGCATGGGCTTGCCCACCACCGCCAACTATATCGTCGTCGCCTCGCTCATGGTGCCGGTCATCACCGAGGTCGGGCAGATGAACGGCTTTGTCGTGCCGCTTATCGCCGCCCACCTCTACTGCTTTTATTTCGGCATCCTGGCCGACGACACCCCGCCGGTCTGCCTTGCCGCTTACGCCGCTGCGGCGATCGCCAAGGCCCCGGCCGTCGCCACCGGCATCCAGGGCTTCCTCTACGATATCAGGACAGCCGTGCTGCCGCTGATGTTCATCTTCAACAGCGACCTGCTTCTCCTCAACATTCATTCCTGGCCGCAGATCATCCTGATCCTGGTCATGACCTGTCTCGGTGCCTGCGCCTTCTCGATTGCCGTCCAGGGCTGGTTCATCATCAGGAACAAGTTGTACGAGTTGCCGCTCTTCCTGGCGACCGCGCTCGTCCTGTTTCGACCGGAACTGCTGACGAGACTCATCGGCATCCCCGATGAGATGCGCCATTTAGGGTATGCCTTCGGGGTTGGCTTGTTCCTGGTCCTCTACGGCCTGCAGCGGCTGCGCCGGGCCAACGGCGAGAATACCGTGATGGTAACCGCGTAACGAGGTGCAAACCAGTCCCGCAGGCGTTTGGGGCTGGTTTGCCGGCGAACCTCCGGAAAAAACTCCAAGGCCTTTGTTTCTCTCGTGTATGGTGCTATTCTGTGGGAAAATCGTTGCACTCACAAGAAACCATCATCACTGGAAAAGGGGGAAAGTTTATCGTTTCGGAGATTTTTTACATGAATGGTGCGGATTCGGCTGAGGGCGATCACGAGGATCGCCCCTACGGGGACTTCGCACAACTGTTGCGGTTGTTGTGTTTGGTGTTTGTGCTTTTCTGTCTTCCGGCATCGGAAATCGCTGCGGCGGGCGAGGATCCCCCCCGCACGCTCCTGGTCGACGGGCGGCAGGTTCCGGTTTTCGCGACAGCTGAAGAACAACTGAGCTATGCCCGCTCAACCTTTGACGAAGCAGAGGAAAAGGCCGCCGCGCTGAAGGCGCTCGAACGCACTCACCCGTCGGCCCGGGAGCAGGCGGCCATGGCGGCGCTGGAGCTGGCTTTTCTGGCGCTGGGCGATGACTATC
>MGTI01000132.1 GCA_001799365.1 Desulfobacterales bacterium GWB2_56_26 | reverse complement strand
TCCAGGCCGGGGCCGATATGGTCGCACCCTCCGACATGATGGATGGCCGGGTGGCCGAAATCCGTGCCGCGCTCGACGAAAACAACTTCGAAGCGATTCCGATCATGTCCTATGCGGTGAAATACGCCTCGGCATTCTACGGGCCGTTCCGTGAGGCCGCCGACTGCGCCCCCCAGTTCGGCGACCGGAAGAGCTATCAGATGGACCCGGCCAACAGCCGCGAGGCCCTGCGCGAAGCAACCCTCGATGTGGATGAAGGCGCAGATATCCTTATGGTCAAACCCGCCGTGGCGTATCTGGACATCATCTCCCGGCTGCGCGATGAATTCGACCTGCCCATCGCCGCCTACCACGTCAGCGGCGAATACGCCATGATCAAGGCCGCCGCGGAAAAAGGCTGGATCGACGGCGACCGGGTGATGGAGGAAACGCTGCTTTCCATCAAGCGGGCCGGAGCCGATATCATCATCACCTATTTTGCCAAAGAGATGGCCAAGATCCTGAAAAACCGCAGATAGGTCAGACCTGGCGAGGGAGGAAAAGGATTACCTTATCCTCCCTCGGCAATTTCCCCGCACGCCGTCTTTACGACCCTCGTCTCTCCCCTTCAGGCGAAGCCAAAAGAAACCGACCAAACCGGCACCGCCGAAATCTGCCACTATGTCGACAACACTCGGGGCGCGACCCGGGACGAACGATTGGTGGAATTCGTCCGTTATTCCATAAAAAAGACAGAAGAAGACGGTGATGAGAACCGTGAGCCCGGCTTTTTCGGACTTCCATCGCTCACCGAAGGCAAAAAGTGTGGTGGCCGCCAGCACGCCGTACGCCAGGAGATGAGCCAGCTTGTCGATGCCGGGCAGAGCGGGAAGGTAGAGGCTGTCGCCCTGCTGATGGGAGAGGCAGAAGATGGTTCCCATGACCAGGATCATGGGAACCATCCGTAGGGTTGCTGCGGGTTGCCCGGTCATGCGGCGCTGGAGTGCTCCGAGGGTGGAGGCGGCAAGTGGACCTGCTTCAGCTGTTCCCTGGAAAATCTTTTACGGATACGCCGCATGGCGGCGCTCAGTTCGCGGGTGGGCGCCTCGGTGAGGACCTCGACACCTTTGTCGGCATAGGCGGTGATACGCAGCTGCTTGTTCTCAACTGAATACATATGACTCCAGTTGATCTCAATAGTGTCGGGATTCTCGTCTATGGGGATCTCAAGGGCTACGCCATCTTTCGCCACCTGGACGCAATCGCAGTCGGTCATCTCCATGACCCAGGCATCCCCTTTGGCGGTCGAATAGAAGAAAAAGACTCCCAATTCCCGGATAACCGGTTTCCTGTCGACCGCATCCGCCTGGATGTCTTTCACCCCGCCGGTCAGGGTCAGTTTCAGGGCCTGTTGCGGCGTCGGCTGGGGGTTGGCCTGCTGTTCCTTCAAGGCACAGCAATGCTTATACTTTTTGCCGCTTTGACAAGGACACTTCTCGTTTCTCCCGATCTTTGGCATCTCTGGTACCTCTATATTGTTTTATAAATTTACGAACACTTACTATACCCGCAATCGCCGCAGGTTTCACATCCCTCTTCAAAGCGGAGATTCCCTGAACACTCGGGGCAGGTTGAGGAAAAGCCTCTCTGCGTTCCGGCCAGGAAGGACTTGAAGAGCTTGCTGAGCTGGGCCGGCAGGTCCAGCATGTGGCCGCTCGACCTGTCAAGCTGCTTGATAATCTCGTCCATCGGTACGTTGAAACGCAAAGCCAGGGAAACGAGACGACAGGTGGTTGTCCACATGGTCGACTTATCTTTCAGATCGACCCGGTTGTCGAAGGGGAATTTGGCGAAGACCTCCATCGGCTTTTCATTTTCATCGAAGCAGACGATGATATACACCGATTTCTGATACTGATCCTTCACCCGATACCGTTTGGCGTTGAGGGTATCCGGCAGGATCTGCTTGGCCAGCCCCCGTTCCGAGACGATGGCGGTCTTTTCGGTCTTGTCCTTTGCCGTGCTGTCCGTGGCATGCAGCACCTGCTTATCACGGGAGCCGTCCCGGTACACGGTGAGTCCCTTACAGCCAAGCTTGTAGCCGGTGATATAGGAGAGCTTCACCTCTTCCTTGGTGGCATTTGCGGGCAGATTGATGGTCTTGGAAATCGAGCTGTCCACCCCGCTCCGCTGCAGGCAGCCCTGCATCTTGATATGATCTTCAGGTCTTATATCCTGGGCAGTACGGAAGATCTGCTGCCAGCGCTCGGGAATCTCCTTATGGCCGATGACCGTGCCGGTATCCGCCACCTTACTCATCAGTTCTTCCGAGTAAAAGCCCTCTTCCCGCGCTATCTTCTCAAAGTATTTGTTAACGAGGATAAGCCGGTCGCCATCCATGACATGTTTGACCATGACAATGGAGAAGTAGGGTTCGCAGCCGGAGGCGCAATCGGCAATCATCGACACCGTGCCGGTCGGCTGGATGGAGGTCAGCGCGGCATTGCGGCGCGGCGGATAGACATTCACCTGCGGGTCGTAGGCCGGGAAAGGCGACTTCTCCCGCGCCAGTTCGATGGACCGTTCCTCGGCCGCATCCCGGATGAAGCGCATAATCTTCCCGGACAGGGCCCGCCCTTCCTCGCTGGCATACGGGGTCTCCATCTGAATAAGCAGGTCGTGCATGCCCATGATGCCCATGCCGATCTTCCTCGTCTTCAGGGTCATCTCGGCAATCTCGGGAATGGGAAAACGATTGCAGTCGATAACGTTGTCGAGGAAGTGGGTGGCGGTCCGCACCACCTTCTTCAGGCGGTCGTAGTCGATTTTCCCTTTCTTGACGAAATTGGCCAGATTGACCGAGCCAAGATTGCAGCTTTCATAGGGCAGCAGCCATTGCTCACCGCACGGGTTGGTGGCCTCGAAACAGCCGAGCTGGGGGGTCATATTATCCCGGTTGGCGACATCGATAAATAATACACCGGGTTCACCGTTGTGCCAGGCCAGATCGATGATCTTGTCGAAAACGGTCCGGGCATCGAGGCGTTTTACAACCTCCCTGGTGGAAGGTTCGATCAGCTCGAACTCGCTGCCGTCCTCCACCGCCTGCATGAAGGCGTCGGTGATTGCCACGCTGAAATTGAAATTATTGAACCGGCTCTGGTCTTCTTTGGCAACAATGAAGTCCATGATATCGGGATGATCGATACGGAGCACGCCCATATTGGCACCCCGTCTCTTGCCGCCCTGTTTGATGGTTTCGGTGGCGGCATCGAACACTGCGGCAAAGGACAGCGGTCCCGAAGCAACCCCTTGCGTTGACCGCACCGAGGCGTTTTTCGAGCGCAGCCGGGAAAAAGAATAGCCGGTCCCGCCACCGGTTTTATGCACCAGGGCACCGTTGCGGATGGCGGTGAAGATGCCGTCCATGGAATCCGCCACCGGCAGGACAAAACAGGCCGAAAGCTGCCCCAGATCCGTACCGGCATTCATCAAGCATGGAGAATTCGGCAAGAAATCAAGGTGATAGATAATATTGAAAAAATCTTCCCGCAACTGCTTCTGCTGCGTCTGCTCGTTTTCGACCTCCGCAACCGCATTGGCGACCCGCCGGACCAATGTCTCCCACGACTCGATAACTTTGCCTTCGGCATCTTTGAGATAGTACCTTCGTGCCAGCACTGTTTCGGCAGTCGTCGTCAATACCTGTTTAGCTAAATCAGGTGTCATGCAGGACCTCTTATGGAGAAAATTAGCAAAATAATCCCTTGCAGAATCATCGGCCTTTTGCGAAGAATCTAGGCAAAGGGAACGTACACCCTCATCAGGGAGTTCGTAACAATATCCCGAAATACCGGGGTCAGGGTCGTTTCTTATTGGAAAAACACTGGAAATACATCGCGAAAAAGGTTACTTCCGACACCTCGTCATCCCCCGTGCACGCTGTACATATGAAGGTGTTTATACCCCACATTTATGGCTCTCTCAACACCAATCTACAACATATGGTATCATTTTTCAGAATTATCACAAAACCGGGATGTTCAGGGGCATTATCTTTTTTTCAACAAAAAAAGACATCGTGTGATTTTTCAGGGGATGCCGGCAACGGCTTATTCTGCAACGTAACTCCGTTGCGGAAGACCGCAAAAAATTACCGTCAGGACAATCGTTCGGTCAGGATTGAAGCTCATCTCCAGCCGTCGGTAGACGTGCGACGCCTGCCGGAGCGGCAGGCGATGATCAATTGCGGGGGGAACAGGCCATTGCTTAGCCGACTACTTGATGGCGATTGATGGCCGCCCGGCAAGGCCAGCGCCTCGGACTGCAATGGCCACACCGGGAAAGATCACGCCTTTCCGGCCTTTTCCATCCTGGTGCGGGCACCCTCCACCAGACGGGCCGTGGCCACAATGGCTCGGGAATGTCGGCCGCTTGCCACCTTGCCCGCCCGGTCACTCACCTCGACATCGAACAGAAAGAGCTTGCCATCCTGTCCAGTAAAGGTTGCAACCGCTTTAACCTCTTCGCCAACGGGGGTCGGCGCGAAATGTTTTATATCGACACTCACCCCGACAGAGAGCTCGCCCGGTTGCAGCATCGGCTTCATCAGTCGGGCCGCCGAGATTTCCATCAAGGCTATCATTCGTGAAGTGGCCAGAACATCGGGAAAATCATCTTCGCTGCTGATCGCCACCGCACTGGCCAAATCCTTGTGCTGCACAGTATAGATACATTCCCCTTTCGCCCCTGATTCCATGCTTTCCTCCCATGATTGTGATGAAAGTACGCCAACGGTTTCGTATCTATTTACTGCGATTCCACGAGATTGTAAAGCTGGCAACGAAAACGGCAGCAGTTGAGAATGACAAAAAAGAAAACGGCGGACACCCTGGCCATCTCGAAGATGGCGTAGGATATCCGCCGTACAGGTCCTGTTAAAAATCTTTTAGTCAATTACCCCCACAAGGGGATAACCTTCATGAAATAATTTTCTGCGAAAAAGCGCAGAAAATTATTTCTAAGGTACTAAAAGCGGAAACGCATGCCGACACTGACGCGACCGTATTCCGCCAGGTCGTCAAACTCGTCGAATCCGGAACGCCCTTCCACGAAGACGGAACCGTTGAAGCTTTCGGGTTCGCCGAAGACACGGGCGCCAAAAGCGACAATGAAATCGAGATCATCGTCTTCGGAGTCCAAATCGTTGTCGCCATCGCTTATCCAGCCGCCGACACCCATATCGACAAAGTATCTATTGGCGAACTTGTACTCCCCTAAGACATCAACCAAGAAGGCATCTTCACCATCAAGACCTTCATATTGAAGTGCCCCGCCAACTAGTCCAAGGAGCGACCACTGCTCGTTAAACAGGTACTCGCCACCGATACGGCCAAACACAAAATTGCCCGGATCCCACAGGCGCAAATAACCGACATCGGCGATCAGACGCATTCTCTTGCTACCGGTGACATCGGCAGTACACTGAGCAGAGGTGGCTTCGGCTCCTTCGTTGTCGACTACCGTTACCTTCACAGTATTGGTGCCGCACGGCATGGCGATATCGCCGACATTGCCGTCAACCGATTTCTCGCTGACAACCTTGCCGCCTTTGTCCACCATGGTGATTTTCATCTTGGCAACATTGCCATCCGGGTCGGAAGAGTTGCGGGCGTCAACCGTGACTTTATCGCCACAGAACGACTTGGTGGGTGTAACTACCATGCCGCAGGTCGGAGCCTGATTCTTTCTTGCCACCGGCGGCTTTTCTGCCGGGATCCTGCTCTCGGCAAACAGCGCGACGTTGCCGCAGCCAAGGGGAACGACAAACGTTATACGATTGCCCTCGTGCACGATGTCGAACTGGAAACCCGGGAAGGGTTTATCGTTTGCCCAGTTAACATCCTTGGCCACGCGAACCGCACCCTTGCCTTTTTTCTTGAAGAACATCCATTCGAAATGGGTCCCCTTCGGGTATTCCACTCTTTCGATTTTAGTTGTGCCGATTTGAGCCATAAAGGGCTGGTACAGCTCGCTCCGGCCAGCCAGGGCAAAACCTTTTTCCATTTCGCCCGCCCTCGATTGGACCATGGTGACCAGTTCATCGGGCGTCTTCAACGGCTTGCAAAAAGGACTCCTGCCGATTTCCATCAATGTTGTGGCCGAGTTTGCCACGCTTACCGACACCAGCATAAATGCCATGACGATAAAAGAAAATAGTTGCCTTTTCAAAATCTCCCCTCCTCTTTTTGAATTAATCATACCTGCTAATTGATATGTTATGTTGAAATTGTATCCCGAGTGGGATGTCACAAATATATACCAACTTCCAGACTTTTTCCAGCAATCATTTAATATATGATTGATTCCCGATCGACTTTCCGCAGAAACAATATTTATCATCGATTTTGATGGATTATACACTTGCAACCGGTTACCGGCCAAACATGGCAAATACTGTGCCAGACACAAAGCAGTGGACAATCACCATGCATCTCCTCGTTGGGCGTGCCTCTTATTTCCCTCTGGTGACGTTAATTTCTCCTGAAAATGAGGGCGCTCTTCGACATCTTTCATGCGCCATGCTGATCGATATATAACCCCAAAACGAACTGTTAGAGCGCAATAATTGCACATCTTCTTTAACCAAATTACCTCCCACCTGACCGACCATTGTCTCTACCAGATAACCGGAACAACCACCCAGGGACTGAGACAGGGGATGATTGCCACACGAAGGAAGAAAGTCAGCAGTCGAGTTGCGACCGGTCGAGCATGTGACGGCGGTGGGATGATAAAAGTCAGCAACCATTCCGATTGCTTCATGGGAAACAACGAATACTGGCAGCGATCACGCAACAAAGGCTCAGTGCCCGTTCATAGTCAACCCGCGCCTGCCCGGTACTGCCCAGCCGCCGGTACAGGTCAGCCCGGGGCCGCATGGGCCAGGTGAAATTCTGTCAGTTCCCCGCGGGCGAGAATGCCCTTGAGGATCGCAAGCCCGCCGCCGGATTAGGTGGCAAATACGCGGCGCGACTCAGCCCGGTCGGTCTCATTCACCCGGAGCCGCAAACCCTCGGCGGCAGCATCGGCCGCTCTTTTCGGTGTTGCTCCGGTTTCATTTGCCATGGCATGAAAATTATCATCATTGCCGCGGGAAGAAATGCAGGTCTGAGCTTCTCTATCACTGGCTGGATGTGCGGTACCGCCACCCCAAGAGGTCGAAACTATCGTCTCACATACGACTCCGATACGGAAAGGGGCGAAGCCGCACCAATCAGCTGCAGTCTTGTCGAAAAAAACAAACAAAAGGAGCCACATCATGCAATTCATGATTATTGTAAAATTTACAATAGACTCTGAAGCAGGCGTCCTGCCGGACGAAAAATTGATGACGGAAGTGGCCGGATATCATGAAGAAAGGCCAAAGCCGGAGTTCTGGTCGACGCCTCCGGTCTGCAATCGAGTGCCAAGGACTGGCGGATCAGGTACTCCGGAAACGACCGGATATTTGTCGATGGACCCTTCACCGAAACCAAGGAACTCGTCGCCGGGTGCACTAAATGAGCTGGAGTCCACGGTTTTGTGGGTGCGCTCACATGCGATATCGGTGAAGAACGTAAAAACTTGATATTCCTCAGGGATTGTCAATGTAAAGGAGTAAGACAATGGAAATGAACTCGCAACGCGTCAAACACATCCCGGAAGGGATGCACACGGTAACACCGCAACTCATCTGCGCCGGAGCGGCCGAGGCGATTGAATTTTACATAAGGGCCTTTAATGCGGTTGAGGTGGGCCGGATGCCCGGTCCGGACGGCAAGCTCCTCCATGCCATGATCCGTATCGGCGACTCGGCAATTATGCTGGTCGACGAGTTTCCCGAGCTGGGCGCAATAGGGCCCAAGATCCCCGTAGGATCGCCGGTGAACATCCATCTCTATGTGGAGGATATCGATACCTTCTTCGAGCAGGCAGTGATGGCCGGAGCCAAGATCACCATGCCGCCCCGGGACATGTTCTGGGGCGACCGCTACGGACAGCTCGAAGACCCCTTCGGCCACCACTGGTCGGTCGCCACCCACATCCGCGACGTGAGTCCGGAAGAAATGGAGGCAGCGGCACGGAGGGCCTGCGCCTAACGGGCCACAGCTCCCTTCCCCGGCAGGTCCGCGAGGACCTGCCCCCATCTCATCAGCGATCAGTCTCCTAGATTGATCCAATCCCACCGAAAAAAAACTTATCCGATGCGAGCGAAAACAGATCTGAGGAAGATGCTTATGATGCCTCCTCCGATTCAATTGGCAACAGAACCGTAAAGGTCGAGCCTCTTCCCGGCTCGCTCTCGACACGGATCTCCCCCTGATGATTTTGGACGATCCCGTGGCAGATCGATAACCCCAGGCCCGTTCCCTTGACTGCGGGCTTCGTCGTGTAAAATGGCTGAAAGATCAGATCCATTTTCTTCGTATCGATACCTATGCCATCGTCCTTGATCCCCACAGCGATTCTCTTCTCTTCCCGCCATGTGCTTATCGTGATCGTTCCGCCGGGACGGCAGGCATCCGCCGCATTGGTCAAAAGATTGAGAACGACTTGTTTGATCTGGTCGGGAATCGCCAGGATCTGCGGCAGCCGTTCGGCAAAGTTCTGAACGACAACTAGCTGTTTCTTTTTAAAATCGCTCTTGCACAGCAGCAGTAAAGAGTTGATTGCCGTATGCACATCCATCACCGCTTTCTGTCCCGATGACGGCCGATTGAAATCCTGAAGACTACGAATCAAATCTCTCATCCGTTCGCATTCGCTCACGGCAAGTTGCAGTAGTTCCCCGTCTCCTTCTTCCAGGATCGCCGTTTTCTTCAAGCCTTTGAGTATTGCCATAACGCCCTGCAGCGGATTGTTGAATTCATGGGCGATCGAAGCGGACAATTTGCCGATCGCCGAAAGCTTTTCAGCATGCAGATATTGTGCTTGGGTCTCTTGAAGCTCGCGGGTCCGACTCTCGACTCTGCATTCCAACTCATCATTGAGCGTCTGCAACTGGTTTTCCACCTTTTTGCGGGCACGGGCGGCTTCTTCCTTTGCCACTATTTCCTTGCTCAGTTGTTCCACGGCCTTTTTCAACTCCACGGTCCGTGTCGCCACAATTGTTTCGATCTGCTGGTGTTTATGCCGCAGATCCTGCTCTGCCTGTTTGCGCTGGGCAATCTCCTGCTGAAGTTCCTCCACGAGATCGCGATTTTCATACCGCAAAGCCAGCAGCCGCAAGTAATCTTTATGCGTACGTTGAGCCGTGAGCGACATAATCAGGAAAAAAAGCAATGTCATGAAACCCATGGCGACATGGATTTCGCTGCCGGCCGAGAAAAAGCGGATCACGACCGGCAGCAAGGCTGGGATGCTGAAGAGATAATATGCCGATATGATCGAGGTAAAGGAGCCGACCGCGCCCGCCACCATCCCACCGGTGACAAAGGCGATAAACACCTGGTGGCCTATCGAAGCGGTCGGAAAGAGAAAGATTGCCGGTGCGCCCCACAATACCCCGGAAAGAAACAGCGAGAAAAGAAAGCGCATCTTCCACTTGGGAGAGTCGCGGGAAGAGGGGGCAGCCTTGCGGTAACTCGCGGTAATCGCCACCCGGACGGTAACTACCAGAAATACGCAGACCAGCCATGCTATCAAGTTCGGCGTGTATGACTGCCCCCATAAGATCATTACCAGAATACAGCCGTTGATGAGTGTTGCCATCGCACCCAACATGGCGTTGTCGTACAATTTACGAATCCGGTCCGCCAATTGCTCCTTATTCAAATTGCTTGGTATGCCCGATAATTTTCCGGGATGGCGATACTTATTGCTCATGAGGTGTCAACGGATGCCGCTTTGTTGCCTGAGGCGATCATCTCTTGTGGGGGTTCAACGATGATTGGAGATAGAAGCACATGGACATTATGCTAATTCTTTTTCTTTTGACAACAATGAGTCGGAAGATCTGGAGATTGACCGCAATCGTCCACCGAAAGCGACCGCGCTCCATTTCTTCGGCGGTTGAATCACACACGCCACAATGATTGGCGGGCAGTCGTTTTGTGATCGTTCTTGCTTTTGCTTGTTATTTGTGCCCAATTAGCATAAAAAAAGATCCGCTGTTCAGAAAATGATAACTGGAACACACTACCCACCGGCAATCACATGCTCCTTCGGCGGCTGGAAACTCTGCGTTATACAGGGCCCTTGAGGAGAAGAGCCCAATGTTGTTGTGAGACCAGAAAAGAACGAGAAGGAGCCACAACCGTGCGGGCACTGATTGCCATCATCATTTCACTGCTAACTCTTGTCTGGAGTAGCATAGTCCTCGGTTCCGAGCCGAAGACACTCACGATAGGCGGCACCGGCAGCGGACTGGGGTTCATTCGCCTCTTGGGCGAGAACTATAGCGCTCTGCATCCGGAGGTTACTTTCAAGGTGTTGCCCAGCCTCGGGACCGCTGGTGGTATCCGTGCAGTGAAAACCGGCGCTATCGATCTTGCGATTGCAAGTCGCCCGATACAGGAAATGGAAAGAGTGGGATTGAAGGGATATTTCCTCGGTGAATCTCCTTTTGTCTTCGCAGTACATCCTGCGACCGAGGTTAAAGATGTGACTCTGGCCCAGGTCGTCAATATTTTTAACGGTTCCATCCCCGCATGGCCTGACGGAAACCGTATTCGGCGAATTTTACGTCCCGATACCGATTCTGACTGGCAACTCATGAGCAGCCTTTCGCCGGAGTTGGCAAAAGCGCTCGAAATCGCCCAGGAAACCGAAGGATTGTTCCAGGCAGTAACCGATACTGATACGGTTTCGTACCTGGAGCGTATACGGGGAAGTTTTGGTGGATCGACCCTTACGATGATCCTGGCGGAAAAACGGAACGTGAAAATCCTTACTTTCAATGGCATCCAACCGGGAGTTGCGGAGCCCGGTAAAGAGAAATATCCGCTGGCAAAGCCATTTTATCTTTTGGCAAGAGCCGATGCATCGGCTGCCGTCGAGGGTTTCGTTGATTTTATTGGCTCTGACCAGGGCCGGCAAATATTGGCTCAAGTCGGAATCATGCCAGCCAATGAGCGATCGCAAAGCTATGAACAGCAAAAGTAGCAATCAATTCCAATGGGAATCGACAGTGCGGCCGTTGATCGTCGCCGTCGCCGTTCTCTGTGCGATTGCTCCTTTTATTCTCTATCTGCTCTTTTTCGTGGGAGAACAAAAGATCAGAATGGGCGCGGAGGCCGACGTCTTCGCGCACACCATCACCAACGAGATCAATAAGAATCCGGAGTACTGGCAATACGAGGATATCCGTTTCTCCTCAATCATAGGGCATCGTCCGCATGATGTGAATAATCGGGAGCACCGGCAGTTGTTTGACGGCAACAACAAACTTATTGCGGAAAACAAGGCATCTCTGCTACCGCCATTGATTCATGTCGAGGTTCCTGTTTTCGATGCCGGGGCGCCGGTCGGTATCTTAAAAATATCGCGGTCGATACGCTCAATACTCCAGACCTCGGCCATTGTTTTTCTGGTCAGCAGCCTCTGCGGAATCCTGGTGTACTTCGTGCTGCGTGTTTTTCCGTTAAAGATCTTGAAATCGGCCTTCGTGGCATTGCATACGGAAAAGGAACAGGCGACCGTTACACTCCAGTCGATTGCTGACGCAGTTATCACCACGGACACCTCCTTACGGATCCTCTCTCTTAATCCTGCAGCGGCCCAGCTCGCCGGGGTGCAATCCGCCAAGGTGGTCGGAGAACCTTTCCAGGAACACTTCCAGATCGTTCATCAAGAAACGCGAGAGAAGATGGAAAATCTGTTGGAGGATTGCCTTCAATTCGGCGAGAAGCCCTGCCGTTTGCGAAAACAGGCCATCCTCGTTCGTCATGGGAATGGCAATGAGTTCCAGGTCGAAATCACTGTATCTCCACTCCACGATGAGCAGGTCAGATTGCTGGGTCTGGTCATCGTCTTCCATGACGTGACTGCCGCGCGCACGCTCGAGAAACAACTCAAGGCAAAGATGCTGGAGCTTGTTGTTATCGTAAAATATGCCGGTGTTGGAATAGCCTTTGTCCGGAACGGCATTGTTCAGGAAGTGAATACCATTGCCTCGGAGATCATGGGCATCCCGCCGGAAGCAATCATCGGTCAGCCGGCGGCATCCATCCTTGCCTCATATCTTGGGTATACCGGATCTATTGACCAGATCTACGAGCAGCTTGCCAAGGGTGAAATCTTTGATATCGAGCATCAAATAGTCCGTTCCGATCTGAAGCGGATCTGGCTGCGGCTTATCGGCCAGGGGGTTGATCCGATCCGGCTCAGCGAGGGGGGAAGCGTCTGGATTACCCAGGACATCACTCAGTTGAAGCAACATCAGGAGGAACTTCGCCTGGCCAAGTTCCACG
Source organism: Desulfobacterales bacterium GWB2_56_26 (assembly GCA_001799365.1). Lineage (GTDB taxonomy): Bacteria > Desulfobacterota > Desulfobulbia > Desulfobulbales > Desulfocapsaceae > Desulforhopalus_A. The sequence continues at coordinate 30 of MGTI01000132.1, read as the reverse complement.
CGGAGGAGGCAAGCAGGTTCAAATCGGAGT
>MGTI01000131.1 GCA_001799365.1 Desulfobacterales bacterium GWB2_56_26 | reverse complement strand
CGTTTCAGACTTTTCGTTCGCACAAAAAGTCCCGCGGAAAAACCCGCGGAGAGCGGTAAATCTAACCGATTGAATTTCTTCTGTCAACCTGTTTTTGCTCTTTTTTTGTCTGTCGTTCGGCGGCCGGCTGCGTGAGCAGGGCGGCTTGTTCGCCTCATCGTCAGGACCGCGGCAAACTACTTGATCGGGGTGGATCAGTCAAGAGGAAAAGTGACTGAAAAATATAACTTTCTCTTCCTCAGGCTTATGTCGATTTGTTCTGTTTTTTTATCTACTTGTTATATCGCCTGATTTCAAGGATGGCGAAAATAACTATTCCTCGGTTATCCAGGATGCAAGGGTGTCGATGATCTTCTTGGCCTGTTCGTTGCTCGAGATGTTGAATTTCGATTTGGTAATATATTCACCCTGGCGCTTTTGGTATCGGCGGATAGTGTACATGCTCTTGCCAAACTCGCCGGTGCTTTTGTCCAGATTTTGATAACGAAAGAGGATGGTGGTCCAGGCGCCTTTTGAGAGGATTTCCTTGCCGGTCTCTTTCACCACCTGGATCCCATCTTCTTCATAATTAACAGTAAGATCTTCTATTGTTGCACTCATTTATCCTGCCTGTGAATGGGAGTTTTTCAGAAAACGCCCCACTCGGCTCAGGTGTTTCAACAGCGGCCGGGGTGGGGCCTTGAAGACTTTCGACTATGTAATGCAAGTTGACAAATATGTAAAGAAAGTTTCCGACACGGTACGACCGCATGTCGTAGAAAAATGAATTGCCTCAAGACTCTTTCTTCACACTAAAATCGAGACCTTTTCCGCCACCTTCCACGATGATATGATCTCCCTCGCGTACTTCCCCCTCCAGCAGTTTGACTGCCAGTGGGTCCTCCAGGTTTTTTTGTATGGCCCTCTTCAGTGGCCTTGCGCCAAAAGCTGGGTTGTACCCGTTTTCCAGGAGAAAATGCTTGGCGCTTTCACGGATGTGCAGCACGATATCTTTTTCCTCCAGGCGCCTGGTCAATCTTTCGAGTTGAATACCGACGATCTTCAACAGGTCATCGCGATCGAGACGTTCGAAGATGATCGCTTCGTCGATTCTGTTCAGGAATTCCGGCTTGAATTGACGGTGGAGCAGTTCATTGATCTGCTCGTATACCTTTTGTTTCTCCTCTCCGTCCTCCGATAGAGTCATTATCAGCTGGCTGCCGAGATTAGAGGTCATGATAAGGATGGAATTTTTGAAATCGACGGTTCTTCCCTTGCCGTCGGTCATCCGGCCATCATCGAGCACTTGCAGCAGGACATTGAAGACATCGGGATGAGCCTTTTCTATTTCATCGAGCAGAATTACCGAATATGGCCGGCGACGCACCGATTCGGTGAGGTATCCGCCTTCATCGTAACCGACATATCCCGGAGGGGCGCCGATGAGCCGGGCCACCGAATGCTTCTCCATGAATTCCGACATATCGATGCGGATCATTGCCTGTTCGTCGTCGAAGAGGAAGTCGGCCAAGGTGCGGGCCAGCTCGGTCTTGCCGACTCCGGTCGGACCGAGGAAGATGAACGAGGCGAGAGGCCGATCCGGATCCTGCAATCCGGCCCGTGCCCGGCGAACCGCATTGGCCACCGCGCGGATAGCCTGTTCCTGGCCGACCACCCGTTTGGCCAGAAACGTTTCGGCCTTGACCAGCTTGTCGCGTTCACCTTCAAGTAAACGATCGACGGGGATCCCCGTCCATTTCGCAACGACAGCCGCAATGTCCTGAGCGTCGACTTCCTCTTTCAGCATCATCTGTTGGGCCTGTATCTCCTGGAGTTTGGCGTTCGCTTCAGCGAGGTCCTTCTCGAGCTGAACTTTCTGACCGTACCGTATCTCCGCTACGCGGCTGAGGTTGCCCTCTCTCTCGGCCTTTTGTTCTTCAATTTGCACTTCATCCAGTTTTGCCTTGATGCTTCGTATGCGCTGGATGGTGTCGCGTTCCATCGCCCACTGGGCTTTCATCGATTTCAGGGTCTCGTGGTGGTCGGCGAGTTTGGCATTCACCTCTTCGAGTCGTGCTTTCGAAACGCTGTCCTTTTCCTTTTTAAGTGCTTCCCGCTCGATTTCAAGCTTGATGACCTGCCGTTCGAGCTCGTCTATTTCCGTAGGCATCGAATCGATTTCGATGCGCAGCATGGATGCCGCCTCGTCGATGAGATCGATAGCCTTGTCCGGCAGGAACCGGTCGGTGATGTACCGATTCGAAAGGGTCACCGCGGCGACAGTGGCATTGTCCTGAATTCGTACGCCGTGGTGAATCTCGTATTTTTCTTTGATTCCCCTGAGGATGGCAATGGTGTCCTCGACCGACGGTTCCAGGACCATTACCGGCTGAAACCGCCGCTCCAGGGCGCTGTCCTTCTCGATGTATTTCCGGTATTCATCGAGGGTCGTTGCCCCGACGCAATGAAGTTCACCCCTCGCCAGGGCGGGTTTCAGCATATTGGAGGCATCCATTGAGCCCTCCGCCGCACCGGCTCCGACCAGGGTATGGATTTCATCTATGAAGAGTATGATCTCCCCGGCTTTTTCCTGAATCTCCTTGAGCACTGCCTTCAGGCGGTCTTCGAATTCTCCCCGGTATTTGGCGCCGGCGATCAGCGCCCCCAGATCCAGGGTGACGACCTGTTTGTTTGCGAGAGTTGCCGGGATATCGCCATTGACAATCCGCTGAGCAAGGCCCTCGACGATGGCGGTCTTGCCGACCCCGGGTTCACCGATCAAAATGGGGTTGTTCTTTGTTCTGCGTGACAGGACCTGGATGATTCTCCGTACTTCTTCGTCACGGCCGATGACCGGATCGATTTTTCCCTGTCTTGCCAGTTGGGTCAGGTTTCGGCCGTATTTCTCCAGGGCCTGGTATTTTTCTTCCGGATACGGATCGGTGACACGGTGGCTGCCGCGCAGGGTCGAGAGCGCCTGGAGAAATTCGTTTTCATGAATGCTCCGGCTATTGAGCACCTTGCAGACGTCGATGTTGGGATTTTTGAGGATGGTCAGGAACAGGTGTTCCTGGCTGACGTATTCGTCCTGCATCTGCCTGGCGGTGGCGAACGACTCATCGAGTATTTTCTTGAGATTGCGAGAGGCATAGCTCTGGCCCATCCCCTGGCCCGAAACTTTCGGATTTTTGTCAATGAGGTGATTGAGGTCCATCAATACCAAGGACGGGTCGATGCCCATTTTCTTGAGGACGGGGACGACGATTCCTTCTTGTTGGGTTAGTATCGCCTTGGCCAGGTGGGCGACTTGAATTTCCTGGTGGTCAAGATCCTGGGCTAGCCGCTGGGCGGTCTGGAGCGCTTCCTGGGATTTCAGGGTGAATTTGTCGTATTGCATGGATTCTCCTCACCTCTCTCTTGTTAGTCGGATAAATCTTGGAGTGCAGTTACGGGAAGAGAATAAGGATGGCGTTATAACGAGTCAAGTTTTTGACATTTGTGCTTCGGCAAAAAAAAACGAGCCCCCGGTAAAGGGGCTCGTTGGAAAACTATTCAAGAGAAATTATGGGGTTGAACAACCGAGAAACGAATCTCTCCTGACATTTTACCGAGAGGTGATCAACCGCAACTGCCTGAACCGCATGAGCCGGAGCTGCATCCGCCACCCGAGCTGATCGGTTTCACGGAGGTGATGCCGAAGCCGGAACGCGGGCCGGCGTCTACATAATCTACGGTGATGCCACCGCAGGTATTCATGAGGCTTTCTTCAACCAGGAACTTCAGTGTATCGTTTTCAAAAACCTTATCGTTAACCTTTGGCTCGTCCAGAGCCAATCCCAGTGAGGGTCCTGCTCAGCCACCCTGCATAAGAGCAACACGCAGGGCGGAATCGATATTATTCGCCTGCATGTATTCTTTCAACTTTGCAACAGCCAAGTCTGTTACATTCAATTCGGACATGAAAAGCCTCCATCAAAGTTATTTTCTGGTAATCCTCTTCAGCTTCAGCCCACTTTGCTTGGCTGAGAAGCACTGATTACCCCTAAACATAATGTGAGAAATAGAATAGTCAATCGCAATACAACCAAAATAGTAGATGCCGGGAAAATATTCAAGCATTTCCTTTAATAGGAAAGGCCGGTAACGGTAGAAAGTTGAGGTATTCCAAATTCTATTGGATAATGCCGTACGTTTTTGATTATAGTTCAAGGAAGAATGCATCGGTACCCGGATGATCTTTAGACGAATTATACGGGTGAAGCGCGGGTACCGGTGGGTGAAGAGAAAGTTTCGTGACTGAACATCATACATAGAGGCTGATGATGAAGAAGATAGTGGTATCGACGGGTGGTGGTGATGCTCCTGGTCTCAATGCCGTCATATATTCCGTGGTCCATATATGCTACCGAAAAGGTTGGGAAGTGTATGGGAGTAAGAATGGATATGGCGGCTTTTTGGACATTGATGAGATGGTTCGCCTCTATCCGAGGGATGTCGAGGGCATCTATTCGACCGGAGGGACGATCCTTGGCTCGACCAGTAAGGGCAATCCTTTTGCCCGGCCGGTACAAAATCTGGCCGGAGAAATTCAGATAGTCGACGTATCTGACAAGATCTTGAGGAATTTCAACAGAATGGGCTTTGATTGCCACATCGCCATCGGGGGCGACGGGAGTCTCGATATCGCCCATAAATTCGCCCTCAAGGGAATGCCGGTGATCGGTGTGCCGAAAACCATCGACAACGACCTGGAGGAGACGGATCGCACCTTCGGCTTCGATACCGCGGTATCCACCGCCACCGAAGCCCTGGATAAGCTTCATTCCACGGCGAAATCCCATAACCGGGTCATGGTGGTCGAAGTCATGGGCCGCGACTCCGGATGGATTGCCTTGTATTCCGGCATTTCCGGCGGGGCCGATGTGATTCTCATCCCGGAAATTCCCTTCGACATGGAAGAAGTGTGCGAAAAGATATCCGATAACGAGTTGCACGATAAACATTACTCGATCGTGGTGGTTGCCGAAGGAGCAGTAACCAAGGACGGCAGGAATTTCAACAAGGGGATGGGGGAGCTCGGCCGGGAAGAGGTGATACTGGGCGGTGTCGGAGAGTGGGTTGCCTCCGAAATCAGGAAAAAAACGGATAAGGACACCCGCTCCCTGGTCCTGGGGCACCTGCAGCGGGGCGGCTCGCCCACCACCTTCGACCGTCTGTTGGCCTTGCGTTTCGGGGCCGCCGCCGTCCGTCTTGTGCAAGAGAAAGTCTTTGACCACATGGTGGCACTCAAGAACGGGATAATGGTTCCGGTACCGATTGCCGATGCCATCAAGCGGCGGAAGAAAGTCGATTTTTCCAGCGATAAGATCAGGACTGCCAGGGATATCGGCATCTGCCTTGGCGACAAAGAACCGGGAGTTGAATAGATGTCGCGCGGACAGGCGAGAAAACTGAAAATCGGCAAGTTCCACGAAGTCTATTCCCTGCTCTATGAACATTTCGGACCGCAGGGCTGGTGGCCGAGTGAGACTCCTTTTGAAACCATGGTGGGCGCGGTTTTAGCCCAGAACACCAACTGGCAGAATGTCACCAAGGCCATCAAGAACCTGAAGGAAGCAGGCCTCATGACCTATGAGACCCTTTCACTCTGCAGTGCCGAGGAAATTGCCGTATATATCAAGCCTGCCGGCTATTATAATCTCAAGGCCCGGCGGCTCAGGAATCTGCTCAATATGATAGCGGAACATTACGACGGGCAATTGGACTGTTTCCTCCAAGAAAAACTGGCGGTTGCCCGGGAGAGGTTGCTGGATGTGAAAGGGATCGGGCCGGAGACGGCCGATTCCATTCTGCTCTATTCCTGCGATCATCCGATTTTTGTCGTCGATATGTATACCCACCGGGTATTCAGCCGTCATAATCTGGTGGATGAGGAGACCGATTACCATGCCATGCAGGCCCTGTTTATGGATCATTTGTCTCCCGATCCGGTCTTGTTCAACGAGTTTCATGCACTGGTGGTACGGGTGGCCGCGACCTTCTGTAAAAAAACGAACCCCCAGTGCGAGACCTGCCCGCTCAGGGGGTTCAATCAATAACGTCGCTTTTTGCAGTCTTACGACTTCACTGACCTGACGATCTTATCTATAAAACTGTCAGCTTCCGTTTCGGTATACAGGGCTTTTATTAGCGCTTTTCTATATCGCTCCAGAAGTTCCCGGGCCTTCAAGTAATTGTTGTTCAGCAAATGGAGCTTGTAGAGGAGGATGGTCAGACTTTCTTCCAGGCTATCGATCTGTAGAATGCGCTCCAGTATCGATATAGCTTCCTTGTAACTGCCGGATTGCATGAGATTGTTGGCCCAGGTCAAGCCTATTTCAATGAGGAGGTGGGAGAGCCTGTCATTGAAGGCTAAGATCTGTTCGCTGTGGAAGGTGTCTTCGGGCATAGCGTCTTTCCAGCAAGAGACTGCGGTGTGGAAAGCACTGTGGGCTTGCCACCAGTCGCCATTTTTGCAGTGGGACAAGCCTGTAGTTGCCTTGTCGAAGAATTGCAGGGCATCGATTTCGTAATTGGTCAAACAGAGAATACCTTTTTGAATGAACAGGTAGTCCTTGATCGAGGTCGGCAGGTGCGGGGCGATCAGCTTTCTCAGCCTGGCAAGCAGAGTGTCGAAACTCTTTCTTGCATTTTCCGGAGATCTTTCCGGCCACAGTTCCAGCTGGATTTTGTCCTGAGCAATACGTTGTCCTTTGGCCGTAACGAGCAAGCCCAGCATTTCTCTCTGAAAATAGGTAAGATCTCTGGCGCGAAAGAGAATCTTGCCGGACAGACTGACCTCGAAACGATCCATTAGAGAGAATTTCAGCAAGGGCACAGGATCGCCGTCATCGGAGAATCCCAGATGCAAACGATCCCGGGCAAGGGCCTGGGCAAAGCTTTTTTCGATGTTGCATTTGACTGCAAGCGTCAAGAGCTTCGTCATCATTGCCGGCTCCCAACTCCAGAAATGGGTGTATCCGTTGACTTTCATAAGCCCGAGTCCGGTTCCGAGGAATTCGACGGCAGCTTCCGCACCCGCCGCTTCGTACCTGCAGTGACTGAGATTGAGCAAGGCGCAGATGATCAGGTAGGTAGACGGTATCGTTTGAGCGATGGCGAGGCCTCTTTCCAGAGACTCTAACGCCTGATCGTATCTTTTGACCCGAGTATAGACGGCACCGGCCATGATCGAATGAAAGGCGAGGTAAAACAGTCCGCCGGCGTTATCGCGCAGCCGTTTGGACTGAGTTATCCGATCAATTGCATCATCACTGTAACCGGTTACAGCGAGGCCGAAGGCCTGCCATTGCAGAATCTGGCTGTGGATATGATCCGTGCCCGCGGTCGAGGTTGTGGTCAAAGCGGTTTCCAACAGCTCAAGGGCGTGCCGTGGTTGACCCAGGGAAAAGCTGTTACTCGCACTCCAGAGAAAGAGACAGGGAGCGGCAACGGTCTGGTTGACGACGGTCTGATCGATGGATTGCTGCAGAGCCAACTGTTGAATATTAAAGTTCTGATGTTCGCCGACCATGGAGAGATAGCAGAGATCCTTCAGGCGCAGGCACAGACGATTCGATTCGCTGACGAGGGGATCGTTGAAGAGCGAGAAGCAGATTTCCGCCTCCCGTAAATATTTCGCCCGATTGCCGCTGAACAGTTCAATATACCCCTGGATGAATTTGGTCGAGGCGATCAGATTGCGGATATCGTGCCGGGTGGCGAGGATGCTTGCTTTTTCTATGTAAAACCGGGCCTTATCCATTTCGCCGTTGAAAAAGCAATACCCCGCCGCCAGGTTTCGGGCGGCCATGACGAGTATCGGCATCGGCAGAGTATCTTTATTCTTTTCCAGAAGCTCTCTCGTTCTTGGCAGTATTTCCGATCCTCTCGTATATTGGCCGGAAATAACGAAATGATAATAGATGATCTTCGAGAGGGCGATGAGTTCCCCGGCCTCCTCGCCGGTCTTGACGAACCGGTCCCGAACTCTGGTAAAAAACGGCAGGGTGGTCTGTGGGGCGATATCCACGCGCAGCAGACCGGCCAGCAGGGTCAGCCAATTGTACTGAAAGAGGATCTCCTCGGGGAGAGATCGCAGCAGGGTAAGAATGGTAAATGTCCTGTTTTTGGCGAGAAGACTTATCCCCTGATCCTTGAGGATCCTTTCCATCGTTTTGAAATCGCCGGCATTTTTGTAGCAGGTCAGGGCCTTTTCGGTGAGATTGCGGTCCAGGTAATACCTCGCTTCCTGGCGGAAAATATTGGCGATGTCCTCCGCCGAAAACTGGTCACTGGCTCGTTGCTGGAGAAACTCCTGGAAAAAATGATGGAGCCGGAAAACGTGTCGCCTGTCATCGAGACTGTAGAGAAAATAATTCTCCCGGGTCATCGAGGAGAGAACCTGGCCGATGTTGTCGACCTCTGCAATCTCTGCTGCCAGATCGACCGGAATTTCCTGGAGGAAGGAAAGTTTCAGGAATGGCGTGTGGAGTTTCTCGGGTATTGCCCCGAAAATTTCATCCTGAAAGTAGTCGAGCAGATGACCGGTTTGCGGCAGGGTGGAGAGGACGGCGGTCGAATCGTCGCGCCAATATCGGCTTCGGCCGGACATGGGGTGGCTGGCGAGAATGATCCCCATGATCCAACCACTGGTGATTCTTCGGATCTGTATCGCATCGTGTTTGCTGATTTCCTGTTTCAGCACGGTATGGTACAGATCTTCGATTTCATGGTTGTTGAGCGCCAGATCTTTCGTGTTGAGATAGCTCACGCCGACGCCGTTGCGCACGGTCTTGCTCTTTATCTCGACCGGATGACGGGACATGAAAATGAAATGGACCCGCGGCGGCGAGGTTTCGATCAGGTGCTCCAGAAGTCTGATGGTCAGCGTTCCGAATTCGATAAGGTGCAGATCGTCGAATACCAGGTAAAGATCCTCTTTGAGGTGATTGTCGAGGTCATGAAGCAGGAAGTTGGCGCAGCGGGTCAGGTCAAGGGGACCGACGCAGCCTGCATTCAGGATGTTCGAAAGCTTCTGGCTTTGAAATCCCGGGAGGTTGGCGTTCAGGTTGAGCAGGAGAAAAGAAAGCAAAAGCACCGGATCGGAGTCTTCCGGCCCGACCTGGTACCAGATGGATGTCGTTTTCGAGAGTTCAAGGAATTGGGAAACGAGAGTCGTCTTGCCCTGACCGGCCTGGGCCTCGACGATAATTACTTTTTTATTGTGTCGGTCGTCCGGGAATTTGGTTTTCAGGAGGTCGGAGCGAAGGAGCGACTGGGAGTGATCGATATGGGGCGGATAAA
>MGTI01000130.1:15837-19370 GCA_001799365.1 Desulfobacterales bacterium GWB2_56_26 | reverse complement strand
CCAGCAGCGACGGACGCAGGTCGAGGACATTGGCAAAGGCCGGCGGCTGGGAGAGATAGTCGAGAAACTGTTCCAGGTTGGTTTTGCCTTGCCGCTTCAGAATGCGATCAGGAAGATACTCCGGGTAGATCATCACCTTGTTGGGCGCAGGAATAAACAGATACTTGATGCCCTTATCCTCCAGCCACTCCTGCCTGTCAGCCAAAATCTGTTTCCAGTGCTGCAGTCTGTTCCGATCGAATTGATTGAGCCCCATGAAATCGGTGATGACGTTCTCTGCGGCCAGATACAGCCATTTATCCTTTCCCACCACGGTGTGGGTTTTCGGCGAGGTCTGAAAAAAGGTGACGAAAAAGGCATTGTACAGATAGACGAATTTGTCGCGCAGGCCAAAGTGATCGTTGAAATATTTCTCATATTTCTGGGGAAATGCCTGCAACGACTGGAGGGACAGCTGGAAAGATGGTTTTTCCGCCAGCTTTCTTTTTTCAGTCAAGGAAACGGAGGCTTCCTCGGAGAACTGCATTACCGTCAGGGGCGTGAAAATAGCCGCCAGAAAAAGTGCTGCAAGGAGCCAGGATGCAATCTTTTTCATGAGTTCGCCCTCAAAAGCGGAAATAGATGAAAGGATTGTACACTCCGCTGGCAAGCGATGCGAGGGACAGGGTGAATATCGCAGAGAGACCGGACAGGCGGATGAGGGGCTGGATCATTGCTGCCTGTGAAGGAATGGCCATCTGGTATTTTCGGACTTTGTCCGTCAGAAACTGCAGGGTCGGAGCCATACAAATGACAGCGCAGCTTAGGGTCAGGTAAAAGAGCGGGTTCAAGCGCGAGAACACATTGTAGGGAAGAAGGTCCATCTGCTGACCGCCAAAGAGAATGGCAACAAGATCCATCCCCTGGCCAAAGGTATCGGCCCGGAAAAAAATCCAGCCGACAATGACGACCAGGAGGACATACACATGGCGGATGAACTGCGGCGTCCGCCGGAGAACCTGGCCCCACCATCCCCGTTCCAGGGCGAGGAAGAAGCCGTGGAAAAGACCCCAGAAGATAAAGGTCCAGCTTGCGCCATGCCAGAAGCCGCAGAGAAAAAACACCAGAAAAAGATTGACCACGGTCCTGGCCGGCCCCTTCCTGTTGCCTCCCAGCGGGATGTAGAGATAGTCACGAAACCAGTTCGACAGGGAAATATGCCACCGGCGCCAGAACTCCTGGATCGATTGGGAGATATAGGGAAAGTTGAAATTTTCGAGAAAGGTGAAGCCGAACATCCGGCCCAGGCCGATGGCCATATCCGAATATCCGGAGAAATCATAGTAGATCTGCAGGGTGTAACTGATCGCCCCGAGCCATACCGCGGCAGTGCTCAGTTCGTTTGCCGGCATCTTGAAGACTGCGTCGGCCATTAGTCCGAGCGGATTGGCGAGAAGGACCTTTTTGGCGAGGCCGACGATAAAGCGCTCGACACCAAGGGAAAAACCATCGAGGGTAACCCGTCGGGTCTCGATCTCTTTGGAAATGTCATGGTACCTGACGATAGGGCCGGCGATGAGCTGCGGAAAAACGGCAATATAGAGGCCGAGATTGATCGGGTTTTTCTGACAGGGGGTCGATCCTTTGTAGGTGTCGATCAGATAGGAAATGGCTTGAAAGGTGAAAAACGAGATGCCCAGGGGCAGATGGATGCCGTCTTTGGGAATCAGGGAAAGCACATAATCCGCCTTGAGAAGCACCCCGAGATTTTCAAGGAAAAAAGCGGAATACTTATAAAAAAGCAAAGGGATGAGGTCGATTCCAATGCCGAGAGTCAGCAGCCTTCGGCGGGTGGTTGCCGTTTTGTTCGCAAAGGACATGCCAAAAAAATAATTCACGATGGTCACAAACAGCATCAGCAGAACATACAATCCTTCCCCCCAGGCGTAGAAGAAAAGACTTGCCAGCAGGAGATACAGATTACGCAGTCTTACCGGGATGACACAGTAGGAGACCAGAACGATCGGCAAAAAGTAGAATAGAAAGAAGAGGGAGCTGAAAACCATAGGGAATCGTATCCGCAGAGACAGGCGGGTGAAGTGTTGCCGGGGAGGAAATTATCCGGTTGGCGTTTTACCAGAAAATAGCGTCAATCCGCCGAGCGGTCAATTACATTGTGCCATGTGCCGCGTCGGGAGTTGCAAGTCGGTTTGTCATCTGTCCGCCAAACGTTTCTTCGCCAGCATGGTCAGGATTCTGAAGAAGGTCTTCCGGTTCCGGTATTTCCTGTTCATCGCCTCACTGCAGTTGTAGTAGTTCACCGGAATCTCGATCATCCTTTTGCGGTCGCGCATTATCTCCACGGTCATCTCGGCGAGCAGCTCCGGTCCGCGCGAGACCAGCTGGTCCCGGATGTCCAGATAGCAGCTCCGCCACATGGCCCGGAAGGTGCAGCCGACATCGGAGACCCGAATCTCCCGGGGCCACCAGAGCAGCTCGATAAGCTTGGCCAAAGCGATATTGGCGATCCGTACCAGCCCGCGCATATCCGAACCCTGCTCGATCAATTGGCGCGTGGTTCTGGTGCCGGTGACCGTGTCCGCCTCTTTCAGGTATTCGAGGAGCTTGTTGATATCGTGTTCCGGATAGGCGTAATTGGCTTCGGCCAGGATGAAGATCTCCTCCCGGAGCTGGTCGAGGCCGTACCTGATTTTTTCGCCGTAGAGCGTGATCTCCTTGGGACAGAGAATGGTCTTTGCCCCAGAGGCTTCGACCTGGTCCGCAATCACATTGTCATGGGGCAGAACCACGCTGATGCTCGATACCGCCGGATTCTGTCGGTAGCGCTGGATGGTGAAAGCGATATCTTCTTCGACCCCTTCCGAGTACAGCAACATGCCGATCCGGGTTTTGGCAAAGTCGCGGCTCCTTTCGTAGTAACGGGCGAGATTGAGGCTGTCCCGGTCGTTGATATTGACATAGGTTCCCTCCATCTCAAAACACATCACACCGGGCCGGGCGTCGCAGAATCCTCCCAAAAAGGTGACGAATTCCACATAGCCGGGTGATTGGGTGAAGGCTGCGGCCAGTTGGGTAAAAAATGGAGGGGTGAGAATAAAGGTACCCAGGCCGAGCAGGTTGTTGAGCAGAACCTTCGGTTTTTCGATCAACCGAACCGCCCGATTGTCGTCTTTATGGACCGAATAGTTGCGTTTGATCAACCGGCCGTCATCGACTCGCATGACGGTGCAGGCGGCGATTCCCTCGTTGTAGGGGAAATTCAGCAATTCCCGATGATTGGAGCCGATATAGCATTCGTCGCTGAGCATCACGCAACAGGGACCCTGCAAGTCCCTGCCGGCCAGCAGCACCGACCAGGCGAGGCCCTTGTCCAGCTCATGGTTGTCGATATAGGTGATCCGGACTCCGAGATGAGAGCCGTCCTTGAAGTAATTCTTGATGACTTCACCGAGATAGCCGACGACGATCCTGATCTCCTCGATCTCAAGGTCGTCGCGCATCTGACAGATCAACCGCTCCAGGTTGGGCCGGCC
>MGTI01000130.1:0-15646 GCA_001799365.1 Desulfobacterales bacterium GWB2_56_26 | reverse complement strand
AACATGTTCGAAGCCTTTACAGGTTAGGTTCATCCCGGCGAGCGCACTGCGGCGCAGTCCTTTGCAGCCGGTGTAGAGGTCGGTGAGCTGCTGGCGGTAGAGCAGGTTGAAGAGACTGGAGATCAGTTGGTTGCCGAGACGCTTGGTCAGCGGCATGAAGTCATTCTTGCCGTCGAGGAACCGGCTGGTATAGACGACGTCGGCCGCATCGAGCCGGCCGATCAGCTCCGGAATCGCTTCCGGCGGATATTCGCAGTCGGCATCGATAATAATGATCTTTTCGTTGCTGGAGGCGGCGATGCCGTCGATAAGGGAAGCCCCGTAGCCTTCATTGCGATCGTGACGAATCAGGGTCGCATCACCAAAGGAAGAGATGATCCCCACCGAGTTATCACGGGAAAAATTGTCGACGTAGATAATATTGAGGGGAAGGCCGAGAGCGCGCAGACGCCGGTGAAATTCGGGCAGAATTTCTTCTTCGTTATAGACGGGGACAATGACATCGATTCTGTTTTGCTGTTCCGGTACGGGCATCGAGTGGGGGAGGTAATTTGTGAGAATTATTCTTGGAAAAGGATGTTTTTCTTAAGTACGTGCGGATCTTAGCTCTTTTCGTTAATGGCCTCAAGTGAATATTTACTTAACTTTCCGTGTTTGATCCTCTATTTTCCTGTAAAAACATCCTTCGTCAGGCTCTCACCCCAACTCGAGACTGTATGCAAAAGAATTGAACGACCGCGGAAAACCTGTTAGAAACCTTATCCGAAGGACTTAGCGGGTCTCAATAATCAATTTTTTCTTTGGCTGTAATTATGAAAAACGCTTCAGCGTGGTTAATTGAACTTTTTCGGACGCGCGAGACATATACACTCCAGCGGCAGAGCGTCTGGAAGGAAAATCGATGGCTGATCCTTGCCAGTTTCATTTGTCTCATCCTGGTAATTGTGGCACGTTCATGGCCCAATTATGTTACCCCCGGCTTATACGTCGAGGACAACAGCCACTACTTCAACCATTTTTACGGGAGTACCCGGGGCCTGCAGGATATCCTCCATACTCCCAACGGCTATCATAATATTCTCAACAACCTCCTGGCCTTTCTGATCGCCAAGATGGACGTCCGGCTCCAGCCGGCCGTCTATCTCGGGCTGGCCACGGTTTTTGCAGTCATGGCCGTCATGATCCTGCCCTGCACGGGTCTCCTGAGAAACAAGTACATCCTTTTCATCGCCCCGTTCCTGCTCGGGCTCTCCGGTCTGAATCATATTTTTTATTATATAACGCTGACCTACCAGATCTATGTCTTTGTCATCCTGCTGATCTGCCTGCTCTTCTGGGAGCCGCTCAAGACAAATCGTGCCAATATCCTGCTCTTTGCCCTGTTGTCCCTGCTCGTCTGGTCCGGTCCCTATTCAGTGCTGGTCGCGCCTTTCTCCCTGTGCTTCATTCTGTTCTTCCGGGGCAAGACCGCTTTTCTCACGGCGCTCACCGTGGTGGTCGTTCTCTATACCCTATCGGTTTCCAACAATATGATTCTGCTGCGCAATCTCTGGAAACCGGCCATCCATGAAGTGTGGCTCGGGACACTGGTCGCCAAAGTCTTCATGATGGGCCTGGGCGGGGCTTTCACTGTCAAAAAACTCATGCTCTGCCTGGGCTTTTTTCTTGGTCTGCTGGCGATTTTTCGCCGGGACAGCTTTTATCTGAAGATCGCCTGTCTGCTGCTGGTTCTTATCAACAGCAGCCTTGCCGCCCTGTTCTTGAGCAAGAAGTACATGATTTCTCTGCGTGTTCTTCCGTGTTACCTGGTCATTGCCCAGTTTTTCTGGCTCTTTTTTCTGCTGTTTACGGCGGACAGGCTGCTGGCGCTCCGTAAGGGCTTGTATCATGGCGGCCTTGTCGTCGCCCTGCTGGCTGTGTTGTTTATTTATCGGGACGATACCCTGCATCCGTATAAATGGTCTTTTCCAACCATGCCGAAGCTGGCGGAATTCCTGCAGCTCGTCCATGACAGCGAACAGCTCGATCTCGCAGGTCAACACAAGGGGCGCATCCTGCAATTCGGCCACAAGAGTTTCCGCCCCGTCGTGCGGGTCGGTAAAACCGATGACCCGAACGCAGCCGTTGAACAGATCGTGATGGAAGAACAGTAATTTCACGGCTTCGCCATCAATTATTGCCTGGGCTTCGATGGACAGTCGGTGATTCTTCCGCTTGACACGCCCTATCGATTCTGCTAATCATGCAAAAAAGGGTTTAATTTTTTACCATTATTCAATCGGCTTATCTCTCTCACAGTATGCATTCTCCGTCAGCGACCGTCAGCGCAATTCTCAGCGTGGCACTAGTTCTTAGTGTGGTGGTCGTGGTCCGAAAGGTCGAAGGCGGAGTGCCATAAGGGGATAAGGTCATAAAATAGCTCATAAAACCCCCTGTCGGCGCTTCGCCGGCGGGGGTTTTTTTATGCCCCCTCCTGTCGCCGACAAAAGAAAAACTCAACCAGACAGGAGGAAAAACCATGTTCACCATGAATGGGGCGCAGCTCATCGTAGGGCTGCTCGAACGCCAGGGAATTACCACGATTGCCGGGATTCCGGGCGGCGCCAATCTGCCGCTGTACGATGCGTTGTATCAGTCAACCAGGATCCGGCATGTGCTCTGCCGGCACGAGCAGGGCGCGGGGTTCCTGGCCCAGGGCATTGCCCGCTCGACCGGTGCGGCCGGGGTCTGCTTTGCCACCTCCGGCCCGGGGGCAACGAATATTCTTACCGCCGTGGCCGACGCCTATCTCGACTCCATCCCCATCGTCTGCATTACCGGCCAGGTACCGTCTGCGCTGATCGGCACTGACGCGTTCCAGGAAGTCGATACCTACGGGATGTCCATCCCGATCACCAAACATAACTATCTGGTCCGGTCGGCAGACGAGCTGTTGCGGATCATTCCCAAGGCATTCGAGCTGGCCCTCTCCGGCCGGCCCGGACCGGTGCTGATCGATGTGCCGAAAGATATCCAGACCGCCACGGTTTCCTTTGCCGAATGGCCGGAGCCGGGGTGCAGGCAGGAGCCGCCGGTCGCGGATCAGGCGATGCTGCTGGAAGCGGCGGCAATGATCAACCGAGCCAGACGCCCGATCCTCTGCCTCGGTGGCGGGATCATCCATGCCGGGGCGGCCGAGGAGGCCAGGGCCGTTGTCGAAAAAGGATCTCTGCCGACGGCTATGACACTGATGGGTCTGGGCAGTCTGCCGGCGGGTCATTCCTTGTCCCTCGGTATGCTCGGTATGCACGCTGCCCGGTCGACCAACATGGCCTTGCAGGATTGCGACCTGTTCATCGCCGCCGGGGCCAGGTTCGACGATCGAGCGACCGGCAAGATCGTCGAGTTCTGTCCGGCGGCACATATCATCCACATGGATATCGATCCGAGCGAGGTGTCGAAACTTAAAAACGCCCATGTTGGCCTGGTCGGCGATGTCAAAGAATCTCTCGGGCGGCTGTTGCCCCTGATCGGAAGAGATGAGCGGAAAATCTGGCGCAACCGGATCGAATTGTTGCAGGAGCTCTATCCAATGGCGTCGCCTGCTGCCATCATCCCCGACACGCCCTACGGCCTGATCCTCAAAGTGGCGGAACTCGCCGGCGAGGAGTGTTTTGTGGCTACCGATGTCGGTAAACATCAGATGTGGACGGCCCAGGTGTATCCTTTCAACCGGCCGCGGCAGCTGCTGACTTCCGGTGGTTTGGGGACCATGGGTTTCGGCCTGCCGGCGGCGATCGGGGCCTCTCTTGCCCATCCGGAGCGACCGGTGATCTTGTTCACCGGTGACGGCAGCCTGCAGATGAATATACAGGAGTTGGCAACCGCAGTGGAGCAGCAGGCAAATATCAAGATCATCGTTATGAACAACAACTCTCTCGGCTTGGTCAGGCAGCAGCAGAATCTGTTTTATGAACGGCAGTTCTTTGCCTCGGACTTCCGGATCGATATCGATTTTGCCGCAATCGCCAAAGGGTTCGGCATGACGGCATTCAATGCCGCCGTGGACTGCAGGTTGGAGTCGCTTCTTGAGCGGGTCATGGCGGTGAAGGGACCGTGTCTCGTCAATGTCCCCATTGCCAAGGAAGAAGAGGTCTATCCGATGGTTCCGCCGGGAGCGTCGAACAGTTTCATGCTGGGAGGGTGCAATGCAGAAAAATGCGGATGTTGAGAGGAGACAGGTGAGGGCTGGCAGTGCCATGATGGTCCTTGAGCTGACGGTCAACAATCATCCCGGCGTGATGTCACATATTTGCGGCTTGTTTTCCCGAAGGGCGTACAACCTTGAGGGGATAGTCTGTGTGCCCATCGCGAACGGCGAAATAAGCCGTATGTGGCTGCAAATCAACGAGGAGCAGAAACTCGATCAGGTCATCAAACAGGTGCAGAAGCTGCCGGATGTTCTCGGTATCGTCCGGCACGATGCAGGGCATGAAATCTTTACCGGGCTCTCTACCTTTGTCTGATTGATGCGGGTACTCGCCGGCAAGAGCTTGCAAAGGGGCCTAATTACCCTCGTCTTTTCCGGCCGGCGGGGGTAAATTTACCGGCAAGTCTTTCTGCTGTCGTGAAAAGACAGTGAACACTCTACCGGTTAATTTTTGCTTCAGGTGAATACGTGGCCGAAAATCTGAAACTCCAGCTGCTTTTTCAGGATCGGATAGGCATTGTTTTCGATATTACCAAACTGACGACGAGCCAGGGGCTCAATATCGTCACCATGGAGGTTGAGCCGAAAGACGGCTTGGCAAAGATTTCCATCGAGATCGAGATCAAGGACCGCCAGTTCGATAAGCAGCCGTTGTTTGGGCTGTTTTCGACGCTTCCTGGACTGGTGAGCCAGAGTGAGCTGACCAAACTGCCGCAGGAAAAACGGCAGAAATGGTTTCGCACCTTGTTCGACGGCATGAGCGAAGGGATTATTTCGGTCGATGCGGCCGGGACAGTCAATACCATCAATTGCGTGGCCTGCCGCACCCTCGATCAGGTCTATGAAAATATCATCGGCCGACATATCAGTGAAATCAGTCCCAAGGATTCCATCCTCCTTGAGTGTGTGGAAAAGCGCATTCCGGTCAGCAGACGCAAACTGGCGGTAACCGGAACGGGCAGGGTGGAATTTTACGGTTCCGCCAAGCCGATCTATGATTCCCAGGGCAATTTCGTCGGCGCCGTGCTGATTATGAAAAACCTTCGGGAAGTGAAGGAAATGGTCGATGCCGTGTCGACCCCCCTTGCGGTCACCTTCGATGATTTCGTCGGCGAGAACCCGGCCATCAAAAATCTCATCACCTTTGCCCGGAAAATTGCCGAAACCAGCACCATCGTCTCGATCACCGGCGAGAGCGGCACCGGCAAGGAGCTGTTCGCGAGAGCCATCCATTTTGAAAGCGGCCGGACCGGACCGTTCATCCCCGTCAACTGCGCGGCCTTGCCGGAGCCGCTCATCGAGAGCGAGCTGTTCGGCTATGTTGACGGAGCCTTCACCGATGCCAGGAAGAAAGGGAAGGCCGGACTGTTCGAGGCGGCCGGCGACGGCACCATCTTCCTCGATGAAATCGGCGATATGCCGCCGGGAACCCAGGCGAAGATTCTTCGGGTACTCCAGGACAATCACGTGCGGCGGATCGGCGGATTCGAAGAGATTCCAGTCAAGGCCCGGGTGATTACCGCCACCAACAGAAACCTTAAGGACATGGTCCGGGAAAAGCGGTTTCGCGAGGATCTGTTTTATCGGATCAATGTCCTGACCATTCAGATCCCGCCCTTGAAAGAACGGATATCGGACATTCCGCTGATGGCCCAGAACTTCCTGCGGCAGTTCAACCTGAAGCTCGGCAAGGCGGAGCAGACCATCAGCAGCGGGGCCATGGCCAAACTCTACGATTATCCGTGGCCGGGCAACGTACGAGAGCTGAAAAATGTTATTGAACGGGCCGCCGTCCTGAGCGATTCCGAAAACATCGGCGTCGAATCGATCCTCCTCAGCCATGAAACGGCAGGTCATGGCAATCAGCGGAACCTCGATATCGCCAAGACCGGCAGTATTGCGCTGAAGGATCTGCTGGGCAGTTATGAAATGGAGATTCTGCTTGGAACCCTGAATGCTACGTCAAGTATCCGGGAGGCGGCGAGGAAGTTGCGGCTGTCCCACACTGCCTTGTTGAAAAAGGTGGAAAAGTACCATTTACACTGCGGCAGAAAACCGAACCAGTGGAGCAAGACGGAATTAAGCCGTCAGCTGAACGATCGGGAATAACGGGAGGGGATGCGACCGACAGGGGTCGAGAAGGAGAGAGCTTCCCTCAACGCACAGATGAGGGAAGCTTGACTGGATTGCGGTGGACAATGGATAAAAAATGTCCTGTCAGGTGGTGAGTTATCAGCCCGGGTATTTGTCGGCTATATAATCCTTGAGGTACCTGTTCTCGACATCCTTTTCCGTCATGAGGGCTTTGACCACATCGCCGATGGAGATCAGTCCTTTCAGTTTCCGACCTTCGAGAATCGGGATATGACGAATACGGTTCTCCGTCATGATCGCCTGGAGATATTCGATGCTGTCTTCTTCAGTACCGATGATAAGATTGGTGGTCATGATCTCTTCAACGGCCATGGTTTTGATTTGGTCGAGATGATTGATGACCGCCATCAACACATCGCGGGCGGCGATTATCCCCAGGATCTCATTGTGCTTGTCTACCACGATCAGGGAGCCGACTCGATTGGCGGGAAAAATTTTCATCGCGTCGAGAACCGAAATATCTTTTTCGATAGTGATAACCCTGCTGCCTTTTTGCGCCAGTATGTCTTTTACTTTCATGATGGTAGCTCCAGGATTTTTATTGGGAAATGGAATCCAGCCTGACCCCCACAAGGGGATGGGTACCTTAAACGAAATTCCGTTTTTTAAATGCGAACGTGAATTCCTAAGGTACTAAATAACTATCGGATAGATACCGATGGCGAATACACAGACCACCAGGATAAAGGTGCCGGTGGTCGCCAATATCGATCCTTGTGTCTCAAAGCCTTCCACAGCCTCATGAAAATACATGGTAATTATCAATCGCAAATAATACCACATCGAAAGGATGCTGCTGACCACTCCCAGGACCGCAAGAGCCACCTCTCCTGCTGAAATCGCACTGGTTATGATATAGAATTTCCCCATAAAACCTGCCGTCGGCGGGATCCCTGCCATGGAAAGGAGGAAAACGGTGATTGCTGCGGCAGAATACGGCCGCACTTTGGCCAGACCTTTGAAGTCGTCAAAAGTAGCTCTTTTTTCCCCTTCGCCGCCAAGATAGGAGAGGGCGGCAAACATGCCTAAGGTGCCTGCGGAATAGGCGGCCAGATAGTAGCCGATGACGCTGCCGGTAAAGCTTTCCGCACTTATCGCCACCAGGGCAATGAGCAGATAGCCGGAATGCACGATACCGGATGCGGCCAGCATCCTTTTCAGGTTATTCTGCCCGATTGCGATAAGATTACCGCCGAACATGGTGAAGACTGCGATATAGAACAGGAAGGTGACCCAGCTGCCGTGCAGGTTGCCGTTGATCGCGAGAAAGTTGGCAAAGACCGTGAAAACCGCGGCCTTGAGTGCGGTGGCCATAAATCCCGTGACCGGCGTCGCCGCCCCGTCATAAACATCTACTACCCAGGCGTGGAAGGGGAAGGCAGCAATCTTGAAGAAGAAGGCGACGAATATAAACAATGCACCGCCGATCAGCAGCGGCGTTCCTGTCGGATGGGCGACGAGATACCTGCCGATTGCAGCGAATTTGGTGCTGCCGACGCCGCCGTACACGAGGGCGGCTCCCATGGTAAAAAAGGCTCCGGCAAAGGCGCCGAGCATCAGATACTTGAGGATGGCCTCAGTGCCGGTGACGCTTGCCCGGTCATAACCGACCAGGATATAGATGGCCAGCGACATGATCTCAATGGCAATGAAGGTGGTTATTAGTTCCTGCGACATGGTCAGGAGCAGCATGCCGCAGACCCCGAACATCATGATTGCATAAAATTCGAGGCTGCCGAAGGTATTTACCTTGAAGTAGCTATTGGTGTTCAACACGGTGAAAAAGCCGCAGGCGAGAATCACGAGGCCGGCGACGGTGGTAAAACTGCTGGAAACCAGCATCCCGTTGAACAGTGTTTCGAACAAGACGGTTCCCGAGCCGCTGGTGACCAAAAGCTGGATGAAGAAGGCGACGGCAAAAAATCCCAGGCTGATATACGAAGCGGTCTCCAGTTTCACTTTGTCAAAAGCAGAGACAAGCATCAGCAGGATAGCGCCTGAGCAGATGGTGAGGAGAGGGAGCAATGACACAAAATCATTCATAGTGTTACCCTGCCTAATTCTTTTGATTATGTTGATCTGAATTCAGAACCGTTTTATCGGCAAGCTGGTGGTGCGGTGGATTGGTCAATTGAGCGATCTGCAAAAGCGCGGTCGGCTCGATCCTCTTGAGGAATGGCTGCGGGAAGATGCCCATCCCCAGGATCAGCAAGATAACAGGCAGGAAGGTGAGAGCTTCGGATAACTTGAAATCCTGGAATTCCTCGGTGCGCGAGTTGGACTTTTCGAAGAAGACCCGCTGGAACATCCACAGCATATAGCAGACTCCGATAATCAGCGAGGTGCCGGCGAGGAAGCCGATAAAGCCGCTGAATTTGATGGCGCCAAGAATGATGAGGAATTCGCCGATAAAGCCGCTGGTTCCAGGCAGGCCGACCGAGGCAAGCATGGCAATGGCAAAAAAGGTGGCGAAGATCGGCGCCCGATAGGCAATGCCGCCGAGATCCTCGATATTTCTGGTCTGCATCCTCTCCTCCATCAGGCCGAGAAAGAGGAACAGCACGCCGGTGCTGGTCGCATGGGCGGCGATCTGAAAGAGCGCCCCGGTCAGGGCCTGGACATTCATGCAGAACACGCCCAGGGCGATGATGCCCATATGGGAGGCGGAGGAAAAGGCGAGCATCCTCTTCATATCCTTCTGGGCAATGGCCGCAAGACCGCAGTACATCATGCCGACTACGCCGGCGAGCGACAGAGCCAGCGCGAAGCGGGCGAACTCGACTTCAAAAACCGGCACGACGAAGCGAATCACTCCATACACCCCGATCTTGGCCATAATGGCCGAAAGAACGAAAGTGGTGGCACTGGGCGCCTCGGTATAGGCGTCGGGCAGCCAGGTGTGAAACGGGAACAGCGGAATCTTGATGGCGAAGGCTACCATGAACATGAGAAAGGCTAAGACCGCAAATCCCCCACTCAGATTGAGCTGGCTCAACTGGACGATATCGAACGACCACTGGCCGAACTGATTATGATAGGAAACTCCGACATAGACCAGTGCGGCGAGCATCAGCAACGAACCGGCGATAGTATAAATGGTGATCTTTATAGTGGCCGGCAGCCGGTTCGGTCCGCCGTAAAGGCCGATCATGAAGAAAATCGGCAGCAGCATGATTTCCCAGAAGATGTAGAAGAGCACCAGATCGGTGGAGAGAATCGCACCCGCCATGGCTCCTTGCGCGATGAGCAGGTTGGCGTAGTAGCCTTTCGACCGGGGCGCAAAGAGCGTAAAAACCATGGGGAAGAGGATGGAACCGGCCATGAGCACGAGGAGACTGATCCCGTCGACACCCAGGCTGTAGCTGATCCCCAGGGACTCGATCCAGGGTCTTTTCTCTACATACTCCATCGCGCCGGTTCCGGCAAAACCGATAAACAGCTCGATACCGAGGAAAAGTACCGCCACGGAGACGATAAAGCCGGCAATCCGCGCCCCTTCCTTCTGTATAGGCAGGAGAAGCAGGGCCAGCCCGGCGAGGATCGGCAGAAAGATCATGAATGAGAGGGCATAATCGAACATTCTTTCACCTACCTAATTGATCGATTGAGAGAGGAACAGGCTCATAAGACTTAAGCCTATAACCATGTAAATTGCGTAGACCCGGACATAGCCGACCTGAAAGACCTTGAAGGCAGTCCCGGCCTTGCGATAGAGCCAGGATGAGAATCGTACGTGGCTATCGGTGACATTCGGTTCAATGAACCGGGAAATAACCGAGCCGAAACCTTTATAAGGCTGGACAAAGACCGCATTGTAGATTTCGTCGACATAAAACTTGTAATAGCCGAATTTGGCAAAACCCTTGAATTCGGGTTCTTCCGCACCCTGGCCGAATTTCTTGAAGGCGATATATATGCCGATCACCACCGCCACCACGCTGGCGATCATTGCCAGAACCTCGGCCCCGATGCCCATATGCGGATGATGTTCGATCAGACTTGGCGCCAGCCAGTGTGAAACTATGAGTTTGCCGCCAAAGATCCCCGGAAGATTGAGGACGCCGGCAAGAGCAGCGCCGACCGCGAGAATGATGAGTGGTATGGTCATCACTGCAGGGGGTTCATGGGCATGGTCAAAGGTTTTCTGCACCCGCGGTTTGCCGTGGAATACCAGAAAGATCATTCGGAACGTGTAATAGGCAGTCATTCCGGCGACAAAAACCCCGATCATCCAGATGCCGGTATGGCCTGTGGCAAGAGCCGAGAAGAGTATTTCATCCTTGCTGAAAAAGCCTGAGAAGAGTGGAAAGCCAGCAAGTGCCAGGGCACCGATCAGCATGGTCTTATACGTCGTCGGCAGTTTCTCCTTCAGTCCGCCCATCTTCCAGATATCCTGTTCGTGGTGGAGGGCGTAGATAACGGAACCGGCCCCGAGAAAGAGCAGGGCCTTGAAGAAGGCATGAGTAAAAACATGGAAGATGCCGGCGGAATAGGCGGCAACGCCGACTCCGGCAAACATATAGCCAAGCTGACTGACCGTCGAATAGGCGAGAATTTTTTTGATATCCTTTTGAAACATGCCAAAAATTGCGGATAAAAGAGCCGTCAGGATACCGACCCAGGCAACAACAGAACCGGCAACCGGAAATTCCGAGTAGAGAAAACTGAACCGGGCCACCATATAGACGCCGGCGGTGACCATGGTTGCGGCGTGGATCAGGGCGGAAACCGGCGTCGGGCCGGCCATTGCGTCGGGCAGCCAGACATACAGCGGAATCTGCGCCGACTTGCCGCAGGCGCCGACAAAGAGCAGCAGACAGACAGCGATGCCGATGGCCGGGCTTATGGTTGGGGCGTTGGCTTTCAGGGAGAGATAATCAAAGCCGCCGGCTCCTATGGCCCAGAATAAGTAGGACATGCCCAGCACAAAACCGAGGTCGCCAATCCGGTTGACGATAAAGGCCTTGTTGCCGGCCAGCACATTATTGGTGTCTTCGCTCCAGAAACTGATGAGCAGGTAGGAACAGAGGCCGACGCCTTCCCAGCCGACGAACATGACCACCGGACCGCTGCCCAGCACCAGAATCAGCATCGACCCGAGAAAGAGGTTCATGTACGAGAAGAATTTGCCGAAATTCTGATCCTTGGCCATGTAGCCGATCGAATAGATATGGATCAGCGAACCGATGAAGGTAACGAACAGCAGCATCAGCGAACTGAGCGGATCGGCCAGGAAGCCCATGTCGATATGCAGGTCGCCCACCGCAAACCAGGTGAAGACGTTATGGACGAGAAAGCGTTGCTCGGCCGGCATGCCTTTCAGGTGAACGAAGACCACGACCGCCAGGAAGAACGACAGCAGCGGTCCGATGCAGGCCAGGGCGCCGTACAGCTTTTCGGGCAGCGGGTTGTTCTTGCAGGTAAGCATATGCAGCAGCCCGATGACTACTGCACCAATGAGCGGAAACAGGGGTATCAAGCCCAGATATGTTGCGGTATGTTCCATGAGATCACCCCTTCAATACACTGAAAACGTTGGTATCCAGCTTGCCTTTGTGCTTGTGCAGCAGAATGACAACCGCCAGCGCGAGGGCCGCTTCCGCGGCGGCCACAGCCATCACCATCATGGCCAGTACATGGCCGTCCATACTTTCGTGCAGCCGGGAGAAGGCGAGAAAGGCAAGGTTCGCCGCGTTGAGCATCAGTTCGATGGACATAAAGACCGCAAAGACGTTCCGCCGGGAGAAGACACCGAGGATTCCCAGAGAAAAGAGAATGACACTGAGAATGAGATAATCCTGAATCACTTGATCATCCTCCTTTTGCCTGCCAGCACGACCGCTCCGACGAGGGCTACCAGCAGAAGAATCGAAACGATTTCAAAAGGCAGCAGCCAGTCCTGAAAAAGCACCAGCCCCACCTCCTTGACTCCGCCAAAGCCGTTGCCGACTATTGTTGTTTCAGTTGCGGGGATGCCCTTCACCAGTTTTATCAAAAAAGCAGCGATAGGGATGATGGCGACCAGGCCGCCGAGGAGATAGTAGAACCTGCCTTTTTCCTCGGGAAGATCGCTGTCCTGAATATTCAGAAACATGATGATAAAGAGGATGAGGGACATGATGGCTCCCGCATAGACGATGAGCTGCAGCACAAAGATCAACTTGGCGGAAAGCAGTGCATACAGCCCCGCCAATGAAATCATCGTCACGATCAGACTCATCGCTCCGTTCATCGGGTGGCGAAAGAGCACCAGTCCCAAGGCGCCAAGAACCGACAGCGCTGAAAACGCGATAAATAAACCCTCGGCAAACATGATATCAAGCGCCCCCTTTTTTATATTCTTCTTCGGAAAAAGCCCCCGGCGTCTTCAGCAACTCATCGAGCCCGATAACGAAGGACTCCCGGTTGTTGTCGATAACCGAGTAGATCCCGGTATCCATGCGGATGGCATCCACGGGACACGCTTCGACGCAATAGCCGCAGTAGATGCATTCCAGCAGGTCGATATTGAACTTCACCGGCATTTTCTCGGTCTTGCCGTCATAGCGCTCTCCGGCCTCGATCATGATGCAGTTGGCCGGACAGTTGGTCTGACACATGAAGCAGGCGACGCATTTGACCGTGCCGTCGGGATGGGTGGTCAAACGATGGCGGCCCCGCCAGCGAACCGGTATCTCCGGCTTCACCTCTGGATAATGGCGGACATACAGCTTCCGGGTATCGAGAAGATTTCTGATGAAATGGCCGAAGGTGGTGGCCATTCCCTTGAATATTTCGAGGAGATAGAATCGTTCCTGAGGGGTCGATCCCTTTCGCTCTATGGTTTTTACATTCGCACCCATTTCATCCTCCTTTAGCTCAACGCCACGACAAATGCGCTTGTAATGAAGATGTTCAGAAGTGCCAACGGGAGAAGCATCTGCCATCCTAATTTTTGGAGCTGGTCATAGCGAAAACGGGGTAAGGTCCAGCGCACCCAGATATAGACAAAGAGCATCAAAGTGACTTTCAACAGGAAAGTACCCACCTGGAGCAGGGCCACAAAGATGTGAGCTGCCGACCCGCCGGACTCACTGAAGAGGATGGCCAGCAGGACCAGCTCAAGAAATATCACCAGCGCCCAGAAGCACTTGATATAGATATTCGCTTCGAAAACTCTGGGGTCATTTTCCCTTGGATAATGACTTACATTGTTTCTCCTGATCCAGCCGGCAAAGTAGTACATGGCGACCGGCAACAGAATCATGAGCAGGAAAGCTACCGGTTTGGCACCCTTGACCAGGGTGGCGGTGGCCAGGAAGGGGATCTGGTAGCCGCCGAAGAAGAGTGTCACGATGATTGCGCTCGATGCAAAGAGCGCGACATACTCGCCCATGAAAAATACCGCGAACTTCATTGCGCTGTATTCGACGTGGTAGCCTGCGACCAGTTCACTCTCGCCCTCGGCCAGATCGAACGGGGTCCGGTTGGTTTCAGCGAAGGCTGCCACGATGAAAATGACCATGCTTAAAGGTTGGAGAATCGCACCCCACATGGGAATGAAGCCGAACAGCAGCCGCCCCTGAAATTGGGCCATTTCGTTGAGATTGACGGTTCCGTAGACCACGAGCAGACTGATAACCGCCAGGCCCATGGGGATTTCGTAGCTGATCACCTGGGCCGCCGAGCGTAAGCCCCCGAGGATGCCGTACTTGTTGGTCGATGACCAGCCGGCCAGGATGATGCCGTAGACGCTGAAACCGGCCAGGGCGAGAAACCATAAGATACCGAGATCAATTGGGATGCCCTGCATGATGTAGCTTTTGCCGCCGATTACCAGGGTATCGGCGAAGGGCACAACGGCAAAGGAAACGAGAGCCGTAAAGAAGACGAGCACCGGGGCCAGGACGAAATAGAATTTGTGCTTGATATGGGCGGAGGTAACATCTTCCTTGAAAATGAGTTTCACGGCGTCGGAAAGATTCTGGACCAATCCAGCCGCCCTGAAGCCGAAGATGTTAGCTCGGTTCGGGCCGGATCGATCCTGGAAAAAGCCGGCTCCCCTCCTCTCCATCCAGACGCAGACTGCAATGAAGCAGAGCGGGACGAAGGCGCTGAAAGCGACTCGAACGACTAACATGAAGATATCAAGCTTTGACATTGGTAGCCTCGCTCTCGTTTAAGTTCAATCCCTCAGCCGGGATACCATCCGGTTTAATGTCCTTCAGCGCTCCGATGTACTTGCCTAACTCGGCAAATCGTTCCGCTTCAGTCTGCAGCGGGCTACCGAGCCCAGCGGCAATCGCCCCGATGTCGGCGAAATCGTTGTTCCTGGTCACCGCCTTGGCAAACGACTGCAGGATGTTGTCGCAGTTCACCACCGAGCCGCAATATTCGGAAAAAGAGGCTACCGGTATGGCCAGATCGGCCATTTCGGCCATCTGGTCGTCGTGGGCGGTGACCGCCATGATCCGGGTATCCTTCAACAGTTTCTTCAGATCCTCGGCACTGTAGGAGAGCTGGAGCTTGTTGTCGAAGTTGATCAGCAGCTGTGCCTCCTGCACCGCCTTTTCGAAAAATTCTTTGCTGCAGTCGATGCCGAGCAGGGCAAGACCGGCTCTGTTGGCCGATTTGTCATCGCGGATAAGGAAATCGTCGCCATCGCCCGCCTTGATGTAGCCGTCGCTGAAGCCCGAGAGCTGTGCCCCGAGTTTTTCGGCCAGGGCCTTGACGCCCGCCATCTGTTCGAGCGAGCAGTTGGGCGAGAGCAGGATGGCAGTTTTCGCCGCGCGCTCGATTTCCTTGCCGGCGGCGGCAAGAACATCGACAAGAGGCCGTACCTGCCCGCCGATCCGGCCATCGTTCAGCCGGCCGTCGTTTTCACTCTTATAGCTGAGCCGCCCTTCGTCGCAGATGAAGTAGCCGTTGACCTGATTGTTCAGGCGGGGCCGGAAGCGGTAGATGGTATCGTCCTGGTACTTTGGCCGATTGTGATCGATAAAGATATTGCAGCCCTTGGCGCAGCCGTGGCAGATGCCGGGATCCTTCTTGAGGAACCAGACCCGTTGCCTGAACCGGAAGTCTTTGCTGGTCATGGCGCCGACCGGACAGAGATCGACCACATTGAGGGCGTACCGGTTGTTCAGGGGACGGCCGGGAAAGATGTTGACCCGGGCGTCGTCGGTGCGGTTGATGATGCCCAGCTCGCCGGTCCCCGTGATCTGACGGCAGAAGCGCACGCAGCGGCCGCAAACCACACAACGTTCCTGGTCATGGACAACGCCGCAGCCGAAATCCATCTTTTTGTTTTTGGCCACCGGGGGC
>MGTI01000129.1 GCA_001799365.1 Desulfobacterales bacterium GWB2_56_26 | reverse complement strand
GACCCCGATGCCCGGACCGTCAGGTCCATTGCTCTCGAACTTGAGCGGCTGGCCAATCACATCGGCGATCTCGGGGCCCTCTCCGGCGACGTTGCCTTCAATCCGCCGGCCGCTTATTTCGGCCGGCTGCGCGGTGAATTCCTGAACCTCCTGCAGGTGCTGTGCGGCAACCGATTCGGCAAAAGCCTCGTGTTGCCCGGCGGGATTTCCCAGCGCATGACCGAAGAGCAGGCGGGAATCATCGGCGACAAGCTGAAGGAACTGGAGCCGGAGATCAGTAACGTCTGCGATCTGCTGTTCTCCGCCCATACGGTGCAGGCGCGGTTCGAGCACACCGGCACCGTCTCGAAAAAGATGGCGCAGGATCTGGGTCTGGTTGGCTATTGCGGCCGGGCGTCCGGCCTTGACTATGATGTCCGCGTCGCTTTCCCGACCGAGGCCTACAGCTCCCTGCATGCCAATCGGAATGGGATGGTGGGCGGCGATGTTCTCAGCCGGGCTTCAGTGCGCCGGGAGGAAGTGATGCATGCCATGCACCTCATCCGGACGCTGCTCAACAGGACGGGTGAGGCCTGTACCAAGACCGCCATGCAGGAGCTGACGCTTGCCCCCGCGAGTTTCGTGGTCACTTTGAACGAAGGCTGGCGCGGCGAGGTTTCCCATTGCCTCTTGACCGACCGGGACGGCAAAATAGAACGGTACAAGGTGAAAGATCCGTCGTTCCACAATTGGACGGGATTGGCGATGGCCCTCAGGAACCAGGAAATCTCCGACTTCCCGCTATGCAACAAAAGCTTCAATCTTTCCTACTGTGGGTTTGATCTTTAAAAACCACTATCCTGTGCGGTAAAGAAGGTATAGAAATATGTTGAAACTCATCAGAAACAGAGCGGAACAGGGGTGCAAAACCACCGCCTATCCCAAGCAGCCGATAGAGCTCTATAAGAGGTATCGAGGCCTGCCGCGGATCAACGCCGACTGCGATCCTGCCCTGATCAACCATTGTGCGGAGATATGTCCGCAGGATGCGATTCTCGGCGAAGAGAAGAAAATCGATCTCGGCAAGTGCACCTTCTGCGGCCGTTGCGAACATGTTGGTGAAGGGGCCTTTGTCACCTTCAGCCAGGAGTTCGGCATGGGGGCGGCAAGCCGGGAGGCGCTCATTTGCGATGGCTCGCTGCCGGCGCTGGCCGATCATGCCAAGAAGCATTTCAAGAAGCTGTTCGGCCGGTCCCTGCAGTTGCGCCAGGTTTCGGCGGCGGGCTGCAACGCCTGCGAGGCGGATACCAACGTGCTCAATACCCCGTTCTTCGACCTTTCCCGGTTCGGCATTGATTTCGTCGCCTCGCCCCGTCATGCCGACGGCATCCATGTGACCGGGCCGATTTCCCGGAATATGAAAACGGCCCTCATCACCACCTACGAGGCGGTGCCCGCCCCGAAAGTAGTGATCGCCAGCGGTGCCTGCGCCATCAGTGGCGGGCCGTTTTACGGCAGCGGGGAGATTGTCGGGGATTTGAATAGTATTGTCCCGGTAGATCTCTATATCCCCGGCTGTCCGCCGCATCCCCTGACGACTCTTCACGCCCTCCTCAACTTCTTCAAGTGAAATTATCGGCCGCGGTATTTGCATTTCCGGCAAAATGTGAATACTATTGAGACAGTTAAGTCCCCTGGAAATGTTTAGGGGACTTATCCGGAACGTGCCGAAAGATGGCCCAAAAACGACTCTTGTCGCCTGGTACATCGTTCATTTATTCATCTCAGTAAGAGGGAGTTAATCGTGGCCATTATCACTATCTCAAGAGGATCCTACAGCCGGGGCAAGGAGGTTGCCGAAGCACTGGCAGAAAGACTTGGGTATGAATGTGTTTCCAGGGACATCCTTCTCGAAACCTGCGAAGAGTTTGCCATTCCGGAAATCAGGCTGATCAAGGCGCTCCATGACGCACCGCGCATCCTGGAGCGGTTTCATCACGGTAAGGAGCGGTATATCAGCTACTTCCGTTCCGCGTTCCTCACCCACATGGCCAAGGACAATATCGTCTATCATGGCCTTTCCGGCCATTTTTTCCTGCGGGACATCGCTCACGTCATGAAGGTTCGGATTATCGCCAACATGGAAGACCGGGTGCAAGAGGAGATGAAGCGGGAAAACTGTTCCGAGGAAGAAGCCCGGTATATGTTGAAAAAGGACGACGACGAGCGGCGCCGCTGGGGACTCTCGCTCTATGGCAAGGATACCTGGGACAGCAGCCTGTATGACATGGTCCTGCACATCGACGTCCTGCAGGTCGAGGATGTCGTCGACATCCTCGACAGCGAAGTCAAGAAGGGAAGATTCGATACCACTGCCGAATCCGCAGCCATGCTGCGGGAGCGAGCCTTACTCGCCAACATCCATGCCCACGTCGTCAACTTTGCCCCACGGGTGACGGTTGCCGTTGACAATGGGGTGGTGACCCTCGGTAACCTGAACGGTGCCTTGAGCCTGGATGGCGCCTTGAAAACCGACAGCGAACAGCGCCGAAAAACGGCCGAAATGCTCATCCAGAAATACGGGGTGAAGGATGTGGTGTTCGATACGCCGGTCAAGTCTAAAAAAGACTATATCAACGTCTTCCACAATATCGACAGATAGCCCGATTCTCCAGCCGAGGTTGCCGCGTAGGGGCGAAAAATCTTTTGCCCTAGCCCGCTACAACCAGCCCTTCGTGCGATCAAGGGAGGTTAATCACCTCCGCCGTATGTTCGCTTATCTCGGCGAGCATCAGCCTGTTGCGCAGTTCCGGCGGCTTGCCGAGGAGGATGGTGGTGATTTCCGCGCACTCCACGGCGGCCATGTATATCGCCCCGAAAGGCAGAGTGCCGAGACTTGCCTCAATGCCCCGGGCGGGAGCCTTTTCCGGCGCCCCGTAAATCCGGCGCAGGCCCGGGTCGCCCGGGAATACGGCGATCGCCTGGCCGCTGGTGCCGCCGATGGCGGCAGAAACCATGGGTATTCCCGCTTTCCCGCAGATATCTTCGAGCAGGAAGCGGTCGCCGATGGTATCGAGACAATCGGCCGCCAGGTGGACTCCGGTGAGGATCGTGGAGCCATTTGCCGCGGTGAAGAATTCGGCGACCTCCCGCACCGTTACGGCCGGATTGATCTCCGCCACGCGCTCGCCCGCCGCCACGGCTTTTTTTTGTCCCAATTTCGCAGGGCTGCTCAGTATCTGGCGGTTGAGGTTGCTTTCGTCGAACGAGTCGCCGTCCACCAGAGTGAGCGTGCCTACGCCGAGCCGGGCGAGGATCTCGGTGACCGTACCGCCCAGGCCGCCCAGGCCGATCACGGCGACATGGGAGTTCAAGAGGCGGACCTGGTCCTCGCAAGAAAAGTATTTCCGGTTGCGGCTGTAGCGCTCCGGCACGATTTCAAGGTCCAGGGCGGCACACTCGACCTCGCGGAGAGGCTTGCCGACTTGAGCCGCGATTGCTCTTTCGTCGAAAAAGAAGAGCGAAGTGTATGAGGACCCGTCGGGTCGTAACTTGAGCTGGCCGGCGGCTTGAAGCAACTCCGTGAGTGATTGGTCGGTCATGAGGGTTCCTTTTTCGCCCTACATCATCATCTGCCGCAGCACATAGGGCAGGATGCCGCCGTGCCGGAAGTAGGTGACATCCACTTCGGTGTCGAGACGGGCGATGACGGCAAACCGCACCACCCGGCCGTCGGGTTTTCGGGCGATCACCTGGATTTCCTTACGCGGGGCGATGTCGCCGAGGCCGGCGATGGTGAAGACCTCCGAGCCGTCAAGGCCGAGCGTCTCGCAGTTTTCTCCCTCCTTGAAGACCAGGGGCAGAAGCCCCATGCCGACCAGATTGTTGCGGTGGATCCGTTCGAAGGACTCGGCGATAACCGCCTTGATCCCCAAAAGATTGGTGCCCTTGGCCGCCCAGTCCCGGGAGGAGCCGGTGCCGTACTCCTTGCCGGCGAGCACTATGAGCGGCGTACCTTCCGCAAGATACGCCATCGCCGCGTCATAATTGAACATTTCTCCGTTTCCGGGATACTTGATGGTGTATGCCCCTTCCTTGGGCGCGACCATCCTGTTTTTGATCCGGATATTGCCGAAGGTGCCGCGCATCATGACTTCGTGGTTGCCCCGCCGTGACCCGTAGGAGTTGAAATTTTGCGGGTCCACCCCCTGTTCGATCAGATAGCGTCCGGCCGGATAATCCTTGTTGATCGCCCCGGCCGGCGAGATATGGTCGGTGGTCACGCTGTCGCCCAGCAGGAGAAAGGCCCGGGCGGCGACGATATCCTGGGGCTCGGCCGGCAGATCGGTGAAATCGTCGAAATAGGGCGGTTTCTTGATATAGGTGGAGTTTTCCTCCCAGGCAAAGGTGGTCCCTTCCGCCACCGGCAGCCCCTGCCAGAAGGCGTCGCCGCTGAAAATCTGCGCGTATTCCAGGGTGAAGGCTTCGCTGGTTACATGACGGCCGACGATGGCCTCGATCGCCTCGTTACTCGGCCAGATGTCTTTCAGGTATACCGGCTCGTTGTTGGGGTCGTAAGCGAGTGGCGTTGTGGTGAGATCGGTATCCACCCGGCCGGCGAGGGCGAAGGCCAGCACCAGCATTGGCGAGGCCAGGAAATTGGATTTGATCAGCTGGTGGATTCGTGCCTCGAAGTTGCGGTTGCCCGAAAGGACCGCGGCGACGTTCAGGTTGTGCTCCTTGATGGCCTTGTCGATCTCGGGATGCAGCGGCCCGCTGTTGCCGATGCAGGTGGTGCAGCCGAAGGCGGCGATATGGAAACCAAGCGCTTCAAAGTAGGGCATGAGGCCGCTTTCTTCGAGATATCTGCTGACGACTTTCGAGCCCGGGGCAAAGGAGGTTTTGACCAGGCCCGGCACTTTCAAGCCGCGCTTGACCGCTTCTTTGGCCATGAGCCCCGCACCAACGAGGACATAGGGGTTGGAGGTGTTGGTGCAGGAGGTGATGGCGGCGATGACCACGCTGCCGTCGCCGATTTTGACCGGCCGGCCGTTGACGATGATTTCGATATCGGCTTTGGCTTTGACATGGCAGGCCTGCTCGCGGCTGGTCTCGCTGCCCGATTCGTCCATGAAGGTCGAGACGGCTTTGTTATTGGCGTCGCGCTCGAAATTGCAGCCGAGGATACTCCGGAAAGTCGTTCGCATGGCCGACAGCGGCACGCGGTCCTGGGGCCGGGCGGGACCTGCCAGGGACGGTTCCACCGTGGCCAGGTCGAAATCGATGATCTTGGTGTACTCGCGGTCTTCCCCTTCCGTATAAAAAAGCCCGTTGGCTCGGGCGTAGACCTCGGTGACGGCGGCGTGATGTCTGCGGCCGGTGAGCCGCAGGTAATCGATGGTCTTGCCGTCGATGGGGAAAAAGCCGAGTGTCGCCCCGTATTCCGGGGTCATGTTGGCGATGGTGGCCCGGTCGGGAATGGAGAGATGCTGCATGCCCGGCCCGAAATACTCGACGAATTTTTCCACCACCTTGCTCTTGCGCAGGAGCTCGGTCAAGGTCAGGACCAGATCGGTGGCGGTGATCCCGGCCCGCAGCCGGCCGGTCAGACGCACGCCGATTACCTCTGGGATGGACATGTAGTAGGGCTGGCCGAGCATCACCGCTTCAGCCTCGATACCGCCGACCCCCCAGCCCATGACGCCGATGCCGTTGATCATCGGGGTATGGGAGTCGAGCCCGACCACGGTGTCCGGGTAGGCATAGGTCACATCGCCCACGGTCTCGGTGATGGTCACCCGGCCGAGATGCTCGAGGTTGACCTGATGGCAGATCCCGGAATTCGGCGGCACGACCTTGAAATTATCGAAGCTCTTCTGGGCCCACTTGAGGAGAGCGTAGCGTTCGTTGTTGCGTTCGTATTCTTTCGCCACGTTGCCGGTCAGACTCTGGCCGGTCCCGGAAAAATCGACCTGGACCGAATGGTCGGCCACCAGCTCGACGGGCACCCGGGGGTTAACCTTGGCAGGATCGCCCCCCAGCCATTGCACGGCGTCCCGCATGACGGCCAGATCGACCACCGCCGGGACGCCGGTGAAATCCTGCATCAGGACCCTGGCCGGGTGGTAAGGGATTTCCACCGGCGACTCGTACGAGGTGCGCCAGCCGGCAATGGTACGGAGATCTTTTTCGGTGACGATGCGCCCGTCAAGTTTTCTGAGGAGGTTCTCGACGAGAATCCTGATGGAATAGGGCAACCGGCCGATTGGTCCTATTCCCGCCCGTGCCAGTTCGCCTATATCGAAATAGCTGTAGGTGGATGAATTCACCTGAAGTTGTTTGATGAAATCCTGATTTGTCATGGTTTCCTCACCGTTAAATGGGCTCTTGCTGCCGCGCGCAACAAAGGACGGCACAATGCTGCATGTTTCAATCAGTATCCATTGTCTATGCTAATGTTGCCGAGTCGGTTTGGCGAGTAACTTTACGTAAAAAAATGCGATTTCAGGCAAAAGCGAAGGCCCGGGAAGAGCAGGCGCAGGGCTGCCTATTTCCGGACGGCCTGTCCCCGGGAAGTAAAAGAGACGCCCAGCTGGTTCTGGCTGCCGATCATGATTGTTTCGATGATCGGCGGGCTGATCGGTTTATCGGATTGCCATTCGACGATAAAGTTGGCGCCCGAGCCGCCGGTGTCATCCTTTTGCGGCACGACGAAGCGCTCAGAGCCGTAGGGGCCGAGGATGAAGGGTTTGGTGATGAAACGCCTGAGATGGCCGCCTTCTGTGGCATGATAGTTGACTGTTGTAATCGTCATCGACGCGCTGGAGGAGACGTTGCGGATGCTGAGGGTGACCGTGAGCAGCAGGCGGTCTTCGCCATTGCCGTGATAGATATGGGAGTAGGCCGGCACATAGACTGTCTGGCCGCTGGTCAGCGGCAGCGTTTCTTCCGCCGCCAGGGGGGAGAACCAGACGAGCACTAGCAAAACGGTCGATAGCAGAGTCGGTAAACGGTGTATGGTAGTCATAAAAAGGCTCATTTGGCGATGGTTGTCAGGATAATTGTTATCAGGCTATGGTCAAACCTCATCCGGCTTCGACGGGCGAGGGACGGGACGTGCTGGTGGGAAATTCGTCCGCCATCACCGTAAGCCTGCGAAGGTGGTTGCGTTCTTCTTCGATGATCTTCTGCAACTGGACCGCGGTGTCCTGGTCGTCGATCAGGCCAAGGAGAAACTCGTAGAAGAGGATGGTATCCTGTTCGAACACCTGTGACTGAGTGATCACCTCCACAAGGGTCGCGACATTTTCAAGTTCGCTTTGCGACAGAAGAAAGGTGTTGCCCTTAATCATATCCTGCAGCAGCGACTTGCCCAGTGCTTCCATTTCCTGCTGCTCGGCCGTGATGGGTTTCGTCGACCGAAGATTTTCGAACCATGCCCCATGACATTTTTCCTCGTCGGCCATCCAGTTCATTATCCGGGTTATCTCTGGATCCTTCGCTATCCGGCCGGCGTTGCGATAGCTTTCTTCGCCGTTTTTCTCGATCTGGACGGCAATATTGCGGATGTCGCCAAAGGTGAACATACTGGTCTCCGGGTTATGTGGCAAAAAGATTGAACCATTGACTGCTTTTCAACTCATTGTACCGGATTTTTCCGAACAACATAATAGTCTTATTCGAAGAAACGGGTGAAAACCACCACTTCTTCCCGGGGGGTGCGGTAGTGATTGACAGGGGCCTCTTTATCCTCGTAGCCCAAGGCCATCCCGCAGATGAGGGTGGTGTCCCTGCTGTAGCCGAGAAAATCCTTGATGAGCTGCGGGTATTGACCGAGGGCTGCCTGAGCGCAGGTGGCAAGTCCTTCCTCCTGCGCCGCGAGCATGACCGATTGGAGAAACATCCCGTAATCGAGAAAGGAGCCCTTTTGCATCACCGGATCGAGAAAGAAGAAGAGGATGACCGGAGCCCCGAAGGCCCGGTAATTTGCCGCCCACTGGGCGAGCCGTCTCTCTTTGTCCCGGCGGTCGATCCCTAAGGCGGTATAGAGCTGGGCGCCGCAGGCCACCCGGCGGCTTTTGTACGGCTCGTGCCAGTCGATCGGATAGTACTGATAATCCATGACGCCGGGACCGTTCTGCTGAAAGGCCTCGCTCAGTATCCTGGTCAACTCCTCCTTTTTTTTGCCGCTGACCACGGCTACCTGCCACGGCTGGGCATTGGTACCAGACGGAGCGTGGCGGGCCGCTCTGAGAATCCGCTCGATTTTTTCGCGGTCTACCGGTTTATCGAGAAAGGCGCGGGCGGATTTGCGCTGCAGCAGGGCGTCGATGATATTCATGATTGTCACTGATTGAAGTTGTTATGTCGGTATCCTTGTAACCGACTGAGGGCGGAACCCGGCTCAGAATTAGAATAATGTCTGTCCGGTCGAGATCAAGATGGAGCGATCGGTGCAAATATATCCGAGTTACGCCATGCCTGGAAGGGAGATTGATTGCCGCATCGATCGATGCATTGGCTAGAGAAAACGGCGGGAAGATGTAAAAGGTATTTGCATTCAATTGCAAATGATTATCTTTGGTTGGAAATGCCTTTCATGGGACGGCGGGAAGATGCTTGACAACCGCCGGTTTATTAACTGTAATTTGCAATTATAATTATTCAGAGTTCTACGTTTTACGAATCTCAATAGCAGCTTGATACTTACCAAGGAGAGAAATAATGGCAGAGGAAACCACTGTTCTCACCCCCGATGGAATCGAATCGCCTGGGGACGAAAAGCAAAAAGAATCCGAGAAATCTTTGATTGTGGCCAAGGATCTTTTGCCGGATCGATTGATGATCATCCCCCTGCACGATCGGCCGATGTTCCCCAAGATGATGGGG
>MGTI01000128.1:23650-26733 GCA_001799365.1 Desulfobacterales bacterium GWB2_56_26 | reverse complement strand
CTGAAGACCGGGCCGGCGGAAAAAAAACAGCGGCAAGATCGCCGACAGAAATGTCGCAATGATTGCCGCCAATGCAAGAGTCAAGGCCATATCACTATCCATCCATCGGAAAGTTGGCGCTTTTCCCGGGCCGAAGGCATATACCGATGACAGGGGTAAAACGTCGATACGGGTGCGTGGTTCCGACCGAGGCAGGGCTGGGGCCGGACGAGAGCATCAAGGTATTGATTCTGGTATACATCTGGGGAAAATACTTGTCAACCCTGCCCGAGGGCGTCAGACGTCATTCCGGTAAACCACAGCCATCCTCCCGGATTGAAGCTTTTGGGTCAGCGCTGTTACATTTTACCCAGGCTCGGGATGCATTACCCGCAACGATTTTTTCCGGCAAAAGTTACCAGCGACTCATGGAAAGTGGCCCCACCGCCCAGATCGGCGAGTTTCTGCGAGGTCAGATCATTTATGCCGCCGCCCTCATCTTCGGTGGGCCAGAATATGCCTTCGGTAACGAGCACTCCCGGCCTGGTATCGGTCGTCACCCGGGCTATTCTCACGCTGCTGCCGCGATGGTTTCGAAGGAGAACTTTTTCACCGTCCTCGACCTCCCAGGTCGCGGCATCCTCGGGGTGCACCAGGACATCCCCTACCTTGCCCGGATACCGTTCGCCGAAGGTGCTGTTCAGGAGGTCGACATGGGGTGGGACGATCAGCCGGAAGGGAAAACGGCTGAGGAGGTCGGGATCGGCGCTTTCTCCAGCCTGGGTGAGACGACAGACGCTCGGTTCACCCGACAAACCAACAGCGGCAAAGTGAAATTTACCCTTGCCCGTCAGCACCCGGCCGTCGCTGCGGCTGTTGGTGGAATGGATATACCGGCCGGCCGTGATTTCCTTTATATCGCAGCCCTCCGGCAACCCCTGCAGGCTGCCAAGATAGTCGGCGATTCTCTCCTCGCAGGTTTGGACAAAAGGCGGGTCGTTAAAACCCATCTTTTTCGCCAGGGCCTGAAAGAGATCGAAATTCGATCTGGTCTCGCCCACCGGCTCGATCACCGGGCTCGTCACCCCGAGGTAAAAATGGCCGTAGGCGGTATAGATATCGCGGTTCTCCAAAAATGTGGTGGCCGGCAGGAGCAGATCGGCATAGCGGGCGGTGGGCGTCATGACCTGTTCGTGCACCACGGTGAACAGATCCTCCCGGGCAAGGCCCTTGCGGACTGAAGATGCGTCGGGACTGACGCTTACAGGATTGCAGTTGTAGACGAAGAGCGCCTTCACCGGCGGCGTCAGGGTAGTCAGGGCATGCCCCAGGTGGATCATGTTGACGGTCCGGGTGCAACCGGGCGCAAGCGATGGCCAGGCAAGCCTGGCCTTTTCGCCCCGGAAGGCGCCGGTGGTGAGCAGGACTCCGCGGCCCGGACCGCCGGCGAAAAGGCCGAGGCAGGCGGCAAGCGAGGCAATTGACCGCACCGCCATACCGCCCCGGCTGTGGCGGGACAGGCCGATACCGATCCGAAAGAAGGTTTTCTTCGTGCGGGACATGAGAACTGCCAGCTCTGCCATCTGTTCGCGGGAGAGGCCACTGTCTTTGACCAGCTCAGCCCAGTCCGCACCGGCAAGGTATTCGGCCAGCCCCGCAAAACCCTCCGTCTCGCGGTCGATGAACTGTCGGTCGACCAGGCTTCTCTCGATCAGCACCTTCATGATGCCGAGCGCCAGTGCCCCGTCGCCGCCGGGCAGTACCGGAAAATGGAGGTCGGCGGCCCTGGCCGTCTCGTTGCGGTAGGGGTCGATCACCACCAGCCGCCCGCCTTTTTTTCGGGCGGCGGCCACATACTGCCAGAAATGGATGTTGGTCACCCGGATATTGACGCCCCAGGCGACGATCAACTCCGCCTCCGCGGCGTTTTCCGGCGGGCAACCGGGAAGTTCGCCGCACTGCCTGCTCCAGCCGGCCCCGGCCGTGGCCGAGCAGATGGTCTGATCGAGCTGCGAGGACCCCAGCTTATGGAAAAGCGGGAAGCCGGCATTGCGGCTGACCGCCCCCATGTTGCCGGCGTAACAGTACGGCAGGATCGATTCGCCGCCAAAGCGCGCAGCTATCTCCCGCAGCCGCTCCGCCAACATATCCAGGGCCTCATCCCAACCGATGCGCCTGAATCGCCCTTCCCCCTTTTTCCCCGCCCGCAGCTGGGGGAAAAGAACCCGGTCGGTCCCGTACAGCCGATCGTGATAACCCTGCATCTTGCGGCAGATGAAGCCGTTGGTGTAAGTGTGGTCCCTGTCGCCCGCGAGCCTGGTCACCCGGCCGTCAGTGACGGTCGCAATCATTCCGCAGCTATCCGGGCAGTCGAGGGGGCAGATGGTCCTTTTATATTCTATGGTCATTTCTGAATAAAAGAATTCTGAGAATGGTTGCACTATCAGGTCGGGAGCAGGTTTTTTACCACACCCAGGAATGCTGGCCAGGGCCTCGTAGGGGCGAAAAATCTTTCGCCCTTTATGAGGGCGAAAGATTTTTCGCCCCTACAGCACCACTTTGCCGCCGCTGTACAGATACCGTTTGATCTTGTGGGTGGCCGTCTTGATGAACGGCTCCCGGCGCTCATATACCTGGCTCAGCCGAGCCGATTTTGCCAACTGCTCGTTCAGTTCCAGCCTCAGCTTTTCCAGGAGGTTTTCAAGGTAGGTCCGGCGGTCGCTGCGGGAGATGCCGGCGGTCGCCTCGTCGATGAACTCGTAATCGGGATAGACCCATGCCTCGACCTGGCCGTTGTTCTCGACCACCAGGCTTTCCACCACCCAGGTGTAGGTGTTGATCTTGTGTTCGATGGCCTCGGGATAGACGTTCTCGCCGCTGGGGAGGACGATGACATTCTTCGAGCGGCCGCAGACATGGAGGTTGTTCTGTTCGTCGAAGCGGCCGAGATCGCCGGTCGACAGCCAGCCGTCGGCGCTCAACGCCCCCGCGGTGGCCTCCGGGTCGTTGAAATAGCCCTGCATCACACTGGGTCCACAGACAGTGATCTCGCCGATGCCGGTCTCGGGATCGGCTCCCGCGATTTTCACCTGCGCACCCGGGAT
>MGTI01000128.1:16089-23634 GCA_001799365.1 Desulfobacterales bacterium GWB2_56_26 | reverse complement strand
CCGATGGCGATCGTCTTGTCGCCGAACGGCCCCCCGGCAATGAGCGGCGCCGATTCAGTCATCCCGTAGCCGATCAGATAAGGAAACCTCGCCTCGTAAAGAAACTTCTCCACCTCCGGGTTGAGGGCCGCCCCACCGATGCCCATCAGGTGCAGGTTGCCGCCGAAGAAAGCCCCGAGTTTCTTGCCGATCTTGCGGTAGATGAGTCTCCGGCTGGGACCGAATTTACAGGCCAGCTTCAACAGGCCGCTCTTCTGCACCTGCGGCAGGACCCGCTTTTTGTAGATCTTTTCCAGCACCAGCGGCACGGCGAAGATGGCGAAGGGTTTTTCGTGCTCGCAGAGTTTCTGCAGGATCGCCGGGGTCGGCGACTTGCCTGCATAGGCGATCCGCGCCCCGCACAAGAGCGGTAGGATAAAACCGCAGGTAAATTCATAGGTATGGGACATGGGCAGGATGGACAGCCAGACCGAACCGGGCGGAATCGGCATCAGACTCGACGCCGCATAGGCATTGGCGGTCAGGTTCTTGTGGCTGAGCATGACCGCCTTGGAATAGCCGGAGGTGCCGGAGGTATAGAGGATTGAGGCCAATTCGTCTTCACCGACCGGCGCAAAAACCGGCGGCTCCGGCAGGGCCTGGAATCTTTCCAGGGCCCCCTGCAGATAGCTGGCAAAGGTGCGCGACTCGACCACGGCCAGTTCGCCTTGGTAATCGTCGAGGGTGATGATCGGTCCGGCCAGCTCCCGGCGCAGCTCGTATATCTTTTCTATCTGTTTTTGCGTAGTGAAGAGCGCCCCCACCCGCATCTCGCCCAGGATGTGATGGACGTCGGCCTCCGGCAGGTCGGGCAGGATGGGTACGGCGACGGCGCCAAGGCGGACGATGGCCAGATAGGCCATGCCCCAGTTGTGGGAATTTTCGCCGAGGATGGCGATGTGATCGCCCTTCTCCACCCCCTCCGCGCGCAGCAACTCGGCAAGGGCCAAAATGCGCAGATGAAATTCGCCGTACGTAAGAGGCTGTTCCATCGCCATGCCGATTGCCGGCAGATCTTTATATTTGGAACAACTGGAATCGATCACGTAATTGATGGTCATTCCGACCTCAACACCCGAATTCATTGCTCACCCCTGTGATTATTGCTCCTGCACTTCGCCTGCCTGCGGGTAATACGGCGGTATTCTACTCAAAACGGTCTCGCCGGTCAATCTTCGGAATCGCTTCCGGGACGACGAAGCCTGAGATATCTTTGCAATTAAAAGACGACAGGGGGATGGGCCTGCCGACAAGCGGACGGTTGACCGATGCGGGATGGTGTAGGACTTAAGACGCCTCGGGTTTTACGGAGTTACCCAGAAGTGTGGCCACGGCCTTGAGAATGGTCTCGATGGTAAAGGGCTTGGCTATGGTGATAACCTTGTCCAGATAGCCGGCAACAGCGAGGTAGCGCTCTTTGGAGATTGTTCCGCCGCCCGAGATGGCGATGATCGGCAGATCGGGATAGTCGTCGCGCAGATCGAGAATAGTCTGCAACCCGTCTTTTTTCGGCATGACCATATCGGTGATAACCAGATCGCAAATGTTGTGACGAAAAAGCTCGACCCCTTCGATACCGTTGGCCGCGTCCAGGACCTCATAACCGTTCAGTTCCAGGATACGGTGCAGCAGATCGACGGCGGTCGGTTCGTCGTCTATGACAAGAATGCGTTTGGTGGTATTCATGTGGTCGCTCATATTCCGGGAAAAGGGACTCCCTCTCCTTATACTGCCCCCTTGCGATATTTTCAAACCGGAAATCACGACGCCACCCCGTTCGGCGACGAGGACTGACAGATCCAGGGCGGTCTCGGATCACGGGGCAAAGGTGTCATACACCCCTTCCAGACTGAACGTATATTGCAAAAGTCTTGGATTGAGAACTTTCGAAAATTTGCGAAAATCGATCTTATTCCAGTCGCCGTCGCCAAAGACGGCAAGGTAGCGATCGACGTTCCGCCGGTCGAGGGAGCTGAAGATCGGGAACTGGAGTTCCGTGCCGATCTCGGCAAAATCCCGGCCGTGAAAATAGTCGTGGAGCAGGATGAGGGCCCAGGCGCCGGTCATGAAGTGGCCGCCTACCGAAACCGCCAGACCGCCATCCCGGATTTGCTCAAGGGCCGGCGGATCCCAATTGAGGCCGCCGATCATAACATCCTGCCCGGCTTTCCTGCCGGCTTGCCGGACCGCGTCAAGAGCGCCGAGGGCCATGGGGTCGTTAGCCGCCCATATTGCCGAAATTCCAGGGTAGCGAATGAGCGCCCCAGCGGCCTGGATGTTGGCGGTATCGCGATTCCATTGCCCCACAAACATCTGCTTGAGATCGATCTCAGCCATCTCGTCAATGGCTTGCTGCAGTCCCGCATTGCGGGCAATAGCGGCAGGAGTGACATGATCGCCGGTAATGGCGACGACTTCCATCCGGCCGTCCTTGCCAAAACCCTGTTGCCTCGCCTTAGCGAACAACTGCCGGGCCAGCAGGTAACCGGCGATTTTATTGTCCGGGACCAGTGATCCGAGATATCCGGGGAATTTTTGCCGGGGCCTACCCATTTCCCCGATCTGTTCGTCGACAAAGGTATTGAGCAGGACAAAGATCTTGATCCCCGCCTTATCGAGGGCTTTGACCATTTCCGCCGCGGCGAGTTTTTCGTTGACGACGATGACCACATCGGGCTGCGCGGCTCTGGCGGCGACGGCTTGCGCCTGTTCCCGCATCAATACATGATTACGTTCCGAATAGATGATCTCAAGATCGATATCCAGATCGACGGCCGCAGCCTGCATGAAGGCGGATACCGACAGCCAGAAGGTTCCGGTCGGATTGTCGGCGTCGGATATGCCGGGATTGATGAAGGTGACCTGCAGCCGGCGAGTCTCGCCCGCGGCGGCGGGAACACCTGTTCCGGCGACCGAGCCCGCAGGCCCCGCCGCCTGTCCGGGAAATATGGGAACAGCGGCAATAATGACAAAGATAATGAAAGAGATACCAGAGGCCCGTATCTGCTGAGAACACCACCCACGCATTGGCTTGCCTCGCGGCTCAAGATGAGTCAGAAGATTGACCTGAACAATCGACGGCAGCAATGATCGCCGAAACTTGGACAGATCCCGCAACTCATTCGATTATCGGCGAAACAAATCGGAAAATCAAGGCGGGAACGGCTTGCAAAAACCGTGGGATACTGAAAACATTGATACAATCGGCCGTATCTGCCTGGGCGCGGACAAAAACTCCGAGTGCGCGCCCCCGATTCCCTGGCTGCAATCCCAATTACAATTACAAAAACGAATTACATTGTAATTGCGACCAGGGGCCGTATTCGGGTATTCGGGCTGCTCGTTTCAGGCGTACAGATCTATTC
Source organism: Desulfobacterales bacterium GWB2_56_26 (assembly GCA_001799365.1). Classification (GTDB taxonomy): domain Bacteria; phylum Desulfobacterota; class Desulfobulbia; order Desulfobulbales; family Desulfocapsaceae; genus Desulforhopalus_A. The sequence goes on along the minus strand of MGTI01000128.1, from coordinate 20,230 downwards.
TTCCCTGTTTGGCAGAATTGGCAGGTTCCGGTGGTTTGGGCTCCTTGGGGGGACGCCGCTGATCGTTTTCCTCAACCTTGGCAAGGGTCTTGCTCAGGATGTCCTGACCGATACCGGCTTTGTTCAGGGCAGCTTCTCGTGCAGCTATACTGCTGGTGTTGATTTCCATAATGCTCCTCCCTGTTGGGTAGAATTGGCTCATCCCTTTGGCTTACGAATGATATTTGCAATATCCGTTCCGCAACTCATCCGGCAGGCCGGCCCCGGTCCGTCGCAACTCGTGTGATTAAATCTTGCTATTTTATTTGTAGCATGATATTTTTTACATAGCATGCTACAAATAAAATAGCAATTCATCGGCAATCGACCCAACCGCGGCCGGGATCGAGACTGTCGCAACAAAAATTCAGAAGAGGAACAATATGCCCATTATATCAGTTGCCATGCACCAGACTCCCCCGGAGACGAGAAAGCAGCTCATAGCCGCCCTTACCGAAACGGCGGTCGCTGTCACCGACATCCCGGCTGAAAAATTTATCGTGCTCATCAACGAGCTGCCCGCAGAAAGCATAGGCATCGGCGGCCGCACCCTGCTGGAATTGAAGAAAAACAGCGGATAAGGTTCCCGCCCGTTTTGTTTCCTTTCCATTTCCGTCCCGCCCCGCTACACTGCTGTGCGGCAGGGCGGGGTCAGCGCCTGCACGACCCAGGGGAAAAGAGTGATAGTAACTCCCGGTGAGGCAGGAGCCTTGCCTGGAATCAAGGCGACGACATCATGTGCCGCCCTCACAAGGAAGAACCCTCGCAAGGAGAGAAACATGGCAATACCACGACCGGGAAGTCCGGTTCGAGGCTCCCAGACCGGCACGCCGATCATGGCGGTATTCGATCTGCTCGGGCGGCGCTGGGCCATGGGCATCGTCTGGCACCTCAGTCAGGGTCCGGCCACCTTCCGTGCCTTGCAGGGCTACTGCGAAACGATCTCGCCGTCGATACTGAACAAAAGACTCAGCGATCTACGCGAGGCCAGACTGATCGACCGAACCCTGGACGGTTATCAGTTGACCGACCTGGGACAAGAACTCTACAAGCTGCTCGTCCCGTTCGGCGAGTGGTCGATCGCCTGGGCCAAACACATCGCCCCGGAGGACCTGGCCCGCTGGGAGAACTGCCGGAAAGAGGGTGAGGTGTAAATTCTCACGTTTTGGCAAAGGTCCGCCCGTATTCCCGACAGGCCTTCCTGCTCTCCCCATCGGGCGCCCAGGTCAGACGCAACCCTTCGTCGCCAACCAGAAATCCCGACTCGGTTAGATGGCGGGCAATGACCTTCACCGATTCCCCGCTCCAGCCGTAGCTGCCGAAAGCGGCCGCCTTTTTGTTCTTGAACTTCAAACCCTTCATCTCTTCGAGCAGGGCCGCCACACTGACCAGGATGCCGTTGTTGATGGTCGGCGAACCGACCAGGACCGCCTTCGATTTGAAGACCTCGGTGATCGCGTCGTTTTTATCGGTTTTGGCCAGGTTGTAGAGTTTGACCGTCACCTCTGTGTCAACCTCGCCGATCCCGGCGGCGATCTCCTCGGCCATGACCCGGGTGCTGTTCCACATGGTGTCGTAGAGGATGGTGATCTGGTTTTCCTGATAGTTATCCGCCCACTGCAGATATTTTTCGACGATCTGCGCCGGTTTGTCGCGCCAGATGATGCCGTGACTGGTGAGGATCATATCGAGCGGCAGCTTGAAGCCCAGTACTTCATTAATTTTTCTTATCACCATCGGGCTGAACGGGGTCAGGATGTTGGCGTAGTATTTCAGGCATTCCTGGAACAGTTCGGCCTGGTCGACCAGATCGTTGAACATCGACTCCGAGGCGTAGTGCTGGCCGAAGGCGTCGTTGCTGAACAGCACCGCGTCGCCGGTCAGGTAGGAGAACATGCTGTCCGGCCAGTGCAGCATAGGTGCCTCGACAAAGACCAGTTCCTTGTCGCCGAGGCTGAGCTTGTCGCCGGTCTTGACCGTCCGGAAGTTCCAGTCTTTGTGGTACATGCCAGTCAGCGACTTGACGCCGTTTTTGGTACAGTAGATGGGGGTGTCCGGGATGTGCCGCATCAGCTCGGGCAGGGCTCCGCTGTGGTCGCTTTCGGCGTGACTGGCGATGATGTAATCGATCTTTTTCAAGTCGATCTCGGCCGCCAGCCTGTCGACGAACTCTTTCGCATACGGACCCCAGACCGTATCGATCAGGGCGACCTTCTGTTCCCTGACCAGATAGGAATTGTATGAGGATCCCTTATGGGTGGAGTATTCGTCCCCGTGGAATTTCCGCAGCTCCCAGTCTATCTTGCCCACCCAATGGATATTGTTCTTCACTCTCATGCTCATGTGTGTTCCTCCATGTTTTTTTCAGAATACTTTCCGAACCGTTATAATGACTTCCCTAAGGTTATCAGACATCGGCGGGAAATCAAGGCATGGCGCCACCGGTAAACGAAGTAAAACCAAAAGCTCCCTTGACCGCTTTCCTCTCGGAGAATACACTGAATTACCTGAAAAACTGAACACGAAAAGAGGAGACGGAACTATGCATGGCGCAGGTGGTACCGAAGGAGGGATCGGCCGGTTTTTTCTCGGGCTGGTCATGATGATCGGCGGGGGTTATCTCTTTCTGAATAACATCCAGGTTACCACCGGCTTTGGTGTGGGCTATCGCCTGTGGAGCATGTGGGGCGTAAGTATCACCGGCGGCATGGTGATGATCCCCTTTATCTTCGGGGTGGGCATGCTGTTCTACAACGGCCGCAACCCGATCGGCTGGCTGCTTGCCACGGGCTCTATGATCATGCTGGCCTTCGGCGTCATCAGCCAGACCCATTTTCGATTCAACAACATGTCGGCCTTCGACCTGATCACCATCCTGGTGCTGCTGGTCGGCGGCATCGGCCTCTTCCTCAGTTCCCTGCGGAGCAGCGGCAGTCGATTTTAAATAGCCTCTCGCCGCTTCGGGACTTGTCGGTTCCCGTTCGTTTTCGGAGTGACAATTCACGTTCTTCGGCTATGATACAGACGGAGTTGGCAAATTCCTCAATCTCATATACGGGAAGGTGCGTCAATGATTATCGGGATCGATGTCGGTGGAACCCATGCGGACGGTGTACTGCTTGATGGCGACAGGCTGGCGGCCAAGCATAAAGTAAGTGTCGACCAGCAGCATCTGAGCGATGCCATCATCACCCTCCTGCAGGGGTTGGTTCCCGACGACCGCAAGCGACTCGCCCGGATTCACCTGAGCAGCACCCTCTGTACCAACGCCATCGTTACCGGCGCCCTCGATCCGGTGGGCATGCTGGTCCAGGCCGGACCGGGCATGAATCCAGAGTTTCTCGCCCGAAGCTGCCCGACCTGGTTCCTGGACGGCTGCATCGACCATCGCGGCCACATCCTCCACGATCCCGACCCGAAGGGGATCGAGGCCGCCGCGGCCGCGATTGCACGGCAGGGCATCGACTCGGTGGGCATCGTCACCAAATTTTCCTACCGCAACAACCGTCACGAAATCGCTATCGCCGAACGATTAGCCGGCCGGTTCAGCCATATCACCATGGGCCACCGCATCTCCGGCCTGCCCAACTTTCCCCGCCGGGTTTTCTCGACCTGGCTGAACTGCGCGTTATCGTCCCGCTTCGCCCGGTTCAAGGAGGCCATGGAAGAGGGCCTGGCTCACCTGGGCATCACCTGCCCCTGTCATATCCTCAAGGCCGACGGCGGCACCATTCCCTTTGCCCGGGCCAACGACTTCCCCTGCGAGTCGATCCACTCCGGCCCCTCGGCCAGCGTCATGGGCTGTCTCGCTTTGGACCCCGGACCGGAAGATGCCCTCCTCCTTGACATCGGCGGGACCACGACCGACATCTCGCTCCTGGCCGATGGCTCGCCGCTGCTTGAACCCTACGGCATCGAAATCGCCGGCCGGCCCACCCTGGTCCGGGCGCTTAAAACCAAGTCCATTGGGCTCGGCGGCGACAGCACGGTCACCTGGCATGACGGTGCCTTCCACATCGGCCCGGGGCGCCAGGGCCGGTCGATGGCCGAAGGCGGCACAGCCCCCACCCCCACCGATGCCATGGTGGTGCTTGGAAAACTT
>MGTI01000128.1:15831-16016 GCA_001799365.1 Desulfobacterales bacterium GWB2_56_26 | reverse complement strand
CCACCCTTTTGCTCGTGACCTTCGTCGACCATATCCGTCTGGCGGCGGCGGAACTGATCGACGAGGTCTTCAGCCGTCCGGTCTACACCATCGCCGCCCTCCTCCATCGCAGAAGAATCGCCCCCGTCCGCACCATCGCCATCGGCGGCCCGGCGGCGGCGCTGCAGCCCTTTCTCGTCGAAGCC